>JAUIFV010000211.1 GCA_030430155.1 Gammaproteobacteria bacterium
CTGATCTTCGGGGTGGGCGATCTCATCCCGGCGATGGGCGCCAAGGGCGCGGCGATCGCGACGGTGGCCGGCTCGGTCTATCTGCTGATGCTGCTGGTCTTTGCGCTGATGCCGACGTTGCTCAAGGCCCACCGGCGCGCTTGAGCGCGGGGTAGATTGCCGATCCAAGGCTGATCTCGCGCGTGTAGGATGATGCCGATCACGAGGCCAGCGCCGCACTGGCAAGGCTTTGGTCGATGGAGGAGCGTCCGATGCGAACCTGGATTACCGCATTCCTGCTCGTGCTGGTGCTGCAGCACGCCGCGAGCGCGCAGACGGCAGCCGATCCCGAACGTATGCGGGCCACAATCATGCAGTCGCTACCTGAAGCGGTCGCGCTCTACCGTGAATTCCTGGCCCTGCCCAACGACGGTCGTCATCCCGAGCATATCGCCGCTCTGGTGGATTGGATGGAGCCGCAGTTCCAGGCGCGCGGTTTCCGAACGCAACGACTGCCGACTGCTGTGAACCCGACCTTGTATGCGGAGCGTCTGGTCGCCAATGCGGAGCGCACCGTGCTGGTCTATCTGCAGTCCGATGGGCAACCGGTGGATCCCAGCGCGTGGGCGCAGCCGAATCCCTATCAGCCCGTGCTCAAGCGGCAAGATGATCACGGTGATTGGGAAATCATCGAATGGTCCGCACTGGAACGCGAGTTTGACCCCGATTGGCGGATCTTCGCCCGCTCGGCCGCAGACTCCAAGGGGCCTATGACCCAGTTTCTGCTGGCCATGGACCTGCTTGCTGGAATGGATGCCGAACCGAACTACAACCTCAAGGTGATCATCGACACTGAAGAGGAGTTGGGATCGCCGCATCTGGCGGCACTCGTGGAGCAGCACCGAGAGCGACTGGCTGCCGACCTGCTGTTGATCTTTGACGGCCCTCCACATGCCTCCAATCAGCCCACCGTGTCATTCGGCGCGCGCGGCCTGCTGGCGCTGACTCTGACCACCTTTGGGCCGAAGGTGCCTCAGCACAGTGGTCATTACGGCAACTTCGTACCCAACCCGGCCTTCGATCTGGCGCGGATACTGGCATCGATGAAATCTGCCGAAGGGCGAGTGCTGATATCGGGCTTTTACGACGGGGTGGCTATCGATGCAAACACCGCGGCAGCACTCGCGAGAGTTCCCGATGATCCCGAGCAGATACTTGGCAGCATCGGCGTGGCCGCCCCGGAACAGGTGGCCGACACGCTGCAGCAAGCACTGCAGTATCCGTCACTGAACATTCGCGGCATGGGGTCAGCCTGGATCGGCGATCAGGTCAGGACCATCATTCCGGCCACGGCTACGGCTGAGATCGACATACGGCTGGTGCTGGAGTCCGATCCGGATCGCCTGGCTGAGCTGGTGAGGGCGCACATCGAAGACTTGGGCTACACGGTGGTCGATCATCCGCCTACTGACGCCCAAAGGGCGCAGCATGAGCGCATCGTACAGTTCAGCGCCCGTCTCAGTTACGCTGCCTTTCGCAGTGAATTCGACTCGGCGCCGGGTCGGATGGCACGTAGCGGCATGCGCTGGCTGTACGGGGAGGAACCGATCCTGATTCGTACCATGGGTGGCTCCATACCGATTTCACCCTTTGTGCAGACGCTGGGCATACCTGCGGCCTCGGTACCGACGGTGAATATCGACAACAACCAACACAGCCCCAACGAGAACCTGCGCCTGGGTAACTTTGTCGAGGGCATTGCGATCATTGCAGCGGTGCTGAGTCAACGGCCTTAACGACAGTTCGCATTTGGAGCACAAATTAGATTAAGAATACTTTATAACCTATTGGTTTAATTCACATGAACTCACTGGTTCTGCGAATTCTACCCCCGGCAGCTGACAATCTCATCTACCGCTGAGCGGTTTTCCCCGCAACCCGGGCACTGCGGGTCAACCGGCAGACGCAGCTCGCGCCAGCTGCTCTGGCGGGCGTCAAAGCAGAGCAGGCGGCCGGTCAATGGCTGACCGATACGCAGCAGGATCTTCAGCGTTTCGTTGGCCTGCAATAGCCCGACGATGCCGGGCACCACGCCCAATACGCCGGCCTCGGCGCAGTTTGGTGCCGCCTCGGGCGGCGGCGGGTAGGGGAACAGGCAGCGATAGCAAGGCCAGGGTCCATTGTCGGCCTGCGGCCAAAAAACCGACACCTGCGCCTCGAAGCGCTCAACAGCGGCATAGACCAACGGTTTGCCGGCCGCCACAGTCGCCGCATTGAGCAGATAGCGGGTGGCGAGGTTGTCGGCGCCGTCGACGATGACGTCGTGCTCGGCTACCAGTTCGGCCACGTTATCGGTATTCAGACGGCCTTCGATGGCGCGTATCTGAACCTCGGGATTGAGTTGGCGCAGTCGCTCGCTGGCCGACCGCACTTTGGGCTGGCCCACTGACAGGCTGCCGTGCAGGACCTGGCGATGCAGATTGCTCAGCTCCACCTTGTCGGCGTCGATAAGGGTGAGCTGGCCAACGCCGGCGGCGGCCAGATACAGCGAGGCAGGGCAACCCAGGCCGCCGGCGCCGACTACCAGCACCTTGGCCTGCTGGAGCTGCTGCTGTCCGTCCTCGCCGATGTCATCGAGGATCATCTGCCGCGAATAGCGTTGCCGGGCCAGAGGATCCATCCGGTTGGGCACGTTGACTGGCAGCTCCGCATTCTTCCAGGCCGCGTAGCCGCCACTCACTGACGCGACTCGGCTGTAGCCCAGCTCGCGCAGATTGGCCGCGGCCAGCAGCGAGCGCTGCCCGGAACCGCATAGCAGCAGCACTTCGCTGTCCTGCTCGGCGACCTGCTCGATCTTCAGCTCCAGGGCGCCGCGGGGTAGGGCATGGGCTGCCGTCGGCAGACCGGCGGCGGTCTCGTCCGGGTCGCGGATATCGATCAGTACGGCACCAGACTGCATGCGGGCGTGAGCCTGCTGCACGTCGAGCTCTTCGATGACGGTGCGCAGTTGCTGCAGACGCTTGGCGGCGAGTCCTGACATGGCGGTTCGCAAAAGGCCTATCTGAGGTACTGGATCAGCGGTTCGACAAAGACACTGTCGCCGTGGGAGAAGCTTTGCGGACCCTCTGGGAGCAACACAAAGCAGTCGGCGTCGCGCAGCGCGGCCAGCTGATGGGAACCCTGCCCAGCGATGGGAGTGACCCAAAGTTTCCCGCTCGCCGATTGATTGAGCCGACCACGTTGAAACTCCAGTCGCGGATGGCTCTTGTCGATGCGACCATCGAGCTGCGCGGTCATTCGCAGCGGCACTCGTGCCTGGGCGCCGCTGAGATGATCCAGCGCCGGCGCCAACAGCTGCAAACAGGTCACCATCACCGACACCGGGTTGCCGGGCAGTGCCAGTATCGGGGTCTGGTTAACGCTGCCGAACAGCGCCGGCCGCCCCGGCTTGAGCGCAATCTTGTGAAAATGCACCTCGCCGAGGCTGGCCACCAGTTCCGGCAGCAGGTCGGCATCCCCCACCGAGACGCCGCCGCTGGTGACCACCAGATCGGCAACCGAGGTTGCGCTTTCGAGCATCCGCAGCAGCGCCGCGCGATCATCGCCGCAGGTGCTGGCGTAGACCACATCGCCGCCGAGCTGTTCGGCCAGCTCGGCCAGCAGATAGCGATTGCTATCGTAGATCTTGCCCTCGCCACGTGTGCGTCCAGGCTCAACCAGCTCGTCACCGGTGGACACCACGGCCACCTTGGGCCGCGGCCTGACCTTGAGTCGAGCGATGCCGACATTGGCGGCCAGCGCCAGCTGCAGTGGTCCCAGTCGCGTACTGAGCGGCAGCAAGGCCTCGCCCTGTCGCAGATCGCCGCCCGCCTCGCGGACGAACTGACCCGGCTCGGTCTCGCGATCGAACGCTATATACCCATGTCCGCCGGGTTCGTCCTCGCGCTTGACCCATTCCTGCAGGATCACCGCATCCGCCCCGCTGGGCATCGCCGCACCGGTGGTAATGCGGCGAGCGTGTCCCTTGCGCAACGGCGCCGGCGCAGCGCCGGCCAGCGTCGCACCATCCAGCGGCAGTCGGTAAGGCGGGTTGCCGTCCAGGTCCGCGGTGTTTATGGCATAGCCATCCATTGCCGAATTGGCAAAAGGAGGCAAATCGATGGGCGCAACCAGCGCTTCGGCCAGTACCGTGCCTGCAGCTTCGTCCAAGGCCAGCTCCACCGGCGGCCCGGCGTGTCCGCTGAGCTTGGCTTCGAGTATGACCTTGGCCTGAGCCAGGGTCAGATCAGTCGGGCTGGAGGTGTCCTGCAAGGCTGTACTCACTGCGCGTGATTGGGTTCAAGTGCGGTTGACGTTGGTCCATGCCGCACTCTGCAGGATGAAGTCTACCGGCAGCGCGTTGACCGCGTCTTGCAGCGCGTGGACTGCGCCGCGACCGTCGACCAGCTCAGCTCGGGCGGCGGTAATCAAGTCGGCATCAACCCACCAGGCCGCCAGCAGCGGTTGGCGCCTGTCCGCGCACATGGCGTAGGCGCAGCGGCGGCTCTCGGCGGCCGACTGGGCAAGGGCGAGCAGGTCCTTCGGGCCAGGGCCGTGCAGATCGACCGGCATGGACAGCAGCAGGCCAGTCCTGTGCTGCTCAAAGCCGGCCAGCAGCCCGCTCATAGGACCGGCGAAGCCGGGCAGGGCATCGGCAACGGTGTCGACCGCCATTTGTCGATAGCGATCGGCGCTGCGCGAACTGGCGACGATGACCGGCCCAATCGAGCTGGCTACGTCCAGCGCCTGCTCAATCAATGACCTTCCCTGGTAGAGGGCGAAAGCCTTGTCGATACCGCCCATACGCTGCCCCTGACCGCCGGCGAGGATCAACACTGGCGTGGACGGCGTATCGCTGCGCATTGCTGGACTACTCTGTGCCGAAGCGGCGCTCAGGAGCGCTTGACGTGTTTCATCAAGCGGCGCTTTTTCTGGATCTGTCGCTGGGTAAGCTCATTTTTGCGTCCGGCATAGGGATTCTTGCCCTCGCGGAACTCCAGCTTGATCGGCGTGCCGATCAGTCTGAAGCGCTTGCGCAGGTTGTTCTGCAGATAGCGCTTGTAGCTTTCCGGTAGGTCCTTCAATCGGCTGCCGTGGATGATCACCCGCGGCGGATTGCGACCACCTTGGTGCACATAGCGCATCTTGCTGACCCGGCCGTTGACCAGCGGCGGCTGGTGAGCGATGAAGGCGGCGGTAACCGCCTCGGTCAGGTCCTTGGTGCCCAACTCCTTCAGCGCGCAATGCCAAGCCTGACGCACCGCTTTCATGAGCTCACCCAGGCCGGAACCGTGCAGGGCGGAGATCGGGATGCGCTTGGCGAAGTCGAGAAAATCCAGGCCCAAATCGATGCGCCTGCGCACTTCGCTGCGTTCGCTTTGCTGCAGTCCATCCCACTTGTTGATGGCGATGACCAGCGCCCTTCCGCTATCGAGCACCTGGCCCAGGATGGTCGCGTCCTGTTCGGCAAAGCCCTCCCGTGCGTCGATCACAAAGACCACCACCTGAGCCTGCTCGATGGCCTGGAAGGCCTTGATCACGCTGAACTTTTCCACGGCCTCGTCGACACGGGCGCGACGCCGCATGCCGGCCGTATCGATGAACAGATAGGGTCTGCCGTCCCACTCCACCTCGACCTCGATGGCATCGCGGGTGGTGCCGGGCTGGTCGAAGGCGAGCAGTCGCTCCTCGCCCAGCAGGCGGTTGATCAACGTCGATTTGCCGACGTTGGGACGGCCAACAATGGCCACTCTGCAGCGGTCGTCGTTGGGGTCCAGAGCCACTTCATCCGCTGCTTCAGGAAACTGCAGATGCTCGAAGAAGGTCTCCTGCAAATCGCCGATACCGCGACGATGTGCTGCCGCAATGGCGCAGGTGGGCAGGCCCAGGCTGGCGAAGTCGGCCAATGCACCGTCTTCGTCTAGGCCATCGGTCTTGTTGACCACCAGCAACAGCGGTTTGCCGGAGCGACGCAGTTCGGCGGCGATTTCAATGTCGTCGCGCAGCAATCCGGCTCGGGCGTCGACCACCAGCAGGATGACGTCAGCCTCGGTGACCGCGATCCTGGCCTGTCCGGACATATGCTGGGCGAGGGCGTCGGGGCTGCTGCTCAGGCCCGCCGTGTCGACGACGATGTAGCGATTGCCGTCCTTCTCCACCACGCCGTAGTGGCGATCCCGGGTCAGCCCGGAGAGATCGGAGACAATTGCGTCCCTGGTTCGGGTAAGGACGTTATAAAGCGTTGATTTGCCGACGTTGGGGCGGCCAACCAGGGCAACCACAGGCAGGAGCCGCACGGGCCCGGTCGGAGTGCCCATGACCGATGGCTAGCCTCCACCCAGGGTGTAGGCGCTCAGGTTGCCGTTCAAATCGAATTCAATCAGCCGTGGACCGTATTCATCGGAGATGTAAACACTGCCTGAATCGGTAACCCGAATCCCTTCCGGATCCAACCGGGCGGAGCGATCGCTGGAGGGAGTATAGGCTGCCGCCAATCCGGTCATTCGTCGATCGGCATCATCAACCAGCAGAACGGTTTCCAGCAATTCAGTCTCAACAGCCTTCCGGCTATTTTGCGTCTTGTCGAATGTCACCCTGATTTTCTGAAATCGACAGGACCAATCAACCTGGCCATCCAGGGGCCCCCGGTCTGAGAGAAACAGGTATTCGTCACCGTTTCCCAGGTAAGCGATTGCGGAAAACCCACCCAACATGTTGTTGGTCAGACCGTCCCCCAGGGTTTCCGTCAGTCCGGAAAGGTCTTTGGCATTCCCCGGTATCTCGGCGATCCCGATCAATTCGATTTTGGAATTGATATCTTCGTTCGTCGTCCTGCTCGGCTCGTCAGCATATGCCGTCAGGAAGATTGAAACGCATAAAAGCAAAGCGATGGCAATGTATCTGAATCTCATGGCAAATCCCGAATGAAACGGTTGCGAAAAATGCAAAGGGCCCTCGCGAGCCCTTTGGTGCAAAAATTTGAATCCGTGGAAGAACAATCCTCCACCGCGAGATCAATAGTCAGACGTGTTGACTTCGCCGCCGGACCGTGTGCACAGTGCGACAAACGGCTCGACGTCAATCGTCTCTCGGACGAAATGAACCGAACCATCGGCCATCGCAAAACTCGCACCCGCTGGGTGGAATGCATAGACTTCGCTCACATTGATCGCATTGATCATGGAGCGACCGTATTTGTCCAATCCATCCGAAGTCGCACCATTGATGCTGAATCCGCAATCCGGATCCGCCCACCCGGTTCCGTCTACGGGAACCAGACGTCCACCAAAATTCACAACTTTGTCATCATTCGTTTCATAAATGGCGAATTGATCGAGTGTCATTTTTCCGTTGGCCACCCAGACTTCTGGCTGCCCTGCACATTCAGCTACGAAAAAGGTATTGCTGGTGCCGTCAGTACAGCTGCTCATCCTGTTTTCTTCAAACTTGGACAACAATCCGGCACGAGCTGCTTCACCGGGATCATCAACACCCAACACTTCGGTGTAAACCTTCTTCTTGACTTCATTGATCGACCCATAGTCACCTGCTGCTGCGCCAATCACGTGGTAGGGATCGTTTCTTTTGTTGCTGCCCGGCGCCGAAGGGCAAATGAACAGGTTCAGCGGCTGGGCAATCGTGTCGATGTTGGTGGACGCAGCATCGTCGTACCAGGCTTCTTTAAAGTCAAACGTATCGGCCAGGTTGTTCTGTTCGATGTAGGGCAGAATCAAAGTGGTCCAGCTTTGAAATGCAGATTCCGTTCCGGAATCGTTGGTCAAATGACTGGGAATGGTCTGAGC
>JAUIFV010000212.1 GCA_030430155.1 Gammaproteobacteria bacterium
ACCCGCGGCGCCGGGTTGAAACTGGCGTTGCCCGGCTGATCGGCGTTGATGGTGCAGGTCCCGGCGGCAACGATGCTCACCGTGCTATCAGCGACCGTGCACACCGTTTGGGTGCTGGAAGAAAACACCACCGGCAGCCCCGAACTGGCGCTAGCGGAAACGGCGAAGGTCCCGCCGGGGCTGTAGGTTTGGCTGGGCGGCGCCGGGAAATTGATCGATTGATCCAGCAATGCAGCGGCGCAATCGGGAAACTTGAATGAGGCAATCCGCGTCTGCCAATTGCCTCATCGCCGTGTAGTCACCCCAGCGCTCGCAGGGGGTGGGACCGCAGTCGAAGATCTGCGAACCACCGCCGCTGACCACCACCCGTTCGGTTTGCGGCAGCATATTTGGCGTGTCGTCCACCAGCCGGCCGGAATAGGCGATCGCCGGGAAACTGCTGGTCCCAGAAGTGCTGTAGCCCAGCGCCATGTTGCCCTGCTGATCGACCGCCAGCGAGGACATCCAGCGGTGCCGACTGCCCTCCGGCCCGTAGATCTGCTGCTGCACCGGCGTGGTCGACACGGTGCCCCCGGTGACGTTGATCTGCGCCCACTGCGGGCGCAACACGCCGAAGCTGGAGGAGCGGGTGCTGTGGCTGACCCAGACCGATTCGGTGTTGCCTATGCGCCGGTATTCGGCCCCCTGCATCAGCCGATCGCCCACCGAATCCAGCCGGGTTGAGGTATTGGGCTGCTGGGCGACCGCACCGTTGGGAACCGAGTAGCTGCTCTGGTTGACGTTGACCCGATTGCCCAGGCTGCCGCCGGCACCGCAGTTGGCGCCCGGGGTGAATTTGCGCACTTCGAAGGCAAAGTTGGTCAGCGACTGCGAGACGAAATAGTTCGGCGTCCCCGGTGGCGGCATGAACTGCTCTGCGGTGCCCTGCAGATTGCTTGGAATCATGGTGAAGATGTTCGACGAGGCGGGCAGATAGCCGATCGCCGAGGTCAGCGGCGCACCGGCGTACATGTCGTCGCGACTGAAGGAGGCGAAAGCGACGCCGGCGAAGTTGAAGTTGGGCGCCTGAAATTCGTTGGCCGACATGTACAGACAGTCATTCCACAGTCCGAAGCGCGGGTAATCGTTGAGCAATCCATTCGGCGGCCGACCGCTGCCGCCGGGATCCATGCGCACCGCGTACAGCCACCAGCCGCCGGACACCGGATCACTGGTCTTGGAGACTGCAATGCACTGATAGAAGGGCGCCACCGGCGTGCCACCGGGGGTGGCGAAGGCGAAGTTGGTGAGGATCCAGCGGTCCGCCAGTCCGTCATGCAGCACCACCGGATCGCCCTGGTTGTTGGCATCGCAGGGCGTGCCGGTACCAGCCCCGTTCCACAGCGCGTTCTCGGTGAAGGCCGCCAGCAGCGTGCCGGTCTTGCTGAAGATGGCGTAGGAGCTGTTGACCCCCTGGATGTAGTGATTGGGGCCGACGTCGCCGGTCACGTCAGACGGATAGCCGGCGCCCGCAATCCCGCCGGTCACCGAGGTGCTGAGGCTGACCCCGGCGAAATTCTCGATCGGCGCCGGCATCGCCGCCTTGGGGATGTTCGGATCGGGGCGGTCCTGCTTGGGATCGGGCGGCGAGCGTTTGCTGCCGCGCGGCGAATCGAACTCCCGTCCCAGCCGCTGCTGCGGCGCCGCGTCCTGGGGCAGATCGCGCACATCGCCATCGAAAGAGGCCGGGCTCACCTGCGGCAGCGCCATGGTCAGCGCTTCGACGCCCGGCGGCGCCGACTGCTGCGCCGAAGCGGCACTGCTCAGCAGCGACCCCAGTGCGAATGCGACTGCCGCAGCACCGATGCCCTTGCTTTTCATCACTCACCATCTCCCTGCTCGGCTTTCGCGGCGGCAATCCACGCGTCGATCTGGCCCTTGGTCTGCGCATCCACCCGCCGCAGACGCAGCCACAGCGGACCCAGCATGGCCTCACCGTGAAGCTGCAGCGCGGCGTTGGTCTCCTCGGCACTGCCAAAAACGTAGACGTAGTGACGGGTGGCCAGCGGCGCGACGCGACCGTCGACATCGCGATCGCGCTTCTCCACCCAACCGGGGATCGCGTCGTCGATGATCAGATGGGCGGCCTTCGTGGCATCCAGCAGGCGCAGCTCGATCAGCTCCTCATCGGCGCTGTAGCGCGCCAACACATAGCCCTCGGGCTTGCCATCGGCGTCTGCAGCCGGCTCCTGGCGCTCCAGCGACGCCACAAAGCGCTGCTCGCCAGCCGCGGCGAAGCCGAGATCCATCTTCTCCTGCAGATTCTCGATCTTGGCCGCTTGCGCATCGTCTGCATCCACTTCCACCCCGATCCAATCGGCGCAGTCCGGGCCGACCCGCAGATACATCGCCGAAGCGTCCGCATCCTCACTGGGATCCTCCACCCGCCAGCTGCCGACGAAGGCGGCGTCGCACTGCGCCAGCGGCAGCGTGGGCGGGGACTGAAACTGGACCTTCTCGCAGCCGCTTGCGGCAATTAGGACCAGACAAATGACGGCGAATCGGATCGTCTTGTTCATCACACTCCCAGCAGGTTGGTCAGCGACTGGATACCGCCCGCCGCTATTTCATTCTACGACCGGCCCATGATCGGGACGGCAAACGGGACCGCAGGT
Organism: Gammaproteobacteria bacterium; assembly: GCA_030430155.1. GTDB lineage: Bacteria > Pseudomonadota > Gammaproteobacteria > Xanthomonadales > SZUA-5 > SZUA-5. The sequence continues at coordinate 2,655 of JAUIFV010000212.1, forward strand.
TGGCGCAAATCTGGCGAAAAACCCACTTTGTGCAACGTCCTTTGGCATGCGCGCGGGCCGGTACCAGGACGCTAGGCTGCTCCGCATCTCAACTACCGATGACCATGGCCATGCAGCTGCGCACCGCCCTCTACGCATCCATCATCCTTGCCACCGCCAGCATCGGCAGCGCACTCGCTGCCGAAGACACGCCGCTAGCGGCCAAACCGGTGCCCATCGACCGCGCGCAGGCATTCGTCGGCAAGCAGCAGTTCCAGGTCATCAGCAACGGCCAGCAGGCCGGCATGATCACCGTGCACAGCCGCTTCAACGAAAAGGGCCAGTACCTGATCCACGACCATTCCGAGAGCGAGGTGATGGGCGTGCTCGAGGAGATTTTCGTGGTCATGGACGGCGACAGCTTTGCGCCGTTGCGCAGTCAGGTCCACGCCCGCATGGGCGATCACTACATCGACGCCAACTGGCAATGGCAGGACGACCTGGCCGACAGCCAGATCGAGATCTACAACTTCGCCAGCGGCGAGCATCGCCATCGCGCGCTTAGCGAAAGCATGCCGGCCGGCACCCTGACTCGCGCCGGCGCGCTGTATCTGGCCAATGCGATGGATCTAAGTGAGAACAAGGTGATCGAGCTGAATTGGCTGAACACTTTGAACGGTCAGATCTCCGCGATCACCTACACGGTCACCGGTAGTGCCGAGATCAGCGTGCCCGCCGGCAACTTCGACACCTGGGCGGTGGTACAGGAAGGTGGACAGCCGGGGAACACCATCTACGTCAGCAAGGACAGTCCGAGGCGGATTGTGCGGTTTGATGTGACGGGGATGGATATGCGGTTGGAGTTGATGGAGAGGTAAGGACTAGGGCACAGGGCCTAGGGCATAGGGCCCAGGAAGGTCAAGAGCGCGCAGGACTTCGCTCTTCTGGGCCCTGGGCCCTTGGATTTGAAGAGCGAGGGCCCCGGGCTCAGGGCTCAGGGCCCAGAAAGATCAAAAGCGTGCGAGATCGGGCTCTTCTGGGCCCTGGGCCCTTGCTTTGAATGGCGAGGGCCCAGGGCCAAGAAAGATCAAAAGCGCGCGGGATCGGGCTCTTCTGGGCCCTGGGCCCTAAGCCCTGGGCCCTGAGCCCTGGGCCCTGAGCCCTGGGCCCTTCATAAGCATTCCCGCTCACCCTCCTCGGCGACACGGTAGCCACGCTGTCGGATCGTCCGGCTCTGCTCGGAGTCGGGGTAGCGGGCGGGGTTGGTGTGGTTCAAGTGGATGAAGCGCAGCTTGCGCCGCTCGGTGGTCGGCAGGGCATCGAAGCGATCCATCATCGTGCTGATCCGCGGGTGTGGGATCGCCGTCATGTCGCGACCGGGCAGCTCATGGTCGTCGTAGAAGGTGGCGTCCACATAGGCCAGATCGTGCTCGGCGAGCTGATCTTCGATACGCATCCCGAACTCGCTCTCCCAGCGGTCCCAGCTGTCGATGTCGGGTATGAACAGCAGAGCACGATTTGGCCCGGCGATCGAAAAGCCCACGGTTTCGGAGTACTCATCGCGATGCGGCACCCGGTGCGGGGTGACGCTCAATCCGTCGGTCAGTTCCATGTCTGTTCCGTCTGCTAACGGCGCCAGCACGATATTGCGATAGCGCACCAGCTGATCCCAGGGACCGTGGTTGCCCAGGTACTCAGCCATCCGCGGCATCGCGTAGACGACCACGCCGTCGGCCCCGGCCGACTCATGGCCGAGAAAAATCAGCCCGGCATAGTGGCCGATATGAGCGTGGGTCAAGAAGATCCCGGCTATGCCCAGCCCGCGATCCGGCCAACGCTGGACTTCATCCAGCCGCTGCAGCTGCTCGCGCAGATCCGGCGTCGCTTCGAACAGATAACGCTGCCGATGGCGGTGATCGATCAGCCCCAGCGAGGTGGCCAATCGCCGCTTTGAGCGATCCAGCCAGGCCGGATCGGCGGGATTGCCCAGCTGCGGCATGCCCGCGTCCTGGGCGATGCCCAGCACGATGATCTCGACCCCACAGGATTCGATTTCTGCCGAATACAGCGGCGCGCGGTTGGCCAGCGAGGCGACCAGGGCAACCGATTGCAAGGCAGTTCTGAGTATCCGATGCACGCAGCAAGACCCTCGCCCTCAACGGGTCCCCAGTGTAGCGCCGAGAAACCGCCTGAGCCGTTCCAACGAGTCGCGCGCCGCCATCGGCTGATACTGCAGGGTCGCCTTGGGACCGACCAGCGGCAGCACGCGGATGGTCTTCCTCTGACGAATGCTGGCAATGTCAAAGCCGTGCTGGGCGTCTGGATAGATCACGACTTCCGCCGCGGCGGCGCTGGCCTCGCGGCGGTTGACCCACGCAGCGATGGGCTCGGCCGGCGTGACGTCGTCCGCCTGACCTACCATCAGCAGCAGCGGCACGCGATTGCGCAGCGCCAGCTCGGCCCTGTTCGATGGGTAGTAGAACACCGCCGAGCGCAAACACAGACGCTGACTGAGATCGGCATCATTGATCATCCGTAGCGCCCCTTCGGCGCCCATTGACCAAGCCACGACGCTGCCGCACCGCCCTTGCGTCTTGGGTAGCTCACGCTGCATCCAGTCGACGGCCCGCTCGGCCACCCAAGCAATCTTCTCCCCGGTGTCCACATCGGGCGCGTCGCTTGCGGCCCGGTAGGCTGGTTTGTAGTCCACCATCAGCACGTCGATGCCGGCCTGGTTCAGTTCGGAGGCGACGGAGCGGTAGTGATTGTCGTCGCCAAACACGCTCAGCCCGCTGGAACCTGGCAGAAACAGCGCCCAGCCCACCGACTCGCCCATGGCCGGTAGCCATCGGTAGTGATCCTCGGGACGTCCACCGTCGGTTTGCCCACCGGGGGCGGCACAGCTGCACAGCAGTAGACAGAGCACTGCGGTAGCGCATAGATGGGATCGCAGGAAGGTCATCGTCATGGATAGTCATCTCCTTGGTAGCTTTCTTTTGTGGTCGGGAATGCGAACTCGGCAACTTCGGCCACCGCATCGATCACCATCTGCGGCCGCTCGCGCTGGACGTAGTGACCACAGCCGGTGCAGCGGCGCTGCGCGGACTGCGCGCTCAGAGTCGCCAGCTCATCCTGGGTTTGTGCCCAGACCTGGGCGAAGCGTGCGCCACCCATCAGCGCCGAATCGCTGCTCAGCACCCGCAGCGGAATCGGCGGGAATGGACCGCTGTGACGGAGCTGCGACATGGTGGTATCGATCGCGGCCAGTTCGCGCTTGGCAGCAGTAGGCATCATCGCGGTGAGAATGGCTGGCGGCGTGCAGAATCCGGCCGCCGCTCGTAGACAGCGAGCCGTGAAATCCGCGTGGCGGGAATCCACCAGCACCAGCGCCGCAACCTCATCGGGATAGCGACGCGTGTACAGCTCCATCAGCGTACCGCCCAGCGAATGTCCGACCAGCAGGTAGGGCGGATCCAGACCCAGCCGCTGCAGGGTCTGCCTCAATTCGGCGACCAAGGTCAGCCCGTCACGCTCACTAGCCGAGCTCCGACTGCGCCCATAGCCGGCTCGGTTATAGGCAAACACGCGGTGATCTGCGCTGAGCTGGGTGTAGACGCTGGACCACGCCGAGATGCCGTCACCAAGGCCCGCCTCCAGCACCACAACTGGGCCTGGCCCGCATCTTTCCTGAGTGCTCGTAACGAGGGTGTCGGAGAGCTGCTGCGGTGCGGTCCGCGCACCGGAGATCAACGAAGGCGTACCTGATCGGTACGTTGAGTCGATAGGGGGGAGCAGACCGCGCGACGGCGGCTCTGCGGCGGCCGCAGTAGAACACTCATGAAATAGCTTCGGCCCGACGAGCACGTAGTCGTGATTCAGGTTGTCGCTTACGGCTTGGCGCGCGGGCGGCAGCACGCTGCACGCGGCCAAACTCAAGATGATCAGAACCAGCAGTGTCTTGCATTGCACGGATCGGCTTTCCACCTGCGGCGACCGCTATGCGCGGTTCGGTGGCGCCAATCTAGTTCTGCTAGGGCAGTGTCGGGTCCTTCCCTATAAGTCTGGACAGCATCAACGCCCTTTCCGCTCGGCCTGCTGCCGCCGATACTCACCAGGGGAACACCGGGCCAGCTGTTTGAAGGCGCTGTAGAACGCTGAGCGGGAATTGAAGCCCGCGGCGGCGCCGATCAGGTGTAGGGCCTGCTCTGACGAACTGGGCGCACGCAGCAGAGCCTTCGCCGCCTCCACCCGATAACCGTTGACGAAATCGAAGAAGTTGCTGCCGCTCTCCTGATTGATCACCTGGGACAGATAGTTGGTGGAGATGCCCATCTGTGCGGCCAGCTGGCTCAAGCTCAGCTGCGGATCCAGATGGGGTCGCTGTTGGTCCATGTGCTGGCCCAGCGTCGTCCACAGGGCACGCTGTCCGGATTCGTCCAGCGCCGAGCGCTGGTACTTGGGCTTCGCTTGCGCATGCGCTTGATCACTCGCCTTTTGCTGCGGCTCGGCGAGACCGCCGACAAAGACCGCCGGCTGCCGCAGTCCGCGGTAGCCCATGGCATAGACCGCGATCACCATACTCAGGTTGAGCAGCGATCCCAGCAGTTCACTGCCACCACCCAGCAATCCCACCAGCACTGACGTGACATAGAGCGCGTAGAGTGCGGTCAGCGTCCACAGAAAGCTCCTCAGCCAGTTCAAACTGAGCGCTCCCAGCGACGAATACTGCTGTCGCACTCGCTCACTGTGCGCGCACAGTTCGCGCAGTGAAAGCCACAGATAGCCCCCGATCAAGGCCAACGGGGCGAGTTGCAACAGCAACGCAGCCAGCGTCCAAAGCCCAAAGGAAGGCTGCTGATCCTGCACGCCGTAGACCAGCGCAAGTACCTCCGCGTTGCTCAGCGAGAAAAGCGGAATCGCCAACACGACGGCCAGCAAGGGCAGCAGCCAATGCCATCGCCCGCGCGGCGCTCGCCTGTTGCTGGTGAGCGAGCGCACATAGAGCAAACATAGCGGGCCGTAGGCAAAGCTGGTCAGCAACTGAACGAAGATCAGCTTGGGAAAGGCCACCAGCTGCCGCGACTGGTAGAAATACTCCACCGCCAGATCAAGCGCGATTACCAGGCAAAGCAGCCCCAGAAATCGATTGGCGCGGCGAGCGCC
>JAUIFV010000016.1 GCA_030430155.1 Gammaproteobacteria bacterium
CCCGCGCCGCCGCGCCGCTCCCCGCCGGATCTGGACGAGCTGCCGCCCAAGCAGCTGCCGCCGGACGCGGTGCAGCCGGAAGTCAGCATTCGCCCTGGCAAGGACGGTGGCCGGATCGAGGAATATCGCGAGAACGGCCGATTGCTCTATGTGCGCGTGGTGCCTAAACGCGGCATTCCCTACGTGCTGATCGATTCGGACAACGACGGCGAGATCGATCGCGCGCCGCCCGGAACCAACGAGGTATTGCCGGTGTTCTACGACATCCGGCTGCCTGAGCGCGACGAGACCAGCGACGACTGATGCACGGCGGCGCACCGGGCCTGGACGCGCTCGCCGAGGCTTTTGAGCTGACCCTGGATCTGCTGGGCCGGGTGCTGCTGGTCGCCGCAGCGCTGGTGGTGCTGGGCGAGTTCGCCATCGTCGCGCTGCGCTACGGCTGGTCATTCTCCAGACCGTGGCTGCAGGAGGCGGTGCTGGCCGCCAATGCGGTGCTGTTTCTGCTCGGCGCGGCCTACACCCTGCGCTGCGACGAGCATGTGCGTGTCGACCTGTGGTCCAAACGGCGCTCGGCCAAAGGCCAGGCGTGGAGCGAAATCATCGGCTTCGTGGTCTTCCTGCTGCCCTTCTGCGGCCTGATCGTGTGGACCGGCTGGCAGTATTTTTTGCGCAGCTGGCAGATCGGCGAGGGCTCCGATCAGCCCGGCGGGCTGCCGGCGTTGTATCTGCTCAAGGCGCTGATTCCATTGGCCGGCGGGCTGCTGATCGTCGCCGGTTTGGCCCGCGCCTTGCGTGCCTGCAGCACCTTGCTGAAGACTGACCCGGCATGAGCGTGGCCGATCTGTTGGCTCTGGGTTTGTTTGCGGCGCTGCTGGCGGCGCTGACTTTGGGCTATCCGGTGGCGCTGACCCTGGGCGGTGTGGCGCTGATCTTTGCCGGCATCGGCACCGCGCTGGGCGCTTTTGATCCCGCCTTCCTGGCCGCCCTGCCCAATCGCATCTTCGGCATCGTCAGCAACCAGACCCTGCTTGCGGTGCCGCTGTTCGTGTTCATGGGGGTGATGCTGGAGCGCTCCAAGCTGGCCGAGCGGCTGCTGACCACGATGGCGGCGCTGTTTGGCGGGATGCGCGGCGGACTGGCGCTGAGCGTGCTGGCGGTGGGCGCGGTGCTCGCCGCCAGCACCGGCATCGTCGGCGCCACGGTGGTGACCATGGGGCTGATCTCGCTGCCGACCATGCTGCGCCTGGGCTACGACCCCAAACTCGCCTCCGGGGTGATTGCCGCATCCGGCACCCTGGGGCAGATCATTCCGCCCTCGCTGGCCCTGGTGCTGCTCGGCGATGTGCTTTCCAATGCCTATCAGCAGGCCCAGCTCAAGCAGGGCATATTCTCGCCGGAAACGGTGTCGGTGGGCGATCTGTTCATGGGCGCGCTGGTGCCCGGATTGCTGCTGGTGCTGCTCTACGCGCTGTGGATCCTGTGCTGCGCCTGGCGCCGGCCACAGTCCGCGCCGGCGTTGCCGGCCGCAGAGCGGCCATCGGTGGCGCCCAGAGCGCTGGTCGAGGTGCTGCTGCCGCCGCTGCTGCTGATCGTCGCTGTGCTGGGCTCGATCCTGGCCGGCTTTGCCACCCCTACCGAGGCCGCCGCTGTCGGTGCGGTAGGCGCCACACTGCTCGCCGCGGCAGGACGACAGCTGACCTGGAAACGACTGCGCGAGAGCCTGGACAGCACCATCAAGGTCACCTCGATGGTCTACCTGATCCTGATCGGCGCGGCGCTGTTCTCCCTGGTGTTCCGCGGCTTCGGCGGCGACGAGCGGGTCGCCGAGCTGCTGCAGGGGCTGCCCGGTGGGCTGCTGGGCGCGCTGCTGCTGGTCAATCTGTGCATGTTCCTGCTCGGCTTTGTGCTCGACTTTATCGAGATCACCTTCGTGGTGGTCCCGATCGTGGCCCCAGCGCTGCTGATGCTGGGCGTCGACCCGGTGTGGCTGGGCGTGCTCTTCGCCATCAACCTGCAGACCTCTTTCCTCACCCCGCCCTTCGGCTTCGCCCTGTTCTACCTGCGCGGCGTCGCCCCGCCCGAGCTGGCCACCGCCGACCTGTACCGTGGCGCGGTGCCTTTTGTGGGCATACAGCTGTTGATGCTGGCGGCGTTGATGGTGTTTCCGGGGTTGGTTTGGGTGCCTTAGCTAGGAGCGATTAGGGCACAGGGCCCAGGGCATAGGGCCCAGGCGGGGAGGCGTGGCTTGGTCTGGGCCCTGAGCCCTGGGCCCTGGGCCCTATTCTTCAATCCTCCCTCCCCCGCAGCTTGAACGCCGGCTTCAATCGCGGCTCTGGCTTGCGCGGGGGCTTGACCTTCAGGGTCTGGTCGGCACTGCCGCGCTCGTTGATTACGCGCAGGGTGTAGTCGCCGGGGAAGACGTAGAGCGGCTGGCCCAGCGCGACCGCCTGGGCCACCGGCGTCTCGCTCCACGGTCGCGATTCACCTTCGGCAGCGTCCGAGGCTTCGACTTTGCCGGCCTCGGCGGCGAGCGCGGCGTCGGCATCGAGCAGCAGATCCCAGCGCACGCCGTTGATGCCCTGGCGCAGATTCAGCTCGCGCTCGGCAATCACCCGCTGCTGCGCATCGAGTACCTGTAGTCGACCATCACCGGCCTGGGCGGACCACAGGTGGAAGTCCAGCTGCGGCAGCGCATCGGGGTCCTCGAACCAGCGCCGCTGACCCGAGCGCCAGCGCTCGCTGGCCTGCACGGCGTCGACATGAAACAGGTGCAAATCGGCGTCGCGTACCGTTGCCGACAGATCTTGCAGCGGCAGCACATCGAGCACCCAGACGCTACGCCCGTGGGTGCCGGCAACCAGCTCGCGATCGCGCGGATGCACCACCAGATCGTGGACCGGCACATTGGGCAACCCCTCGCCCAGCGCAAGCCAGCTGTCGCCGCGATCGATGGAGGCATAGACGCCACGATCGGTGCCGACGTAGAGCACTTCGGGATTGACCGGGTCCTCGCGCACCACGTTGATCGGCTCGGCGGGCAACCCGGCGGCGATCGAGGTCCAGCGCCTGCCCAGATCCTCGCTGCGATACAGATAGGCGCGCTGGTCGTCGTTGCGGTAGCCGTTCAGGGCCAGATAGACCCGCTCGCGCTCGGCGCTACTGGCGACCACTCGGGATACCCACAGCTCGCTGGGCAGGCCCTTGCTGCGCGACGACCAGCTGACCCCGCCGTCGACGCTGACGTGGATCTGGCCGTCGTCAGTACCGGCCCAGATCAGTCCGAACTGGATACTCGACTCCGAGATACTGGTAATCGTGGCAAAGGGCACATCGCCGCGCTGTTCAGAGCGACTCAGATCGGGGCTGATAGCGCTCCAACTGACGCCCTGATCCATCGAGCGATAGAGCCGATTGGCGCCCATGTAGAGGATGTCGGGGTTGTGGCTGGACAGCGCGATGGGCGTCTGCCAGTTGAAGCGCAGGGCCGGGTCGAACAGGCCGGGGCGCGGCCGCACCTGACCGTCGTTGCTGCTGCCCTGGCGTGAGTAGAAGCCGAACTGATAGCCGCTGTAGAAAATCTTGGGGTCGCGCGGATCGATCTGGATCTGCATGCCGTCGCCGCCGTTGATCATGCTCCAGGCGTCGATGTCGTCCGGGTCGGCCTTGGACGAACCTCTCAGCGTGCCGTTGTCCTGCAGTCCGGTGTAGACGTTGTAGGGCTCGGCCATGTCGACGGCCACCGCATAGCTCTGCCCTACCGCCTGCCGGTCCAATTTCAGCCAGCTCTCCCCGCCGTCGTAGCTGACGTCCAGGCCGCCGTCGTTGCCGCTGTAGATGCGCTGCGGGGCTTGCGGATCAATCCACCAGGCGTGGTGGTCGACGTGCACGTCAGGCTGGTTGATGCCAACGAAGTTCTTGCCGCCGTCGGCGCTGCTCATCATCGGCACGCCGAGCAGATAGATGCGGTCGGGGTCATCCGGGGCTACTCGGATCTGCCCGAAGTAGTAGCCGAAGGTGTAGTAGAACTCGCCCAGCACCGCCTCGTGGGTCTTCGCCCAGCGCTGACCGCCATCGTCGCTGCGGTAGACCTCGATGCCGCGCGGGGCGGCATCGAACAGCGCGCTGTTGCCGTCGCTGAGCTTGTCGCGCAGCTGCTGCATGCTCAGCTCGCCGCTGCGCAGCATCTGCATCAGCTTCTTGGCATCGATGTCCAAAGGCAGATCGGTGCCGCGCAGGAAGCCATCGACCAGATCGGTATCCTGGCGCAGGAACTCGTCCTTGCTCATATCGCGCAAACGCAGCGGGGCCAGCGGGTGCTCGCCGCGATCGGCCAGCTCGGCCGGCACGGTCTGCTGGTTGTCGAGCACCGCGTAGACGGTCTGCGGCTGGCTGGGCGCCACCGCCAAACCAATGCGGCCGACGTGATTGCCGCTGGGAAAGCCGTTGCTGAGCCGGGTCCAGCTGTCGCCGCCATCGCTGGACTTGTAGATCCCGCTGCCCGGCCCACTGTCGCGGAAATCCCAGGGCCGCCGCGCCTTGTCCCATAGTGAGGCGTAGATCACCTGCGAGTTACTGGGATCGAAGCTCAGATCAGTGGCGCCGGTCCATTCGTTGGCGCCGGCCAGGACCTGCTCCCAGCTGTCCCCGCCGTCCACCGTTCTATACACGCCGCGCGCTCCGCCGGGGGTGTACAGCCGACCCTGCACCGCGACATAGACGCGATCGCCGTTGTCCGGATCGACGATGATCCGCGCGATGCGATCGGCATCGTCCAGCCCCGCCGGGCGGAAGCTGGCGCCGCCGTCGTCGGAGCGAAACAGGCCCAGACCGGCGTAGGAGGAGCGCGAGGCGTTGGCTTCGCCGCTACCCACCCAGAGGCGCTGCGGATGGTTGGGATCGATGGCCAGATCGCCGCTGATCATGGTCGCCAGCTGGTCGCTCAGAGGGCTGAAGGTGACCCCGTTGTTGGTGGTCTTCCAGACCCCGCCGGAGGCGTAGGCGACATAGAAGCTGTAGGGCTCGCCCGGCACTACTTCGATGTCGACGATGCGTCCGCCCTGGACGATGGGTCCGATGGCGCGCCAGCTCAACCCGGCCAGCGGCGTGCTGGCCTGCAGCTGCTGATGCCGTTCCCAGGCCGTCCAGCGCTCCGCGCTGGTGCTCGGCGCGGCGCTGGCAGCGAAATTGAGCGTAAGGGCAAGACCAGCGGCAAGCCAGCGTTGGATGGACATGGCGTACTCCCAGGCGATTCCAACGGCAAAGATAGCCCAAACTTGGTGCTGCGGCGGAACGCCGGCATCCTGCCCGCGTGAAGGGCCCAGGGCCCAGGGCATAGGGCCCAGGCGGGTCCTGGAGCATCCCAGCGCTGGCGTGCGTTGCACGCCGGTCAGCCGTTCCCTCCATGCGAGCCCTCAAGCAACGACTTGCGGCGTCCTGGCTTTCCTGGGCCCTGGGCCCTAAGCCCTGGGCCCTAAACGCAGAGCCGCCCGCGATCAGCGGGAAAGCCCCGGGTCACGTGGCCGGTTCACACTGCTTGCCAATCACCCGTGGCCCCTGTTCCCTCCGACTGTCGTGTAACGGTCTAGAATGGATCCAAGTCGGCCGAAACGGGCGCGGTTTAATGAGTGACAGGGGACCGCAGGACACCCTCACTACGGAACGAGGCAATCTGGCTCGCCTGGCGGCGGCCCTTGGTACCGGTAACGGTGCCAAGCTGACCATTACCCAGGGCGAGGGCGTCGGTCGCGAAATCGAGCTGCGCGATACGCCGCTGATCGTCGGCCGCTCCTCGGAAAGCGATCTGCGCCTGCTCAATCGCGCGGTGTCGAGGCTGCATTGTCGGGTCTGGCGCGACGCTACCGGTTTCTGGCTGCGTGATCTCAATTCCACCAACCGCACCTATCTCAATGAGCGCCCAGTGGTGGAAGCGCGGCTCAAGGACGGCGACAACATCATGGTCGGCGGCACCGTGCTGCAGTTCGGCGAGCAGCGCTCGGTGGACGGCGACGCACAGAATCAGCTCTACGATCTGGTCACTCACGACGGCTTGACCGGGCTGTTCAATCGGCGCCACTTCGAAACCCTGCTGGATCAGGAGATCGCCCGCAGCCGACGCCGTGATCATCAGTTCGTGGTTGCCGCGCTGGAGCTCGATCACTTGGCCGAGGTGCGCGAGAAGCAGGGCGTGGCGGCCGGAGAAGAGCTGCTCAAGCGCTGCGCCCGGTTGCTGCAGCTGGAGCTGCGCGAGGAGGACATCAAGGCTCGGCTGGGCGAAGGCGAGTTTGCCGTGCTGCTGCCGGAGACCTCGATGGACGAGGCGCTGCCGCTACTGGATCGATTGCGCCTGCGTGTCGGCGGTTCGGAGTTCAACGTCGGTGGGGTGGTGGTGAGCACCACGGTAAGCGCCGGCGCCGCGCTGTGGACCAAGGCAGTGGACTCCCGCGAGGCGGTGCTGAAATCGCTGGACGGCGCGCTGTATAAGGCCCGTCAGGGCGGACGCAACCGCGTCGCCCAGAGTTGAGCTGAATCAAACCAGAAACCACGCCAAGGCGGTCGGATGGCCGCCTTGCCCAACTGTTGCCATCGTTGCCATGCCCTCACGCCTGATTCCATTTGCACTGACTGTCCTCGCCCTGCTCGTCGCACTGTGGGCGACCAGCCTGCACGGCGGCTGGTGGATCGCGGTCGCGCTGCTAGCCGCGCTGAATGCGCTAGGCATCGCCGACCTGCGTCAGACCCATTCGGCGGTGCGCCGCAACTACCCCTTGATCGGTCGGGTGCGATTTCTGGCCGAAGACCTGCGGCCCTTCGTGCGCCAGTACTTCGTCGAGGACGACAACGACGAAGTCCCGTTCAGCTACGCCCAGCGCACCCTGGTCTACCAGCGCTCCAAGAGCGTGCTGGACAAGCTGCCCTTCGGCACCGAGCGCGATCTGTATACCGCCAAGCACGAGTGGATCAATCACTCGATGGCGCCGGTGAAGCCGGCGCTGGAGGAATTCCGGGTCCAGGTCGGTGGCGACCGCTGCAGCAAGCCCTACAGCGCATCGGTGCTGAACATCTCGGCGATGAGCTTCGGTTCGCTGTCGGCCAATGCGGTGCTGGCTTTGAGCCGCGGCGCCGCGCGCGGCGGCTTCTATCACGACACCGGCGAGGGCGGCTTGAGCGACTACCACCTGGAAGGCGGCGGCGATCTGGTCTGGGAGATCGGCAGCGGCTATTTCAGCTGTCGCGACGAGCAGGGCCGGTTCGACCCCGACAGCTTCGCCCGGCGCGCGCGCCATCCGCGGGTGAAGATGATTGAGCTCAAGCTCAGCCAGGGTGCCAAGCCCGGTCACGGTGGCATCCTGCCGGGGCAGAAGGTCAGCGCCGAGATCGCCCGCACCCGCGCCGTGCCCGAAGGTCAGGACTGCGTCTCCCCGGCCACGCACAGCGCCTTCAGCAACCCGATCGAGCTGCTCGAATTCATTGACCGACTGCGCCAGCTCGCCGACGGCAAGCCGGTAGGCTTCAAGCTCGCCATCGGCCATCCGTGGGAGTGGTTCGGGATTGCCAAGGCGATGCTGGAGACCGATCTGCTGCCCGACTTCATCGTGGTTGACGGTGCCGAAGGCGGCACTGGCGCTGCGCCGCTGGAGTTCGCCGATAACGTCGGTCTGCCGCTGCGCGAAGCGCTGCTGCTGGTCCACAACACCCTGGTCGGCTGTGGTTTGCGCGAGAAGATCCGGATCGGCGCCGCGGGCAAGATCATCAGCGCCTTCGACATGGCGCGCACCCTGGCCCTGGGCGCCGACTGGTGCAATGCCGCGCGCGGCTTCATGTTTTCGCTGGGCTGCATCCAGTCGCAGCACTGCCACACCGGCAAGTGCCCAACCGGCGTTGCGACTCAGGACAGCGAGCGCCAAAAGGCGCTCAACGTTGCCGACAAGGCCGCTAGGGTGCAGCAGTTCCATCACAACACCCTGCACGCGCTGGCCGAGCTGCTCGGCGCGGCTGGGCTCAATCGACCTGCGGAGCTGGGCCCGGAGCACATCATGCATCGACTGCCCACCGGCGAGATTCGCGCCTACGCCTTCTACTATCCGCAGCTCGCGGCGGGCGCATTGCTCAATGGCGGTGTCGACCTGTCGCCCTATCGGGAGTTTTGGAGCAAGGCCAGCGCACAGCGCTTCAATCCGCCGCAGGATCTGGCCGAGCTGCGGTTGAGTAAAGTGCGTTGAGAAAGGGCCCAGGGCTCAGGGCTTAGGGCCCAGATTCGAGCGCGGGTCCGACAAACTTGATCGCTACCCTGTGACTGTTGCGCTCGCTTTGGGTATTGTCACGCTCCCGTGCGCTGTATCGACAAGGCCCTCGCTTTGACCATCTACGAAGTCACCATTGAAATCGACATCGAATTGGCGGCCGAGTACCGGAGTTGGCTGGCCGCGCATGTGCGCGAGCTGCTGGCGTTGCCCGGATTCGTCAGCGCGCAGGTATTTGAGGTCGAAGCCGAGGTCAACGATCCCGAGCGGGTCGGTCTGGTGGTGCAGTATCGGCTACGCAATCACGAAGCGCTGGTGCGCTATCTGGCCGATCACGCCCCGGCGATGCGCGCCAAGGCGGACGCCAGCTTCCTCGGCAAATACGCCGCCAAGCGCCGGGTCCTCAATCCGCTGTGCGAGATCCTGGCCAAGGATGCCGAATCTTAGGGCTGAGGGCTGAGGGCTGAGACCAGCAGGTTCGTCGCACTTCCCGCCTTGGCTCTTACGTAAAACGTAAAACCTAAAACCTAAAACGTCTTTGCTTTGGCCTTCAAAGCCTGACCAGCGAAATCACCAGCGCGGTCAGCGCACCGATGCTGAGCATGATCAGATACAGCGTGCCAACGAAGCCGTACTTGATCGTGGTCATGATCCAGCCCTGCGCGTAGACCCGCTTCTGGGTCAGAAACAGATACACCGGGATCCAGGTGCCAACGGCGATCATCAGCCAGGTCAGTGGCGTCTCTATAACCGGCCACAGCGCCGACAGCTCGGCGAAGGCCCACAGCAGCAGGAAGGACAGGAACAAAAAGCTGTGGCTGTGCAGGGCCACGATCAAATGCTCGACGTACAGACGCTTCTTGAACAGATAGACCAGTTTGAGCAGCAGCGCGAACAGCGGCAGCAGCACGAACATGGTCTGCGGCAGCACGTCCATGAACGCGTCCATCAGTCGCTGCGGGTCGTCCTGCACCTTGGTGACGTTGTCCACCGCTTTCCCGATCAGCTCGTTGAGCGCCTCGTTGGCGGCATCGGGCAGCCAGCTGATGATCAGCGGATTGGTCTCCTTGTCCCAATCCTTGTCGTTGAAGCGGACGTCGGGCCGCTCACGAAACTCCGCCGGAATATCCTTCTGCGCCTCGCGTATCGCCTGCTGGCCCTGTGCGGCGGCGCGCTCGGCGTGCGCCGCAATGCGCTCGCGAAACTCCGCGCTGGACGGGTCGAGTTGCTGTATCGCGCGGGCCTCGGCGGCCATCTCTTCGGCGCTCATCGGCTCGACCTGCTCACTGGGGCCGGTGATGTTGACGCCGCTGCCGTCCACCCGGACTTCGGTCTCCACCGTGTTGGTCAGCGAGACGGCCAAAAACAGGATGATGCTCAGGCCCAGATACATCCGCAGGGGGCGCATGAAGCGCACCCGCTCGCCGCCCAGGTAGCGCATGCTCAGCCGGCCAGGACGGCAGTACAGCAGGCCCAGCGACTTGACGAAGCGGCCGTCGACGTCGGTGATGAACTCGAACAGGTCGACCACCAGACTGGTCAGCTCGCGTATCGGCGACTTCAGCGACTGCCCGCACTCGTAGCAGAATGGGCCGAGCAGCGGCGCATCGCAGTTGCTGCAGCGCACTTGGTTCGCGCGGTCCGCGCCATCGGTGGAAGCAGCCGCGACAGGGCCGGATGCTGGATCGGTTGGATTTGCCGCGCTCATCTTCGTCCCGTCTAGCTCCGCCGCGCAGAGGCGGAGGCAATGGTAGCGTCCATCAGCGGCTAAGATACGCGACCGTAGCCTTGGGTTGCCGGCAGATTGCCCTGTGACCAGGGCGGCCGATGCGAATCCCTCGCAGCATAGACGATTCACCAATGCACGCTGAGCAAAGTCCAGTGGGTGCCATGCCCGCGCCAAGACGACTGCGCAACGAACTGCGCGAACTGGGTCGCTTGGCGGTGCCGCTGATCTGCGGCCAGCTGGCCATGGTCGGCACCTCGGTGATTGACACGGTGCTCGCCGGCCGTCACAGCACCGAGACTCTGGCCGGCGTGGCGATAGGCGCAGCAACCTGGAATCTGGCCTTCATGGTCATTGCCGGCACCCTGCTGGCGATCTCACCGTCGGTGGCGCAGCTGATTGGCAGCGGTCAGCGCGAGAGTATTCCGTCGCTGCTGCGGCAGGCCTTCTGGCTGGCGCTGGCCCTGGGCCTGCTGGCCGCGCTGGCGGTGTGGTTTGCCGCCCCGCTGCTGCACTGGGTCGGCGTAGCGCCGGCGGTGATTGAGCAGTCGGAGCTATTCCTGCGCGGGATTGCGCCAGGCGCACCGGCGCTGGCGCTGTATTTCGGTCTGCGCGGCTTCAGCGAGGGCACCGGCCACACCATACCGGCGCTGATTTTCGGCCTGGCCGGGCTGATCGTGCTGCTGCCGCTGGCGAGCTGGCTGATTTTTGGCGGTTACGGGATGCCCTCGCTGGGCGCCTACGGCTGCGGTTTGGCCACCGCCATCGTCGCTTGGCTGCAGTTCGGCGGATTGCTGCTGTACGTGATGCGGCGTTCGCGCTTTCACTGGCTGCAGCCGCTGTTGAAGCTGGAGAAACCGGACCTGCAGGCCATCGGCGGGCTGCTGGTGGTCGGTCTGCCCATCGCCTTCGCGCTGCTCATGGAGGGCGGCATGTTTATCGCAGTGAGCTGGCTGATGGGGCGGCTGGGCACCCTCGCCGTGGCCGCCCACCAGGTCGCCATCAATGTCGCCTCGATCGCCTTTATGCTGCCGCTGGGTCTGGCCATGGCGGTGACCGTGCGGGTCGGTCAGGCCCGCGGCCGCGGCGATCGCCAGGGTCTGCGCGTCGCCGCGCTGGCGGCGCTGGTCCTGTGTTTGCTTTGCCAGGCGATCAGCTTCAGCGCGATGGTGCTGGCGGCGCAGCCCATCGCCGGCTGGTATGCGCCCGGACAAACCGAGGTAATTGCGTTGGCCACCCAGCTGATTGCCCTGGCTGCGGTGTTTCAGCTCTCCGACGGCCTGCAGGCGGTCGCCGCTGGCGCTCTGCGCGGCCTCAAAGACACCCGGGTACCGATGCTGCTTACCGCGCTGGCCTATTGGGGCATCGGCATGCCGGTGGCCTGGTGGCTGGGTTTTGAGCGCGAGATGGGACCACGCGGCCTTTGGATAGGCTTCATCTTCGGCCTCTCGGCCGCCGCCGTCATGCTGATGACCCGCGCCTGGCTGCTGCTGTGGCGGAATCCGCGGATCGTTGGGGCGCCGCAGCAGTCCGGGCTGGAGCCTGAGGCGCATTTCGAGGGCTCAGGGCCCAGGGCATAGGGCCCAGGAGATCAAGAGCGGTTCGCGGCTCGGTTGTTGCTCTTCTGGGCCCTGGGCCCTTTGCCCTGGGCCCTCAAGCATTGCGGCTCGGCTGTGGCTTTTCTGGGCCCTGTGCCCTGTGCCCTGTGCCCTCCAACAGCCTTTACGCCGCAGACACTGGCAACCTGACACGCTGCGCTGTGACCTCAGACCGATGTGCGAGTGGCCCGCTGGCGGCTAAACTTGCAGGCTGTACAAGGGAGTCAACTACATGAGTGAAGCGCATCCCGGTCCGCTGCGGCGGCTTTGGAATGGATTCTGGCGAGCGGTCGATTTCAGTCGACGCACCGTGGTCAATCTGGTCTTTCTGCTGGTGGTGGTCTTCGTGGTCGTCGCCATGTTCGGTTTTGGCAGCCCCAAGACCGAGCCCGGCAGCGCGCTGATGCTGGCCCCCAAGGGCAGCATCGTCGAGCAGTATTCGGCCGATCCCAGCGATCGGGTGCTGGCCAAGCTGACCGGCGACGAGATCCTGGAGGTGCAGCTGCGCGATCTGCTGCGCGCGTTGGAGGCAGCGCAGACCGATCCGAATATCGACCTGATCGTGATTCGACCCGAACAGCTGACTGGCGGCGGTATCGCTACCCTGCGTGAGGTGGGACGCGCGCTACAGCGGGTGCGAGCGGCCGGCAAGGAGATCCTGGCCTACGGTGATTACTACGATCAGCGCGGCTACTACCTGGCCGCATACGCCGATCGTATCTACATGTCGCCCAACGGCGGCCTGCTGCTGCAGGGACTGGGACGCTACCGCAGCTACTACGCCAGCCTGCTGGACAAGCTCAAGGTGGATATCCACGTGTTCCGCGTCGGCACCTACAAGAGCGCAGTGGAGCCCTATCTGCTCGACGGCCCCTCCGACGCCGCAAGGGAAGCTGATCAGCTGTGGCTGGATGATTTGTGGGGCATCTATTTGGCAGACGTCAGCAAAGCCCGCGAACTGGAACCGGGATTGATCAGCCGCTGGATCGACGATCTGCCTGGCCTGATCGAAGGCAACGGCGGCGACATGGCCAAGTTGGCGCTGGACAGCGGGCTGGTGGACGAGCTGATCAACGAAGACGAGTTCGAGCAGCTGCTGGCCGATCGCGGCTCGGTTGATCCGCAGAGCAAGCGCGCCCGGCGGGTTGGGATCAAGACCTACGTGCAGCGGCTGCCCGCGCAAACGCCGGCCGAGGCCGTGGTCGGCGTCATCGTCGCCGAGGGCACCATCGTTGACGGCGAGCAGCCGCAGGGCAGCATCGGTGGCGTCTCCACCGCCGCCCTGGTGCGCAAGGCGCGCGAGGACGCTGCGGTCAAGGCGGTAGTGTTGCGGGTGGATTCCGGTGGCGGTAGCGCCTTTGCCTCCGAGCAGATCCGCCGCGAACTGCAGCTCACCCGCGACGCCGGCAAGCCGGTGGTGATCTCGATGGGCGACGTCGCCGCCTCCGGTGGCTACTGGATCTCGATGAGCAACGACGCGCTGTATGCCGATGAGGCGACGATCACCGGCTCGATCGGCATCTTCGGGCTGTTCCCGACGGTCGATCGCACTCTGGACGCTGTCGGAATGCACGCCGACGGCGCCAGCACCACCTGGCTGGCGGCCGCGCTGGACCCGCGGCAGCCGATGGACCCGCGGGTAGGACAGATCATCCAGGCCTCGATAGAGAACGGCTACCAGGATTTTATCGGCAAGGTGGCCGACAGCCGCGAAACCACCCCGGAGCAGATCGATACGGTGGCTCAGGGGCGGGTGTGGAGCGGTTCCAAGGCCGCCGGGCACGGACTGATCGACAATCTGGGCAGCTACAGCGAAGCCTTGGCCGATGCCGCCGAGCGCGCAGGTTTGGGCCCGAACTTCCAGGTTCGCTACATCGAGAAGGAGATGACCGGCTTCCAGCGCTTCGTCATGGACATGGCGGCGAGCAGCGGATTGGGCGGCAAGCTGGGGCTGGATCTGGATTTGATCCCGGCCCAGCTGCGCACCGAGCTGCGTCGCATGCAGTCCCTGGACGCGCTGTTTGGTGACGCTCGCGAGCATCCCTGGCGCACCTACGCGCACTGTTTGTGCGACATCGAGTAGTGGGCGACTTCCGGCGATGAGTGACGCCGATCGGGCCGAGCCGGCGCTGCGCGCCATCGAGGCCGACCTGCGGCTGCCGGACAGCGTCGCCGGTCAACGCCTGGACGGCGCACTGGCGGCGCTGCTGCCTGAGCACTCGCGGGCGCGCCTGCAGCGCTGGATCAGCGACGGCTCGCTGACCGTAGACGGTGCGACCGCGCGACCGCGCGATCGTGTCCACGGCGGCGAGGTGATTTGCCTGCGTGCCAGCGAAGAAGTGCAGGTGGCCGACGCGCCCGAAGCCATCGAGCTGGATCTGCTGCACCAGGACGAGGCCTGCTTGGTGGTCAACAAGCCGGCCGGTCTGGTGGTGCATCCGGGCGCCGGCAATCGCAGCGGCACGCTGGTCAACGGATTGCTGGCGCTGGATCCGCAGCTGGCGGTATTGCCGCGAGCCGGTATCGTGCATCGGCTGGACAAGGACACCAGCGGCGCGCTGCTGGTGGCGCGGAGCATGGAGGCGCACACCGCGCTAGTCGCGGCGCTGGCGCGGCGGGAGATTGAACGCGAATACCTGGCGCTGGTCCAGGGTGAACCGGTGAGCGGCTTCAGCGTCGACGCGCCGCTGGACCGACACCCTACTGATCGGCTGCGCCGCGCGGTGCGTGAGGATGGTCGACCGGCGCTCACCCACGTGCGCATCGAGCATCGCTTTGACGGCTATACCCTGCTGCGCTGCAAGCTGGAAACCGGGCGCACCCATCAGATCCGCGTGCATCTGGCTCATGTGCGGCTGCCCATCGTCGGTGATCCGTTGTATGGCGGTCGGCTGCGCCTGCCTGCCGGCGCTGACCCGCTCTTGGTGGAAGCGCTACGCGGATTTCGCCGCCAGGCCCTGCACGCCGAACGGCTGGCCTTCGAGCACCCGAGCAGCGGCGAGCGCATCGCCGTCAAGGCCGCATTGCCTGCCGATCTGCGCGCGCTGCTGAAACTGCTGGCCGGGTGACCGGACAGCTGACCACGGGGTTGCTCCCGGCAACCTGGTCGGCACCCCCGGGCGTCCGCGCGGTCACCGTGCTGCGCAGCGCTGACGGCGTCTCGTCGCCGACATACGGACCAATGAACCTGGGCGATCGCTGTGGCGACGACCCAGCGGCGGTTGCTGAAAACCGACGCCGTCTGCTGAACATGCTGGATCTGCCCTCAGCACCGTGCTGGCTGCGCCAGGTGCACGGCAATGTCATCGCCACGGTTGCTGCCCCCGCCGGCGAGGGCTGGCAGCCGCCACAGGCCGATGGCGCGATCAGCGAACATCCGCAGGCGGTGCTGGCAATACTCAGCGCGGACTGCCTGCCGCTGACTGTGGCGAGCAGCGACGGCAGTGTGATCGGCGTGGCCCATGCCGGCTGGCGCAGCTTGGCCGGCGGCGTGATCGAGAATCTGCTGGCGGGCTTCAAGTGCCCCACGCGGGAGCTGGTCGCTTGGTTGGGTCCGGCAATTGGCCCGCACAGCTTCGAGGTCGGTCCGGAGTTGCGTCAGCAGTTTGTAGCGCAGCATGCGGAGGCGGCCAACGCCTTTATGCCCGGCGATGGTGATCGTTGGTTTGCAGATCTGTACGCGCTGGCTCGACTGCGGTTGCGCGCGCTAGGCGTGAAGCAGATCCACGGCGGCGAGTATGACACTCAAGCCGATGCGCGGCGCTTCCATTCCTACCGTCGTGACGGTGCCGGCAGCGGGCGCATGGCCACGCTGCTGTGGCGTGCTCCTACCAGTTGATCGACATTCTCACCACGCGGGTGAAGTTGCCGCTGTCATCCGGAGCCACGGTGCAATTGAAGGTCTGCGAGTTTTCCTGATCGGTGCCGCGACGGAAGACGATTGCCGAATCCACCTGAACATTGCCGTCCTCGAGCTGGCGCGCATTGGCGAGCATATCGCTCTCGTTGAGCTCACCCATCTTGCCTTCGATCTTGCTCAACACCTCGGCCTTGCAGGCATCGACCGCAGCCTGATTGGCACCGCCACCGCAAGCGACCAACGACAACGCGCCAAACACCAGCAGTATCGACTTGCGAAACAGCGGCGGGCTTTTGTTCACAGTGAGATAGCCTCCCTACCTACCGTCAAGTCTTAAGTATAAGCGCTTCCCGCGCCGGATCACCAGAAACCGATTGTGCGCTCTAAACTTTCATGCTATCGCGAAGGGCGAGAAAAGTTTGCATTTGCGCCGGGTTGACGCTCAGCATCCGCCAGCGCCCAGACGGCATCAAGCGTTGCCGCGGCCAAAAATCAATATCCGCAACCGTAGACCGGGCAACGAGGTTGATCTGGGCCGAGGTGCGAAGGCATCCCGACGGAGTGCAGCCGACCGTAGCCACACAGGATCAGCGGCGAGCAAATCACTGCGTAAGGCCACAGGCGATCGGGAGTCTCACGAACCACGGTCACCGTGTTGCGCAGATCAATAGCGAGGGAAGTCGCTATCGATCTGGGTCGCCCAGGCGTCGACGCCACCGCTGACGTTATAGGTGCGGGTGAAACCCAGACCGCGAAAATGCTCGGCAGCCTGTCTGGAAGCGTTGCCGTGATGACAAACGAAGGCCAGCGGCTGCGCGCGGTCCATCTGCTCCAGTTCGGCGACGGCCTCGGCATCCAGGGCACGAGCTGCGGCAAAGGGATAGGCCTGGCGATCTGCCGGCGGGCGCACGTCAAACAGCATCGGTGCTTCGTTTTTCGCCAATAGCGCAGCCAATTCGGTGACGCTGAGCTCAGCCACCGCGGCGGGCGCGTTGGGATTGCTGATCTTCAGCCCGCTGCCGGTCAGCCCGTCGACCCAATCGATCTCCAGACCGTCGGCGCGGCGGGCGGTGGCCACGTCGACCAACATGCGGATCCCGGCAGTCTCGGCGACAATCTCATGTCCCTCAGCGGGTTTGAGCATGAACTGCGCCTGCCAGCGGCCGTCAATGCTCAGGTGCAGGGCGAGGTCGGGATCGTCTTCCATGCCGGCTTTGATTGCCTCTGCGGCCTTGGAAGTGATGTGGATTTTTGGCGGAGTGCGGTCCGGTGCCGGCAGTCCGAACAAGCTGTGCAGCTCGCCGCTGTTGAACATCCCGGCGATGATGTCGCTGCCGCCGATCAACTCGCCTTTGACGTAGAGCTGCGGAATGGTTGGCCACTGCCCATAGACCTTGATGCCTTCGCGGATCTCCGGATCTTCCAGCACGTCCACCGTGTGGTAGTCGCCGAGCAGCTGGTCGATCATGCCCACGGCGGTGGCGGAGAAGCCGCAGCGCGGCGCCTGGCGCTCGCCTTTCATGAACAGCACCACGGGGTGCGTTTGCAGCAGGGATTCGATGCGTTGCCGGGTTGCGTTGTCCACTGGTGGTCTCTTTCTGAAGTGCTGGGGGCTGAGGGCGATTATCGTTCCAGACGCAGACCTTGACGTTTGCGCTGTTGCTGGGTGGCGCTGTCGGCGGCGTAGTCGTACTCCAACAGGCTCTGTTCCCACGAGCCGTACATCGGGTTGGGGAGCATGAACCAGCGTTCGCCCCACCAGTCGCTGTATTGAGCCATCAGCGCCTCGCGTTCAGCAGGCGTGCCCTTGTAGTCGTCGCTGAAATCGCCCAGGTTGTCGCCGATCATCAGTAATATCTGGTGCGTCTTGGCGATTTCAACCCGTCTGGGGCCTTTCTCGTACCAGCCGCGCGCGCGATCGCGGAGCAGCACGTGCGACTGGTCCGCGTTCGGAAAACCCAAGGCGCGCAAGTTGTCGATGGTCGCCTTGAGCACGCTGACGTCGCGATTGCTGACGTAGAAGATAGCCACCCCGTTCAGCGCCGCCGCCTGGGTGAAGTTCAGGGCTCCAGGTATCGCCTGCGCCTTGCGCTCTTCGCACCAGGCCCGCCAGCTGGTTTCCTCATAGCCACCGCCGTCGAGCAGCAATCGCGCCTGATAGGGACTGTTGTCGAGGATGGTCTCGTCGATATCCACCACTACCGCCGGCTTCAGGCCGGGCGCGGGATTGGGCTGCTCCAGTGCAGCCGCAAAATGGGTGCTGCGCCGGGCCACGTTCAACGCTTGGGAGGCGTTGGCGTAGACGCCGAGCAGATTGGCGCGGTACTCAGCGGCACTTTGAAACCACAGAACGGCGTTGAGGTTGTCGTGGGCGGCAAGCTCACCGGGCTGCGCGCGCCGCTCCGGTGCGCCGGCGCAACCGAGCAGCAGCACAGCCAACAGCAATACCAGCGGGAAGCGGGCTTGGCGTGCATTGGCGGCGAATGGTCGGGAATTTCCCATGGCGGTCAGGCATCCAATAGTCGGTTTGACCCGTGAGCATAGCCAATGACGGCCCAGGTCTTGATGAAATTTTCGTGGTGAGGCACTCCGACCAGACGTCGACGCGAAAGCAGAAGCGCTTCGGTGTCCCAAGGTCGGTGAAAGCTGGAGCCCTAGGATGACTATGCGCGCACTCCGATAGACTGCCTGAATCGCTATGGCATCCGTTTCGCCTCCAACCCTTCCGCCGCGCAGACTCCTAGCTACGCAAAGACGCGGCCCAGTCCTGATGCTTTTCCTGGCCAAGCCGGGCCAATGCGCGCGGTGGGCCTGTCTTGCCAGCGTCGCACTGGCACGGTAAGAAGGGGGTTCTCTCTTCGATACGCGGAGCAATGCTTGTGAGCGGGCAACCGAAACCTGGTTTTTACTTCGCCGTGCTGGCTGTGGTGTTGGGCTTGATGGGCTATGCCTACTATCGCTTTACCAGCACCGATTCGGATACAGGCACCGTGGCCACCGCACCGGTCGATAGCGGCGACCCCACTACGGCGCCCAGCGGCGACGGTGTGGAGGCGCCGGACGCCACTGGACCGACCACGGTCAAGGAATACGCCTACGTGGCCTCGCAGAAGCTGCCGGACGTCAAGGGCGTTTCCAACTACGGCGAGATGGAAGATCGCACCGTCAAGTTCGCGATAAACGTCTGGGCCGGCTGGGCACCCATTGTCTACGCCAACGAGGGCTTCCGCCCGAACAAGCTGTGGACCACGCCCGGCGGCGAGTCCTTCAAGGTCGAGTTGGTGCTGATCGATGATCCGGTGGCGATGCGCGATGCCTATGCCAGTGGCCAGGTCCACGTTGGCTGGGCCACAGTGGACATGCTGCCGCTGCTGCTGGAAAGCCTGCAGAAGGACTCGCGCACCATGCCGCGCGTGTTCCAGCAGGTGGACTGGTCCAACGGTGGTGACGGCATCGTGGTGCGCGACAACATCAAGAGCGCCCGCGATCTGCGCGGCAAGACCATCGTCCTGGCGCAGAACTCGCCCTCGCACTACTTCCTGCTCAGCACACTGATAGACGCCGGCATCCAGCCGGGCGAAGTGGATCTGCGCTTTACCAACAACGCCTTCGAGGCCGCTGCCGCCTTCAATGCGGACAAGCGCATTTCTGCGGTAGTCAGCTGGGCCCCGGACATCTACAACCTCTCTGACGTCAGCGGCAACAAGCTGCTGGTCTCCACCGCCACCGCCAACAAGCTGATCGCCGACGTCTGGTTTGCCCGCGCCGACTTCGCCAAGGACCACCCGGATATCACAGAGGGGTTGGTCCGCGGCATTTTCGACGCGATGGTCGAACTGGGTACTACCGAGGCACAGCAGAACGTCGCCGAGTGGATGGGCGACGGTTATTCGATGCCGGCTTCGGAGGTAATCGGCATGCTCGCCGACGCCTACTGGACCAACTACGCCGACAACAAGGAGTTCTTCCTAAACCGCAACAACCCGAGCAACTTTGAGCGCACCTACAACAACGCCTTCGCCCTTTATCGCCGGGTGGGCAGCGTCAGCTCCAAGGTGCCCTTCGATCAGATCATGGACTTCTCGATCATCAAAAAGCTCGGCAGCGAGGCCAAGTACGCCAACCAGCGCAGCGACTACGGGATCAACTTCGCCCCGCGCGCGGCGGCTTCCATCCAGGCCGAGAGCGAGGAAATCCTGACCAAGACCGTGGTGATCCACTTCTATCCCAACTCCTGGGATCTGGATCACAAGGTAACCAAGACCGAAAACGGCAAGACCGTCGAAGTGCCCTACGATCCCAACGTGGGCTTTGTGCTCGAAGAGGTCGGTCGGCTGGCTGGTCAATACGGCGCGGCGCGTATCGTCATCGAGGGCCACACCGACGCCTCGATGCGCGGCTCGGTGCCCGATGCGGCGGTGCGCGACTTGAGCAACAACCGCGCGCAGGCGGTCAAGCAGGCGATATTGAACAAGTTCAACACCCTGCAGCCCAACCAGTTCTCCGCGCAGGGCGTGGGTTGGAGCCGCCCGGCCGATCCTTCCGACCCCAACAACCACTCGCTGAATCGGCGCGTGGAAGTGAAGGTCTACCCGCTGGAAGCGCAGTAACTTGTAGCCAGGGCCCAGAGCGAAGGGCCCAGGGCCCAGCTGCCGGACCGTTCGCAGCTGGGTCCCTTACTGGGCCCTGGGCCCTGAGCCCTCTAATCATGAGACGTCGCCCATGCCCCGACCTGCCTGGATCGATGATTTGTTTACGCTGCGCCAGCCGGTAGCGGCGTCCTGGGCGCAGGTGTTGGCCGGGACCTGTTTGATGGGGCTGGCCTTTGTCTGGTTCATCGCCACCACCGGCGCCGCCGAGGAGCGCTTCATCTCGCCGGCGGTGCTGCCCAGTCCGGGCGAGGTGATCGGCAGCATCAAGAGTCTGATCACCGAGCGTGATCTGTTCTCCAGCATCATGGCGACCCTGGGTCGGGTGCTGCTGGGCTTTGGCCTGGCGATCATCATCGCGGTGCCGCTGGGTGTGGTCGCCGGCTCCTGGCGGGCCATTGAAGCCTTCTTGAAGCCCATCGTCACTGCCGGGCGCAATCTGCCGGTGGCCGCACTGATTCCGCTCACCGTGCTCTGGTTCGGCATCTACGAGCAGCAGAAGGTGATGTTCATCTTCATCGCCAGCGCGCCCTTCGTCTTCGCCGACGCCAGCGCCGCCATCCTCGGCGTGCACGAGCGCTATGTGGACACCGCGCGCACCCTGGGCGCGACGGATCGGCAGATCGTTTGGAAGGTGCTGCTGCCGCTGGCGCTGCCGGACATCTTCCGCTCGCTGCGCTCGCTGTTCGGTCTGGCCTTCGGCTACATCATGCTGGCCGAGCTGATCAATGCGCCGCAGGGTCTGGGGGCGATGCTCAACGTCAGTCAGCGCCGCGGGCTGACCGAGCACATCTTCCTGATACTCCTGGTCATCGGTCTGCTCGCCTGGACCATCGACCACAGCCTGGGCTGGCTGGAAAAGAAGCTGTTCCCCTACCGACAATAGCTGGAGCCTGATCGATGAGTGAAACCAGCGCCGCCGAAGAAGTCGCCCTGCCCAAGCTGGAGCCGGCGGCCGAAGAATCCCTGCCGGTGGTGGAATTCACCGATGTGGCCAAGACCTATGGCAGCGGCGAGCGCGCCTTCACCGCGATCAAGGACGTCAATTTCGCCGTTCCCGACCATCCCAATCGTGGCGAGTTCGTCGCCATCCTGGGGCCCTCCGGCTGCGGCAAGAGCACCCTGCTGCGGCTGATCGCCGGTCTCAAACCGCAGTTTCCGGCCACCACCGGCAGCATCAAGGTGTTCGGCAAAGAGGTCCTAAGCGCCGGCGCCGATAGAGGCATGGTGTTCCAGGACTACAGCTCCTTCGATCACCTCACCGTGCAGCAGAACATCGCCTTCGGCCTGGGGATCCGCGGCGATGAGAAGGAAAAGAGCGCCGCCCTGGCCCGTGAGTGGATCGCCAAGGTGGGACTGAATCCCGACACCGACGCCAACAAATACCCGCACGAGCTGTCCGGCGGCATGCGCCAGCGAGTGGCGATAGCACGCAGCCTGATCCTGCACCCGCGGATCATCCTGATGGATGAGCCCTTCGGCGCCCTGGATCCGCCGACCCGTTTCGCCATGCAGGATCAGCTGGTGTCGCTGTGGCGCGAGCAGGAGTCGACGGTCTTCTTCATCACCCACAGCATCGAGGAAGCGGTCTATCTGGGCGATCGCCTGCTGATCGTCTCGCCCTCGCCGGGGCGCATCCTGCACGACATGGAAGTGCCGCCACCGGACCGCCCCGCCGCCGCCATGCAGCGCGAAGCGGAGTTCATCGACAAGGTCTTCGAGATCCGCGACCTGGTCGAAGGACTGGAGCTCCAGGCCCAGGCGCAGCGGGAAGCGCAGGAGAAGCGCGAAGAGCAGTAAGATGGCCGGCCTTCTTCGTTGAGATCGCCATGAGCGCCTACCCGATCACCTCTCTCGTCGTCATCCTGATGGTGTTGCTGCAGTTCTGGTTCGCCTTCGCGGTCGGCCGCGAGCGCACCCGCAGCAAGATCAAGGCGCCGGCCATGGTCGGCGACGCCAAGCTGGAATGCGCGCTGCGCGTGCAGGGCAACACCATCGAGCAGTTTGTGATGTTCTTCCCGATGCTGCTGATCGCGCTGCCGCTGACGGGCGATTTGTTCGGCGCCCTGCTGGGCGCGGGCTGGCTGGTCGGCAGGGTGCTGTTCGCGCGCGGCTACATGAGCGAGCCCAGCGCTCGCGGCACCGGCTTCATGATCACCGTGGCGGCGCTGGCGATCGCGGTGATCTGCGCCATCGTGGCCGCCGTCCGGCATCTGATCATGGTCAGTTGAGCGAGCCGGTTCCCCAGCTGCAGGCGCCCTTGCTGCGCCTGCTGCGCTACGCCCGCGGCTACCGTCGCCGGGTCTGGGCGGCCAGCGCCTGCTCGGTGATCAACAAACTCTTCGATATCGCCCCGGAGATCCTCATTGGCGTCGCCATCGACGTGGTGGTGCGCGGTCAGGAGAGCTTTCTGGCCGCTTTCGGGGTGGTCGATCCCAGCCAGCAGATCTTCGTCCTTGGCGGATTGACCCTGCTGATCTGGGCCGGCGAAAGCCTGTTCGAGTATCTCTACCTGCTGCTCTGGCGCGGCCTGGCGCAGGACCTGCAGCACGATCTGCGGGTGGACGGCTTCGCCCACCTCAGTCAGCTGGATCTGGCCTACTTCGAAGACCAGCGCGGCGGCAACCTGGTGGCCATTCTCAACGACGACATCAATCAGCTGGAGCGCTTCCTCAACGGCGGCGCCAACACCCTGATCCAGGTCGCCACCACCCTGGTCGCCGTCGGCGGGGTATTTTTCGCCATCTCACCGCTGATTGCGCTGCTCGCCTTCACCCCGATACCGGTGATCGTCTGGGGCGCGTTCTACTTCCAACGTCGCGCCCAGCCGCTGTATGCGCAGGTGCGCGAGCGCGCCGGACAGCTGGCGGCTCGGCTGGCCAACGCGATCAGCGGCATCGCCACCATCAAGAGCTATACCCGCGAGCGCTTCGAACTGGATGAGCTCAGCACCGAGAGCCGCGCCTACTGCGATGCCAACAGCCGCGCGATCCGGATCAGCTCCGCCTTCATCCCGCTGATCCGCATGGCCATCCTGGCCGGCTTTCTCGCCACGCTGATCATCGGCGGCCTACAGACACTCAAAGGCGAGCTCAATGTCGGGCTTTACGGCGTGCTGGTGTTTCTGACCCAGCGCCTGCTCTGGCCGCTCACCGGTCTGGCCGAAACGGTGGATCTGTATGAGCGGGCGATGGCCTCTACCCGCCGCGTGCTCGGTCTGCTTGATACTCAGCGCAGCATTTCCCGCGACGGCGAGCGCCGTCCAGCCACGCTGCGCGGCGAGATCGTCATGCACGGGGTGGACTTCGCCTACGCCGACGGCCGGCCGGTGCTGCGCGAGGTGGATCTGCAGGTGAGCGCCGGCGGGACCCTGGCGCTGGTCGGCAGCACCGGTTCGGGCAAGAGCTCGCTGCTCAAGCTGCTGCTGCGCTTCTACGCGCCCAGCGCCGGGCGCATCGAGCTGGACGGCGTCGCCATTGAAGAATTTGATCTGCACTGGCTGCGCCGACAGATCGGCTTGGTCAGCCAGGACGTGTTTCTGTTCGACGGCACGGTGGAGGAGAACATCGCCTACGGCCGGCCCGATGCCGGCCCGGAGGAGATTCGCCGCGCGGCGCGGCTGTCCGAGGCCCACGGCTTCATCAGCGCGCTGCCGCAGGGCTATCAGACCCGGGTCGGCGAACGCGGGCAGAAGCTCTCCGGGGGGCAGCGGCAGCGATTGGCGCTGGCCCGCGCGGTGCTGAAGGATCCGCCCATCCTGCTGCTGGACGAAGCCACCAGC
The DNA here is from genome assembly GCA_030430155.1 of Gammaproteobacteria bacterium. Classification (GTDB taxonomy): domain Bacteria; phylum Pseudomonadota; class Gammaproteobacteria; order Xanthomonadales; family SZUA-5; genus SZUA-5. Next base: position 23,854 of record JAUIFV010000016.1, read on the forward strand.
GCGGTGGACAACGAGACCGAAGCAGCCATCCAGCGCTCGCTGAAGCAGATCTGCGTCGGCCGCACCACGGTGATGGTGGCCCACCGATTGTCCACCGTGGTTCATGCCGATCAGATTCTGGTGGTTGAGGCCGGGCGTATCGCCGAGCGCGGCACCCATGCTGAGCTGCTGCAAAGCAGTGGGGTCTACGCGGCGCTTTGGGCGGTGCAGACCGGAAGCGCGAGCGGCTAGCCTGCATCCAAGGAATATCAACTCTCGTCACCCGGCGAACGCCGGGGTCCAGCGAATTCGCGACGTGCTTGAATGGCACGGGGTCCCGGCTCAAGGCCGGGACGACATGCGCTGCTGACTCGACCCGAGCCCGCATGCAGGAGATATGATACTGACCGTCACCCCGGCAGCTTTGCTAGGCGCTGAATGGCACTGGATCCCGGCTCAAGGCCGGGATGACATGCGATGTCGCAATCACGATCTGTCTGCCAGCCGCAACGTGGTCGGCGTCGGGCAGTCACTCAACTCGCCCAACCAGTTGGCAGCAGTGATCGCCAACAAACAATCACGACGGAAGCATACGAGCTAAACTCGCCCGCCTGTTGGCGACGGTAGGTGGTTATGGTCGATGCAAGCCAGGCGATCGTTTCGATCCAGGGCCTGAACAAGCGCTACGCCAATGGCTTCGTGGCGTTGAAGAACATCGACCTGGCGATCCGCCGCGGCGAGATCTTCGCCCTGCTCGGGCCCAACGGCGCCGGCAAGACCACTCTGATCAACATCATCTGCGGCATCGTCAATGCCAGCAGCGGCACGGTGATCGCCGATGGTTTCGACAACGTTGCCCAGTACCGCCAGGCGCGCAGCCGCATCGGCCTGGTGCCGCAGGAGCTGAATACCGACGCCTTTGAAACGGTGTGGGCGACCACCAGCTTCAGCCGCGGTCTGTACGGCAAACCGTCCAATCCCGCGCACATCGAGAAAGTGTTGCGCAGCCTGAGTCTGTGGGACAAGAAGGACGAGAAGATCATGGCCTTGTCCGGCGGCATGAAGCGGCGGGTGCTGATTGCCAAGGCGCTCTCGCACGAGCCCACCATCCTGTTTCTGGACGAGCCCACCGCCGGCGTGGACGTGGAGCTGCGCCACGACATGTGGCAGGTGGTACACGAGCTGCGCGACGCCGGAGTCACCATCATCCTCACCACCCACTACATCGAAGAGGCCGAGGAGATGGCCGACCGGGTCGGGGTGATCCTGGATGGCGAAATCATCCTGGTCGAGGACAAGGCCACGCTGATGCGCAAGCTGGGCAAGCGTCAGCTGTCGCTGCAGCTCAATCAGCCGCTGGCCGCCATCCCCGAATCGCTCATCGATCTGGAGTTGGAGCTGGCCGACGACGGTCAGACCCTGGTCCACACCTTCGACGCACAGCGCGAAAGCAGCGGAGTGGCCGAGATGCTCACCCGCCTCGCCGAGCTGGGCATCGGCTTCCATGATCTCAAATCCACCGAAAGCTCGCTGGAGGAGATCTTCGTCAACCTGGTGAGGAAGCCGCGATGAGCAGCGATGGGATGAACTGGTACGGGGTGAAAGCGATCTATCACTTCGAGATGGCGCGCTGGCTGCGCACCCTGGGCCAGTCGCTGGCCGCACCGGTACTGACCACGGCGCTGTACTTCATCGTCTTCGGCGCCGCCATCGGCGGCCGCATGGGCGAGATCGAAGGGGTCAGCTACGGCGCCTTCATCATTCCCGGGCTGATGATGCTGTCGATACTGAATGAGTCGATGGGCAACGCCTCCTTCGGCATCTTCTTCCCCAAGTGGTCCGGGACCATGTTCGAGATACTCTCCGCCCCGCTGTCGTGGAAGGAGATGCTGCTTGGCTATGTGGGCGCGGCCACCACCAAGTCGATGCTGCTGGGCCTGCTGATCCTGGTCACCGCGCGGGTCTTCGTGCCCTATGAGATCGCCCATCCGCTGTGGATGCTGGCCTTCTTGTTCCTCACCGCGCTGAGCTTTTCGCTGTTCGGGTTTCTGATCGGTCTGTGGGCGGAAACCTGGGAACGCCTGCAAACCATTCCGATGCTGGTCATCACCCCGCTGACCTTTTTGGGCGGCGCCTTCTATTCCATCGATATGCTGCCGCCGCTGTGGCAGAAGATCACCCTGATCAACCCGGTGGTGTATCTGATCAGCGGCTTCCGCTGGAGCTTCTACGGCATCGCCGATGTCCACGTGGGGATCAGCATCGGCATGATCGTGCTGTTCTTGAGCGTCTGCCTGCTCACCGCGCGGTGGATGATTGTCAGTGGCTATCGGTTGAAGAAGTAGCGCTTGCGTGAGCCCGGAGTCCGATCCACCCTGTTCGCAAGGTTGATCGGAGATGGCGATGGGCAATGCGATCCGCTGGGCGCTGCTTTGCCTGCTTTGCATCTGGCACAACGCTGCCTGGGGCTACTTCGGATTTCCGGACGTGCAGCCGACCAGCTACGCCTCGGCCGGCGGACAGTATCGCTGGTATGTCGATCCCAGCAATCCCCGTGGCGAAGGAAAGGCGACCTATACGCTGTACGCCAACGGTTTGCGGCAGCTTCAGTTGGATCAGCCCTTCACCCTGCTCCAGGCTGACGTGGCCGAGGACGGCAGTCTGTATGGCTACGCATACACCGGCGGCTTGTCGATGGTGGCAGACGGATCCCGGCTGCTGGTGGCCCGTATCGGACCGGATACAGCGGTCCGGATACTGGCCGATGTACGCCGCACCGACAGCCGCTTTCTACACACGGCACCGAATCCTTACGTCGTTGATCAGATCTTCGACTCCGACAACGACCGCCTGCTGCTGCGTGTCGTCGACTACGACCTCAATCGCAACGAGGAAAGTTGGTGGCACTTCGGCTTGCGCAGCGGCCAGCGCCGCGCGAATCTGGAGCCACACAACAGCGTTGTCGATGACGCCGTTATCCGGGTGCTGGCCGCGAGCGAGCTTCCCGGAACGGATTTGCTGCTGGTTCAATTCCTGACCTCGAATGATGCGGTCTGGGGAACACGGTTTGCCCTGCTCGATCTGTCCCTGGCGGTGCAGTGGTCGCTGGACTGGCCCGACGACTACAGTCGCGGCAGGAACCGATCGGAGAGCGCGGGGATAGTCCAGGATTTCGATCGCGCAGGCGCGATCGTCGCTGTCGGCAGTGACGGTCACTTCACCCTGTGGTCAGCGGCAGCCAATCAGAGGGTCTCGCTGCAGTGGGCCGATGGCCAGGTCCACGAGCGATCACGAGTCGTCGGACCGCTCAGCGATACCGCGGCAGCTACGCAAGTACTGCCTCCGCTCAGGCAGTTGCGCGAGCTTGGCAGCATTGAGCTCACACCGGTCCACGAACTGGCGCTCAACTGGGGGCATCTGATTGACTTCGACGTCGATGAGCATGGCCGCTTCGGCATCCTGCATTGCGTGGATTGCCAGCGCGATCAAGCGTTGATGCGAGTCGATGTCAACGGTCAGGTCGACTCGACGCTCAGTCTCGGAGGCGGCTCGGAACAGCTGCGCGACAGCAGGGTCATTTGGATCGCGGACGATCGCTGGCTGTTGACCTACAGCCCCGACGGCAAGCGCGCGGTTACGGAATGGGTGGACCTCGCCAACGGCACCAGAACTGCAGTCGTTGGCTTCGACTCACCACCCATCGTTGCCCTGGCCCGGGCCCCGGACGGCGGCTTCGTGGCACTCACCCGGCTCCACGAGCAGTTCACCATCAGCAATAGCCTGCGCGCCTATAGAGCCGACGGCCAGCTGCGCTGGGAAGTGGGCGAGAACTACGCTGGCCCGGCGAAGCTGTTCAGCCCCGAGGACATCGCAGTCACCAACAACGGCGACGTGGTGGTGCTTGAGAACCTCAGCAAGCGCCTCAAGCGCTATGATCGTCGTGGCATGCATTTGCGCACCACCGAGCTGACGACCGCGTGGGGCTATGAGCCCAACTACCCGACGGCGCTGTCGACCGGTTCAAACGGGGCGCTCATCGTGCAAGATTTTGGTGGCCGGCATGCGGTGGTGCAGATGGATGCCGAAGATCGGGTTACCCAAAGCCTCAACCCGGAACACCCCAACGGGCAGCGCGTTCGTCTGGTTGGACGGCCCCAGGCGGGGGCGGATGGGCGACTGTGGATCAACGACAGTAGCGCGCTACTCGGCTTGACCGGCAGCGGCAAAGTGGAGGCTATCGTTGGTCCGCGTGCAGAGCCGGAACGGCTGGGCCAGATCGCCCGGATCGCTGTCAGCAGGCAAGGTCGGATCCACGCCGTCGACGATAGGACCGGGGCGGTACACGTATTCGCCGCCAACGGCGCGGCGATCACGCTGTGCAGACCTGAAGCCACCGACTATGACGCTGAACTCGTCTATCCCAAGATCGGGCTGGCGGACAGTGGCGAGATCTATGTCGAGCGTCGCAAGAACCCATCCGAAGTTGTGCACTACGACGCTCGCTGCCAGCGCCAGGGACTGCGGCGGCTCAAAGGCCTCAACCGCGAGTTCGACCATTGGCTGCCCCAGCCGGGCACGGATGGGCACTGGGTGATTGCGGGCAGCCACATCTTTCTGGCGAACGCACTGGATCGTGTGCAGCTGACGCTGCAGCGCTCGGCTGCCGATCGTTGGCTGGACAACCTGCGATTGGCAGCGACCGCGCCCGATGGCTCGCTGATGGTGGCCACTGAGACCTCTGCGATGTTCGTCCATCGCCGCCATCTCAAACCCGCCTTTGCGCGCTTTGGCGCCGACGGCAAGCCGCTCGGGGTCTGGCCTACACCGGACGGATTGGATACGTACGCCAATTTGGCCTATGACGGTACTCGCACGGCTTATCTGGTCACTCAGGACGGCAAGCACGAGGTCTGGGTTGGCGACTCGCAGGGGCGGCCCGAGTTTCGCGTGACGCTTGCCGAGCCCGCGCGCCAGGTCTTTTTGATCGACATCGAAGCTGAGACTGAGCTCTGGCTTTACGTCGGCGAGCGCCGAATACAGCGCTTCGCGCTGTGGTCACCAAGCCTGCAGCAGACCGCGCCGCAACCGCACTGAGCGACCACCTGCCGCAGGTTCGTCAGCCCATTGCCAGGAATTTGCCCGACAACGCGATTCTCAGAGCGTTAACCTGCGCTTGTGCAATGCAGGAGTCGATGCGATGAACCCAAACTCCGAGCAAACTCAGGTCAACGCGCTGGGCCAGCCGATCGGTGCGCCGCAGCCGGATTGGAGTCCGCGACCGCGGCCGACGGGGGCCAGTTTGGAGGGGCGTTTGGTTCGACTGGAGCGGCTGGATGCGAGCCGACATGGCGATGACCTTTGGCGGGCCTACGGCGCCGATAGCGAAGGACGCATCTGGACCTATCTGACCATCGGTCCGTTCACGGATCGGGCCAGCTTCGATCAGTGGCTCAACGCCCACGCGGCCGATCCGTCGCTGACTAGCTACGCGCTGATCGATCGCGCCAGCGGCCAGACCCTGGGTGTCGGCAGCTATCTGCGCATCGACCCAGCCATGGGCAGCGTGGAGATCGGTCACCTCTGTTTTGCGCCCGCCTTGGCGCGTTCGACCCTGTCCACCGAGGCGCACTATCTGTGGATGCGGCATGCCTTCGATGCGCTCGGCTATCGCCGCTATGAGTGGAAGTGCGACAGTCTCAACGGCCCCTCCAAACGCGCCGCCGAACGCCTGGGCTTTCGCTTCGAAGGGGTGCATCGCCAGGCTCGGGTCTACAAGGGCCGCAATCGCGACACGGCCTGGTATTCCATCCTCGACAGCGAATGGCCGGCGCTACGCGAGGCGCTGGAGCGCTGGCTGGCAGCGGAGAATTTTGATGCTGCAGGACGCCAGCGCCGCCGTTTGGATATTGCGGCAGTGGAGAGCGGCGAGGTCGGACGAGCCAAATCGCCATCGCTGGCCGCGGGCTGGGAATGAGGGCCCAGGGCCCAGGAGATCAAGAGCGCGCGCTGACCGGCTTCACTGGGCACTGGGCCCGATGCCCTATGCCCTGGGCCCTCACGAACTCACCGCCTCAAAATCAAGCTCAAACCGCGCCAGATACTTACGCAAACGATCAGCATCATTGCTCGACCGTTTGCGCTGCCGGCTGACCTGGAACAGGGTGCGGCCGGCTTCGCTGAGCGACTTGCACTGCCGGCATACGGCGATCACCTCGGCGAGCTGAGCCTGATCGAAACGATCCACGTCCTGCCAGCGCTCGCCCAGCAGTTCGGCGGCGAGCCGTACGGCGTTGGTTGACGGCTCAGGGCCGCGCGGGCCCCAGATCCGCTGCAGCCGCTCGATCTCCTCGTCCACTACCGCCACGGTGATGCGGCCGTTCTCGGCCAGGGTCGCCATGCGGGTGATGGACGCGCCCAGATCGCGGAAGTTGCCCGGCCAGGGCGCGCTGGGACCGGTGGCGAAGTGCAGATAGCGGCGCCGACTTTCGGCGTTGAAGCCGACCCGGTCGCCGTGGCTGCGGGCGTAGCGCTCCAGTTCGAAATCCAGATTCGGTTCGATGTCCTCCAGCCGCTCGCGCAATCCGGGCAGGTGGAAGGTCCACAGGTTCAGTCGCGCATAGAGGTCTTCGCGGAAGCTGCCCTGCGCCACCGCCTGGGCCAGATCCCGGTTGGTGCCGGCGAGCAGCTGGAAATCGCTGCTCACCTCCCTGTCACCGCCCAACGGCGGGAAGCGCTTGTCCTCGATGGCGCGCAGCAGCATGGCCTGCTCGTCGGCGCCCAGCTCGCCGATCTCGTCCAGAAACAGCAAGCCGCCATCGGCACTCTTGAGCAGGCCGGCGCGCTCGCCTTGCGCGCCGGTGAAGGCGCCGCGGACATGGCCGAACAGCGCGCTGCCGGCGCCGTCGCCGCGCAGGGTGGCGCAGTTGACCTCAACAAAGCGCCCGCTGAGCTCGTGTCTGGCCTGCTTCAGCGCGAACAGATTGCGGGCCAGCATGCTCTTGCCGGCGCCGGTCGGCCCCATCAGCAGTATGGGCGCCTTGGAGCGCACCGCGACCCGCTCGATCTGCTCGATCATCCGATTGAAGGCGCTATTTCGGGTGGCAATGCCGCTCTTGAGCACCTGCGCACTCTCTGCGCTGGCGTGGGCGAAACGCTGGGCGATCAGATCGTAGCGGGCCAGATCCAGGTCGATCAGGCTGTAGCTGCCGGGCGACTGCGCGTTCTGCTTGCGCGGCGGGCTGGTCTGCAGCAGCCGGGCCGGGATGTATCGGGCCTCGGTGAGCAGGAACAAACAGATCTGCGCCACATGGGTGCCGGTGGTGATGTGAACCAGATAGTCCTCGGTGTCCGGATCGAATGGGTAGTCCTGCACGAAGTCGTACAGCCGGGTGTACATCTGCTCGAAATCCCACGGATCGGGTACGAAGAAGTCGTGGATCATCACCTGGGTTTGCGGCGCGAAGTCGGCGATGTCCGCCTTGACCTGCATGGCCAGAGCCTTGCTGCGGCGCAAATCTACAAGCAGTTCGATGCGCTCGGGCAGAAAGTCCTCGAAGCGCCCCAGGCTCACCGACGGCCGCCATTTCTCCCAACGCCCCTGACCGCGACCGGCGTCCAGCTGGGTGCCAAGAAAGCCGATTACGACGCTGGGCTTCATTCTGATTCTCTATCCGTGGTTATAAACACTATATCCAAGTATCGCTTCTGCATGTCGGATAGTCTTTGAAGCCTTTCTTTTGAATCAACCTAAATACCTGAATCAAAACGGTTTTATCTGCCTTCGACAAAGTTGGCACGAATGCTGATATCACCCACAGCGAAGGGACGGCAGGCATCACCGATAGCCAACTGGGCCCTGGGCTCCTTTCCTGGGCCCTCGCCATACACCGATCCACGATTGACAACGAAACCAAGGAAAGCGTCATGACCAGCGCATACGAAACCATGCAAGACCACGGCGGCGTGCCGATCCGGATGTGGACCAACGGCGTGCCGGTGGAGCCCGAAGCGCGTGAGCAGCTGCGACGTTTGTCGCGGGTGCCGGTGGTCGGCCCCTTTGTGGCGGTGATGCCCGATGTGCATCTGGGCATCGGCGCCACGGTGGGTTCGGTGGTGCCAACCCGCCACGCGATCATCCCGGCGGCGGTCGGGGTGGATATCGGCTGCGGGATGATCGCCGCGCGCACCTCGCTGACCGCATCGGACCTGCCCGACAACCTGTCGGCGATCCGCACCGCGATCGAGCGCGCGGTGCCGCATGGCCGCAGCAAGACCCGCGGCGGCCTGCGCGACAAGGGCGCCTGGGGCAAGGTGCCGACGGTGGCCGAGAACGCTTGGCGTGAGCTGGATGCGGAGTTCAAGCAGCTGTGCGAGCTGCACCCGCGGTTGAAGAAGACCAACAACCTGAACCACATGGGCACGCTGGGTACCGGCAATCACTTCATCGAGCTGTGCCTGGACGAAGCGAGCGACGTGTGGGTGATGCTGCACTCGGGTTCACGCGGGGTGGGCAACGCGATAGGCACGCACTTCATCGAGCTGGCACAGCGCGATATGGCCAACCACATCGCCAACCTGCCGCACCGTGATCTGGCCTATTTCCAGGAGGGTTCACCGCACTTCGATCACTACGTGTTCGCGGTCGACTGGGCCCAGCGTTTCGCCCGCAACAACCGTGCGGTGATGATGCGAAACACTCTGGAGGCGCTGCAGAAGGCCTTGCCGAAGCGCTTCAAGATCACCGAGGAAGCGGTCAACTGCCACCACAACTACGTGCAGAAGGAGACCCACGGTGGTGAGGAGCTGTTTGTAACCCGCAAGGGTGCGGTGAGCGCGCAGAAGGGCCAGCTGGGGATCATTCCCGGCTCGATGGGCGCGCGCAGCTTCATCGTCCGCGGTTTGGGCAATGACCAAGCGCTGTGCTCGTGCTCGCACGGTGCCGGCCGCGTGATGAGCCGGACCCGAGCCAAGAAGGAGATCACCCTGGAGCAGCACCGCAAGGCCACCGAAGGTGTGGAGTGCCGCAAGGACCAGGCGGTCATCGACGAATCACCGGCAGCCTACAAGCCGATTGATCAGGTGATGGCGGCGCAGAAGGACCTGGTCGAGGTGCTGCATACCTTGAAGCAGGTGGTTTGCGTTAAGGGCTAGAAGAGCGAGGGCCCAGGGCCCAGGGCATAGGGCCCAGGAAGAGCTACAGCCCGCGCCCTGCTACTTCACGGCTCGATTGATAGGAAACGAAGAACCGGCGTGCGAAGCACGCCGGCAACTTAACGCTCCGGAGGCCGCTGGGCCCTGAGCCCTGGGCCCTGGGCCCTCAAGCAAAGAGACTTCAATCACACCGATACACCGCCGCCATGAGACCCGATTTCCACAAAGTACTGATCGAACGCCCCCGTTCCGGCCTGCGCACCAAGCGGCAGCCGCTGCCGCGGCTGCGCGTAGCCGACTGGGACGGCGAGGAGTTTGTCGAACCGACGTTGCCGCGTGCGCAACGCACCAAGTACTTCGACGATCTGCTCGGGCCGCTGCGCAAGTGGCTGCGCAAGCAGGTCAATCGGCCCTGGGACAAGGTCTACAGTGAGCTGTGCGCTGGTATCGACCGGCGGACCACGGTGGGCGAGCATTTGCTTGACCATGTTCGGATGGAGGTCACGATCCGCTGTGAGCGCGATGCCGACGGTCGCCTGGTGGACATCGATAACCGTTGGCACCGTGAGGTGGAGGAGCTCTACGTGGATCCGAACACCGGCATACTGCGCTGGAAACCTCGGATCAGCCGCCGTCGCCGCAACCAGCAGCGTCGTCGAGAGCGCAGCGAGGAGCTGCGCGACGTTCGCAAGCTGAGCGAGGAGCGGCTGCTGCAGCGCATCGACGGGATCTGGTTCGAACTGCGGGTACAAAAGCTCTACCTCAGCCCCTACCTGAAGGAGTCCAAGCGCAAATCGGCCCTGGCCAACTTGAACAGGCCGACCGTGACCAATCCCCTTGGCGATTTCGAGGTGTTTGAGAAGCGCCAGCTCAACCGCAAGGAGCTTCGCGAGCATGGATTGAGCAACCGAGCTTAGCGATCGTTCATTCGTCGACGCTTTGGCAGATCAGGAGCGCCGCAGAACCCCGACCGACGTTGACCGCATCTTGCCAATCATCAGGCGCGGGGTACACGGCCTACGCTTTGTCTTGCCTTGATGCGGTTCGCTTCACTCACCACATCCTACTCGAGGCCCTGCTCTACTCAGCCCTCAAGAAGACTTTCATGACCGACACCATCCACATCGACGGCTCCAAAGGCGAAGGCGGCGGGCAGATCCTGCGTAGCGCGCTATCGCTGTCGGTACTCACCGGCCAACCGCTGCGCTTGACTAAGATCCGCGCCGGCCGCGCCAAACCGGGGCTGATGCGTCAACACCTGACCTGCGTGCAGGCTGCGGCGCAGCTCAGTGCGGCCGATCTGCGCGGCGCCGAGCTGCGCAGCACCGAGCTGGAGTTCCGCCCCAACGCGCTGGTTGGCGGCGCGCATCATTTCGCCATCGGCACCGCCGGCAGCACCATGCTGGTGCTGCAGACCGTGCTGCCGATACTGCTCCGTGCCGAGGGCCCCAGCCGGGTCTGCATCGAGGGCGGTACCCACAACCAGATGGCGCCCAGCGCCGACTTCATCAACGCCCTGTTTCTGCCGCTGTTGCGGCGCATGGGTGCCCAGGTGGAGCTGGAAGTGGAACGGGTCGGCTTCTACCCCACTGGCGGCGGCCGCATTGTGCTTCAGGTCAGCCCGTCGACGCTGCAGCCGATCAGCCTGATCGAGCGCGGCGCGCTGCGCGCTATCGAGGCACAGGTGCTCAGCGCCGGTCTGCCGCAGCACATCGCGATGCGCGAGCTGACCACCGTGGCCGACCACTACGGGTTGCGTCGCGAACCCTTAGCCCGCACCTTCCGTGAGCATTCCGATCTTCGCGCCGTGACCCGATCTGCTCCCGCCGATCGGCTCGACGTAGAAGGGACTACGCCTTTGCCGCTCTCTGGTCCGCGGACCGGATCACGACACGATCTCGACGCCCTCGCGACGAATGCTCACGGAAGGTCCGGGCTCGTGCACATCGACCTGGGCCCGCGCGCCGGCACCGGCAATGTGCTGGCTGTCGCCGCCCATTTCGAGCATTGCAGCGAGTGGGTCACCCAATATGGCCAGCGCGGTGTACGTGCCGAGCAGGTAGCGCAGCGCGCCTGCGCCGAGCTGGACCAGTTTCTGGGTCATCAAGGGGCGGTCGGCGAGCACCTTGCCGATCAGCTGCTGCTGCCCATGGTGCTGGCCGGCGCTGGCGAGTTCAGCACTGGCGTGGTCAGCGAGCATCTGCGCAGCAATGCGGCAGTCGTGGAGGCCTTTGGGGTGGCCAAAATCAGCATTGAAGCCGATGAGCTCGGCCGGCGGGTCAGCGTTGTTGGCGCGCGCTGACCCGGATGTCCAGCGTTCCGGGCCATCGTGCCCAGCGGCGTTCGCGATGCTGTCCAGGTGTAAAAACTGACGATCGGCGGCAAGTTGCGACCTGCTCGGTCATCTTCCGAGCCGCTGCTCTGCTACCATTTGGCGAAGCCCTATCGTCTTTTGCCATGCCAGATCTGCTGATTCGAGGAATAGACGGCGAACTCGCCGAGCGCATCAAGGAGCACGCGCGCACCAGCGGAACCACGCTCAATGCCTGCGTGCTGGACCTGCTGCGCACGGCGCTGGACGGCGGTAGCGCGAAGATGGTGGAGCGGGGGATGCTGGAGATCGACCAGCAGTCCGAGCTGCGGGTCCTTGGCGGCAGCTGGAGCGGCGACGAGGCCAAGGCCTTCCGCGATGCCCTGGCTTCGATGAAGGACATCAAGGGAAGCTGAGTTCAGCCGCGTTCGCCGGGGCGATCGCGCACCCCTGATTCAGCGCAGCTTCCGAGAAAACTTGAATCTGCGCGCGAGTGACGGCCAAATAGCGGTCTTGTCGCGGGCACGGCTGCAGCGTTGCCCGGCGACTGCGGGTGTGGCACGACACACCGGATCGGTCAGGGCTCAAGGAGGCGCACACAGCGATGGCGAAGCACGGCGGCGGATTGATGCGCTATCTGAAGGCAGCCTTCACCTGGCGTTGGAACCTGCTCGCCCTGGCCAGCGCGGTGGGTCTGGGGGCGCTCAGCCCGGCGCCAGAAGTGGTGCTGCCGATCGTCGCCGCGGCCGAGTTGGCCTATCTGACCGGTTTGATCTCCATTCCCAAGTTTCGTCAGGCCATCGACATGCGCGAGCATGCCGCCAGTCGCAGCGAGGCGCCGCGCAAGCAGGGCGGCCGCGACAGCGTGGAAGCGCTGCTGCGCGAGCTGGCACCGGGACTGCGTAAGCGCTTCTTGGAATTACGCGAGCGCTGCCTGACCATGCGCCGCATTGCCCGCGGATTGAGCAACTCCGACGGCAGCGCCGATGACCTTCGCACGCCTGGCCTGGACAAGCTGCTCTGGGTGTTCCTGCGCCTGCTTTACTCGCACCAGGGCTTGACCCGCTTTCTTGACGAGACCGACAGCAAGGCCCTGGAGCAGCAGATCAGCAAGCTGGAAGGTCGCCGCGCCAAGCTGGCCGAGGGCGACGATCGATTGCGCAAGAGCCTGACCGACGCCATCGCCACCACCAGCATGCGCCTGCAGAATCTGCGCAACGCAGAACGCAACGCCGAGTTCGTGGCCCTGGAACTGGATCGCATCCAGGCCAAGATCCTGGCCCTGTCCGAGATGGCGGTGAATAACCAGAGCCCGGATTTCATCACCAGCCAGGTCGACGCGGTGGCCGCCGGCATGGCCGAAACCGAATCGGCAATCAAGGAACTCAACTACATCACCGGACTGGGTGAGACCCTGGAAGAAGCGCCAAGCATCCTTGAACGATCCATCTAGCTCGCTACGGTGCGCCTTCGCGCGGCCTCCTGAGCCCTGGATCCTGGGCCCTGGGCCCTCGCTCTAACCTATACTTCCGCGCAATGACCACCTCCCGCCCATCCTGGCTGCCTACAGGCTGCGTCTGCATGCTGCTGCTGGCCGCCTCGGCACTGGCGGCGGCTTGGCTGCCGGCGCCTTGGGGTGCACGCGCGCTGGTTGGGGTGGCGGCGGCTCTGCTGGCATTGTTCGCCGCCAACGCCCCGCGCGATGGCGGCTGGACACAACAGTCGGCCGAGGCCTCGCTGCGCTGGCTGATGTGCATAGCCGTACTGTTGCCGCATCTGCTGCTGGCCGAGTTCCTGGTCGGGCCTGCGCTGGGCATGGTCGGTCGCGCGCAGGGGCCGGGAGCGGCGCTGCTGCTGGCGACCATGCTCGCCGCGCAGGTGCTGATCTGGTGGCGCTGGTGGCCGGCGCCCGGGCTCCTTTGGGCCGATGCGCTGGAGAGCGAAAAGGGTCGATGGCCCTCGCTGGCGCTGGAACGGGCGCTACTGTTGCGTCGTTCCGATCAGTTCTGGCGGCATGGAATCTGGGTCGCCATCTGCCTGGCCGGTATCGGCCTGATAGGCGGCTTGTTGGCGTGGTCGCGGCGGCCGCTGGAGCCGCTGCAGACGCTCCCGGCTGCGGTTGCCGCGTTGGCCATCTGCGCCGGCGCTACGATCGGGCTGCTGCGGCATGCGCAGCGCGCAGAGCTGGCCCGGCCCAGGCATCTGTCTTTCCTGGATGAAGCTCATGCGGCCGACGCCCCGATCGCAGAGGACGAGGCCGCGGAGGGCGAAGCGACGCAGGCCCACGAGGCCGACTGCCACCAGCAGCTCCTGCAGGCCGCGCGGCGTGGCGATGGACTGGCGGTAGAGGCTGCCCTGGAAGCTGGCGCCGACGTCCACACCAAGCCGGATCTGAGCGATGCCGATCAGCGTGACGCGTTGACTCGAGCCGCTGCCAGCGGCCAGATCCACGCGGTCCGCGCGCTGCTGCAGGCGCGCGCCGAGGTCAATCCCGAGGGCAGCGTGCTCAGTCCGCTGATGGCGGCGACTCAGGCCAGCTTCGCCGGTCGCGCCGAAGTGGTGTCGGCGCTGCTCAGCAACGGCGCCAATCCGCTGATCAGCGACGAGCAGGGTCGCACCCCGCTGCATCATGCCGCGCTGTGCCGCGACCCGGCCGTGGCTCAAGCGCTGCTCGACGCCGGCGCCAATCTGGACCAGCTGGACAACGACGGTCACACCGCCCTGGCGAGGGCGGCCGAACAACAGAACGTGGCGTTGATGACCCACCTGATCGCGCAGGGCGCCAGCCTGCAGCCCGACGGCGGCCTGCCGGTGCTGCTGGCGCTATGCCAGGGGCCCAATGACGCCACCGCCGGCCTGACCCTGCTGCTCAAGCACAAGGTCAAGTTAAGCGCCGTCGACGGCGAAGGGATGAGCGCACTGCACTGGGCCGCCAGACGCGGTCATGCCGCGCTGGTAGAGGCGCTGCTGGAAGCGGGCGCAGCGGTCGATCTGCTCTGCAGCGGCGGACGCAGTGCACTGCACTGGGCCGCCAAGCAGGGCCACGAACGGGTCCTGCAGCGGCTGGCCTTCTGGCACCCCAAGGCCGATATCGCCGACAACGGCGGCGACAGTGCGTTGCACCTGGCGGTACAGGCCGAGGGCATCACCAGCGAGAGTATCCGCCTGCTGCTGGCCCTGGGCGCGCAGCCCGAGCAACGCAACGGTAGCGGCAAGACCGCGGTGGAGCTGGCCCTGGCGCTGAGCCGTTGGCCGCTGGTGCGTGCCATTGACCCAAGCGTCACTATTCCCAGCAGCTTCAGCGCAGAGCAGGGTGAGGGCGAAGTAGAGGTCCAGAGCAAGGCGCCAGAGGTCCCCATCGTCGACCCCGATCAGGTGCTGGCCGAGGCCGTGCGCAAGGGCAAGGAAACCCTGGTCAAGGAGCTGTTGCGCACTGGCAGCATCAGCGTCGACGGGCTGGCCGATGCGCTGATCGCCCTGGCTGCATCGGGTAGTGTCGAACTTGCCGAGCCGATCTTCGCTGCCGGACTGGACCCGGCCGAGGGCACGCCGAGCGCCTTGGATCGGCTGCTGGCGCTCGATCCAGTGCCGCAGGAATTGGTCGAGCGCTGCCTGCAGCATTGTCTGCAGACCGAGAAATCGCCGCTGCTGTTGGCCATCGCCGGTGCCGCCAGCGCCACCGTCGATGAGGCCTGGCTGGGCAGTTTGTTGGTCAAAGCGGTGGCCGGCAAGGCTAGCGCAGGGGTGCGCGACCAGCGTCGCCGGGGCCCGCTACATCGCGCCCTGCTGCGCCGAGGTGACGACTTCATCGAGGCCTTGCTGCGTGCCCGACCGCCGCTCAACGCGGTCGACGCGGGCGGACTGGCGCCGCTGCATCTGCTGGTTTTGCGCGACGATCTGGACAGGCTGCGATTTGCCAGGGCGATGATACGCGCCGGCGCCGACCCGGCGGTGCCGGCCAGCGACGGTCGCACGCCCAGTGGTATCGCGCTGGCTGACGGCAAGCCGGAGCTGGCCGCGCTGCTCGACTGGCCGCCGCTGGCACACCCGGCGCGGCCGCTGCGGGAGGCCGATCTGGCCCGCGCCGCGCGCGCCGATGATCGCGCTACGGTGGCCCGGCTGCTGCAGCTGGGACTGCCGGTGGACGGCCGCGACGAACGCGGCGCCACCGCGCTGGTGCACGCCGCCGGCGCAGGTCACCTGCAGCTGGTGACCGAGCTGCTGGCGGCCGGTGCCGATCCCGATGCGGCGACCGAGAGCGGTGCCACCGCGCTGTCGGCGGCCTGCGTCAGCGGCCACAAGCACATCATCGGACTGCTGCTCACCGCCGGGGTGGACGTGGATCAGCGCATGCGCGAGGGTCTGACCCCGCTGATGGTGGCGGCCAGCGTGTTGCGCACCGACATGGTGGAGCTGCTGATCGAGCGCGGCGCCGAGGTCAACGCTGTCGCCCATGGTCAGCTGACCGCACTGGAGGCGGCGGTGATGAGCGCGCTGGCCCAGGGCGCCCCCAGCACCGCGCTGGGCTGTGTGCGTCTGCTGCTGCAGCACGGCGCCAGGGTGGATCTGGCGGTCACCGGTAAGGGCGGCTTGCTGCATCGGGTGCTCGGTGCCGGGCAGTCGCGGCCGCCGGCGCCCGAGGACGCATTGGCGACGGTGATGGCCATGCTGCTGGAGCAGGCCAGCGACCTGGACGCCACCGACGCCCAGCAGCGCACGGCGCTGCACTGGGCCTGCCGCAACTCACTGCTGCGCTGCGCCGAGCTGCTGATCGATCGCGGTGCCTGCCGCGACCCGCAGGACGACATGGGTCAGACTCCCTTTGATCTGCTCGCGCCGCGCTGGCGACCCGCACTGGGCGGCAAGCTGGCCGGACCGCCATCGGGGGGCCGCCGATGAGCGCCGAGCAGCAGGCCTGGTTGCGCCTGCTGCGCACCCCACGCCTGGGCTCGGTCGGTTTGCTCAAGGGGCTGCAGCAGCACGGCAGCGCCGCTGCCTGGGTGTCTTCCACGGCGCGGCCACCGGCCTTGCCCGATGCGGCAGCAGAGATCGACCAACGCTGGCTGGAGCGACCGGATCGGCACTTGCTGACCTTCAATGACCCGGACTATCCGGCGCTGTTGCGACAGATCGCCGATCCGCCGGCGGCGCTGTGGATCGCCGGCGACCCCAGCGCCCTGTGGCTGCCGCAGCTGGCCGTGGTCGGCAGCCGCAACGCCAGCGCCGGCGGCTTGGCCTTGGCCAAGGACTTCAGCGCCACCCTGGCCCGCAGCGGTCTGGCGATCACCAGCGGTTTGGCGCTGGGTATCGACGGGGTCGCCCACCAGGCCTGTCTGGATGCTGGCGGCCTTACCCTGGCTGCGGTCGGTCACGGGCCCGATCAGATCTATCCACGCAGCCATCGCGCGCTGGCCGAGCGAATCATCGTCGACGGCGCAGTAATCAGCGAATTCCCGCCCGGCACGGCGCCGCGACCGGGGCATTTTCCGCGCCGCAATCGGATCATTGCCGGCCTGGCGTTGGGCACGCTGGTGGTGGAGGCGGGTCTGGCCAGCGGCTCGCTGATCACCGCCCGATTGGCCAGCGAGGCCGGCAGGGAGATTTTTGCCATACCCGGATCCATCCACAATCCGCTGGCCAAGGGCTGTCACCGGCTGATCCGTGACGGCGCCAAGCTGGTCGAAAGCGCGCAGGAAATCTACGCCGAGCTGACGCCACTGGCGCGGCAGTGGGCGGACAGTTTGCGCGCACACTTGATGGAATCGTCCTGTGCCCCCAACTCGCAGAGCAAAGCTGGCACGAACGATGCAATGCCAGATCCAGAGTACGCCACGCTGATTGCGGCATTGGGATTTGATCCGGTGAGCATGGACGGTTTGGTTGAGCGGACCGGATTGACGGTCAACCAGCTTTCCTCCATGCTGCTGAAATTGGAATTGGATGGGGAGGTAGTTGCAACCCCGGGCGGCCGATACTGCCGCGCACATGAGAGAGGGTAATGAAAGAAGAAAGCGTCCTGGACGTACTGCTTTATCTTTTCGAAAACTACTTCTACGACGATCCCGACGCCGAAGTTGATCGGGATTCCCTGCAGCATTCCCTGGCCGAAGCCGGCTTTTCCACCCGCGAAATCAACAAAGCCTTCCGCTGGCTCGACGAGCTCACCGCTTTGCGCCCGCAAAGCGAGCTGGCCGCAGCCGACGATGGGCCGGTGCGGGTGCTGGCACCGCAGGAGCTGGAGCGCCTGGAATGCGACTCACTGGGCTTTTTGATGTTCCTGCAGCAGCAGCGCATCCTCACTCCCACCCAGCGCGAACTGGTGCTGGATCGGGTGATGGCCCTGGACACCGACCTGGTTGATCTGGACGACCTCAAGTGGGTGGTGCTGATGGTGCTGTTCAACCAGCCTGGACAGGAGGAAGCCGTGGCCTGGATGGAGAATTTGATCTTCCAGGATCCGGCGGAGATGCGGCACTAACGCACCGAGGCCCAGGGTAGAAAGGGCCCAGGGCCCAGGTTGCGCGGCGCTGATGGTCAATCCAGAACCGTCAGCCGAATCTCGCCGCTGAAGTTGAGCGGCGGAAGCAGATTGGGATTAGGCAGCAGATCAACGTTGTAACTTAGCTCCTCGGCCTTGCCGATGAAGCGCGGGCCGGATTCGAACATCTCGGCAGCGACCACGCAGCGGCTGCCGGTCAAGGTGATGGTGTAGTTGATGCAGGCGCCCAGCGCGACATGGACGCAGCGAAACTCGTACTCATCAATGCGGCTGAGCAACCGCGAGCGCGGGTTATGCACCTGATCGATGACCAGATCGACGTTGTTGAGGATCTGCCCCAATTGCGCCGCATCCGGCTGTCCCGGGGCGATAGCGACCTTGTAGGTCTGTTCGTTGGGTGAGAACTGGACGCCGCAATCGCTGTCGCTGCTGCTGGGCTGCAGCTCGACGAGGACCGAGTTGCCCTGATTTTCCAGTACCGCACGCTTGCCACTGACTCGATGAGCGGTGAGGTCTACCCGATCGGTAAACAGCGGGAAGAACTCGTAGTCGATCAGCTCACCGTCCGCAGTCTGCAGCTGTGCGCGATTGGTCGTAGTAAAGCGCAATCGATAGGGTCGGCTTTCTTCGGCCACCGTTGTGGCTTCCTGTGGGGTGCATTCCAGGCAGCCGGCGCGATCGACTCGATACAGCGGCGAGCTGAGCTCGGCCACGGCAGCAGGATCGACGATTTCCCTGAGCTGGCCCTGCATGACCCGGTAGGTGGGTGCGCCGGCCTCCTCGAAGCTCAGAGTGACCAGCGCATAGCCGCCAGGGCCGATCTGCAGCTGCATGAACTTGCCGTTGGCGCCCGCTTGCCACCACAGTCCGGGAGTGGGCTGCAGTGCCTGTGCGGCGCTGGTCAGAGCAAGGCTCGTTGCCGCCGCGGCGGCGGTCTTCAGGATCGTCTTTCGCAGGTTGCTCATCGCGTTATCCGAAGTTGAGGGTACGAAGCCAAAGTCAGGCTTCATTAACGCAGATCGAAATAGTCAGCAAAAGTTCAACCCAAGCGACACCAAGGCCCTGAATCGCAAGGATCGGGCAAGGCTCCTGGGTAAGACCACTACGGCGCTCAGGCGATGCAGGCTAGCCGCGACACCACGGCAGCGCATCCAGATCGATATTCCCCCCGGAGAAGATCACTCCCACCCGCTGCCCGGCGAACTGCTCGCGATAGCGCAGCATCGCCGCCACCACGGTGGCGCAGGAGGGCTCGATGATGATCTTCATCCGCTCCCAGACCAGGCGCAGCGCGGCGATCGTTTCAGCGTCGCTGACGGTCAGTATTTGCGCGTGGTGGTCGTTCAGGATCCCAAAATTGATCTCGCCCAGGTTCGCGCGCAGGCCGTCGCAGATGGTCTCCGGGCGGATGATCTCGCGGCGTTCGCCGGCCTGCATGGATTGCCAGGCGTCGTTGGCGCCTTCGGGCTCGGCGCCGACGATCTGCGCGCTGGGGCACAGAGCAGCGAGGCTGATTGCGCTGCCGGCCAGCAGGCCACCGCCGCTGACCGGGGCAATCAGTTGATCGACCCGACCGATCTCGCGCAGCAACTCCAGCGCCGCCGTGCCCTGACCGGCAATGATGCGGGCATCGGCATAGGGGTGGATCATGCTCGCCCCGGTGCGCGCCTGCACTTCCGCACAGGTCTGCTCGCGTGCCGCCAACGACGGCGCGCAGAGGATCGCCTCGGCGCCGTAGCCGCGCACCGCTGCCAGTTTGGGTTTGGCGCTGTCTTCGGGCATCACCACGTAGGCCGGAATGCCGCGAGACTGCGCCGCCAGCGCCAAGGCTTGGCCGTGATTGCCGGAGGAATGGGTGACTACCCCGGCGGGCGCTTCGGCATCGCTCAGCGACCACACCGCATTGCAGGCCCCGCGAAACTTGAAGGCGCCCACCCGCTGGAAGTTCTCGGCCTTGAAGTACAGCTCGGCGCCGATCATCGCTTCCAGTGACCGCGAGCGCAGCACCGGGGTGCGATGGGCATGCGCGGCAATCCGTTCGGCGGCGGCCCAAACCTGGTCGATGGTCACGCTCATCGCGCCGCTCCCATGCTGCGCAGCAGCGCCACGCTGCCTTGACCGCCGTCGGCGCAGATACTCACCACCGCGTGGCTACCGGGCGGGCGAGCGGCCAGCGCCTTGATCGCCTGCGAGAGGATCCGCGCGCCGGTAGCGCCGAAGGGGTGACCCAGGGCCAGGCTGCCGCCGTTGGGATTGATGCGGCTGCGGTCCACGCTGCCCAGGTCGGCATCCACGCCTGCCTTGTTGCGTCTGAACTCGGCGCTGTCGAAGGCGGCCAGGTTGGCCAGCACCTGGGCGGCGAAGGCCTCGTGGATCTCCCACAGATCGATGTCGGCGAAGCGCAGTCCCTGTCTGGCCAGCAGTCGCGGCAGCGCATAGGCCGGCGCCATCAGCAGGCCCTCGTTGCGCAGATCCACTGCGGCCAGCTCGAAGTCCACCAGTTCCACCCGCGGCGCTGCGGCGGGCAGCCGCTGTAGCCCGGCTTCGCTGCTGACCCAGATCCCGGCGGCGCCGTCGGTCAGCGGCGAGGAGTTGCCGGCGGTCAGGGTGCCTGCGGCGCTGCGATCGAAGGCCGGCTTGAGCTTGGCCAGGCGTTCGGCCGAGGTGTCGGGGCGCAGCATGCCGTCGCGCTGATGACCGTCCACTGCGATGGTTAGCGAGTCAAAGAAGCCGGCCTGCTGCGCTTTGACTGCGTTCTGATGACTGGCCAGGGCGATGGCATCCTGCTCGCTGCGACCGATCTTCCACTCTTTGGCCATCAGCTCGGTGTGCTCGCCCATCGATAACCCGGTGCTGCGATTGGCGACCTTGGGGATGTACAAACCCAGCGCGCCCCAGGGCAGCTTGCCGAGCATGCCGACCCTTGCGCCCAGGCTGCGCGCCTGGCCGAAACGGCGGATCCAATCGCTGAGGCGCTGACTCAGTCCAAACTGCACCCGGCTCATGCTTTCCGAGCCGCCCGCCAGGACCAGGTCGGCGCCGCCGCGCTGTATCTGCGCCGCGCCCTCGAATGCCGCGACCATGCTGGTCGAACAGGCCAGCACGGTGCTGCGCGCCGGCGTATGCGGATCCATTCCGGCCTCCAGCATCACCTCGCGAGCAATGTTTGACCAGGCCAGATTGGCCGCCACCGTTCCCCACACCACCGCGTCGGGGCGATCGTCGTCGGCCAGCTGCGCCTGCATCGCCTTCATCACCGGCACGCTCATCGCCAGCGCGTCGTAGTTGGCCAGTTCGCCATCAACGCGGGCGAAGGGCGTGCGCAATCCAGCAGCGAGATAGACGGGTGTGGACATGGCTGAGCTCTGGCCGGCGATGAGGGACGCATAGCGTACTACCGACGCATCGCAATGCCGCCGCTGAGACTGCAATGTGCACGAGCCGTCGCGCGATTCACCCGCTCAGACGCTGTCGGTCGAGCGGACACAGGAACTCGGAATCACCTTAAGCCATTGATTTAACTAAGCCAATCAAAGTTGGCACGGATGCTGGTTAGTCCTTGGCAAGCCAGCGGCGCTGACGTCGCGGCGAGTACCTCAACACAAGGAAGCCATCATGAAGACCATCTACCGAGTCACTGCTTTGAGTATTGCGATCGCCCTGGGCACCGGCGCCGGTATGGCCGCTGCCCACAACGGCGCTGAAAAGCCGACCGTGGCCAACAGCATTGATGACGCCGCTACCACGGCTACCATCAAGAGCCGCTTGATCGCCGATGAGCGCGCCGAAGGCTTCGACATCAACGTCGACACCGATAACGGTCACGTCACCCTGCGCGGCGGCGCCGACAGCTACGCAGACCGCTGGGCGGCCGAACGCATCGCCTGGGAGGTGAACGGCGTGGTCGCGGTCGACAACCAGATCATCGTTGCCGACGATGGTAGCGAGGCGCGGATGGAGGCCAACGAGGCGACCGTCTCCGGCGAGCTGCGCGAGGGCGGCAAGAACGTGGCGGATGCGGTCGGCGACGGCTGGATCACCACCAAAGTGAAGACCCAGCTGCTGGCTGACGACGACATCAAGGGCCTGAAGATCGACGTCGACACCAAGGACACCGTGGTCTTCCTGACCGGCACCGTGGAAAGCCGGATGCAGCGTGCGCAGGCGATCACCATCGCCAACAACACCCGCGGCGTCACCTCGGTCCGCGCCGACCAGCTGATCGTCAGGTAATCCCCCACATCGTCACCCCGACCCCATGACGACTTTGGCCCGGCGCAAGCAGGGCCATTTTTTTTGATATGCGCAGGGCCCAGGGCATAGGGCCCAGGG
>JAUIFV010000213.1 GCA_030430155.1 Gammaproteobacteria bacterium
CGTTGCTTGAACACCCGTTGCCGGCCGGGCTGGAGCTGGCGGAGTTGGTGTTCTTCTGCCAACTGATGCGCATGGCGACGCGTCGACCGGTGTCACCAATGAAGCTCACGATGCGGGCACAGCCACGGCAACCAGCAGCCTATGCGGACTATTTCGGCACTACGGTCGACCAAGGTCGCGATACCGAAATCCGCTTCGCCGCTGCTGATGCGGCGCATCCTTTCCTGACTGCGGATCAGGGGATCTGGTCTTTTCTAGAAGGCAGTCTCAATCGGCGTCTGGCCGATCTGCAGCGCGGCGCCAGCACCACGGAACGGGTTCGCGCAGTGCTGGTCAGCACGCTTGCTGGTGGAGAGGTCGGCATTGACGCTGTCGCCAGCAAGCTGGCAGTGAGCCGGCGCACTCTGCAGCGCCAGCTGGAAGAGGAGTCACAGAGCTTCCAGACGCTGCTGGCGACAGTGCGCATGGAAATGGCCAACCAGTATCTGCAGCGATCGAAGCTGAGCCTTGGCGAGATCTCCTTTCTGCTTGGCTTCGTAGAGCAGAATTCCTTCATTCGTGCCTATCGCGGCTGGACCGGCATGACGCCGGGCCAGTACCGCGCCAGGGCGAATTGACCGTCAACTTGCAAGCCACTACCGCTTGATCAGTATTCCCCGTCTTTTCATCACCTTGCGCCAAATCACGGAGCGTCACCATAACCTGCCATCAGGCCACTGTTTGGCGGCGCGCAATGCTTGTACTCGGCGCAGCGCTCTTGCCGCCGATTGCCGAATGCCCCGGCAGTTGTTTGCAATACAAGCTTTCCTGCGTTGTTGCGCGTTTGCGTATAGGGACACGGGAGTGAGCTGGAGGCAGTAGCGGGATGCGACTGGGGAAACTGACGTTGGCTGGCGTATTGCTCGCATGGAGCGTGGTCGGATGGCAGACCGCCCAGGCTCAGCACGTTGACCGCCTCAAGTCATTGCAGGCGGAGATATATCGCGCCCCCGAACGGGCCGACCAGGCAGTTGCGGAGGCACAATCCGCCGGTTGGCTGGATGACTGGCGGGCTCGGCTACTGCTGGCCACAGCGCGCTATCAGCGACATCAGTTTGAGGATTCGCTGCAGATGCTGGCGGCCGCTGAGCCCCTGGTGGAAGCGCTGGACGATCCACAGCCCAAGGCACAGCTGCAGAGCCTGGTCGCGCAGAACTTCTATCGGATGGGATCGATGGATCAGGCCATGCTGGCCGCGCGAGCAGCCGACCGCCATCTGCAGGAGAAGGAAGACCGGGCGCTGCGTGCGCAGGTGCACAACATCATTGCGGCCATTCATCTGGCCAGTGGCGATCGAGACAGCGCTCGAACTCACTTTGAACAGTCCCTGGCCCTGTTCCGCGCAGAAGGCAGTCAGGCTGACATTGCCAAGCTGCACAACAATCTCGGTGCGCTGCTGATCGAGGATGACGACCTGGACGCGGCCGAGCCGCACCTGAGTACCTCCCTTGAACTGGCGCGCGCGCTGGGCCGCACTACGACCATCATCCCCAATCTGGTCAACCTCTCCGAACTGCACGCCCGACGCGGAGAGCATGATGCAGCCCGAGCCGCCATCGACGAATGCTTCCAGACCGCCAATGCCAGCGAAGAATCGCATCTGGTCTGGTGCCACGAAGCCGCTAGCGTCCAGCTTCAACATGCCGGCAATCTGGTCGAGTCGGTGCTGCAGGCGCGCCAGGCGCTGGCCATGGCCGAGCGATTCGGCCTGCAGCAGCATGTCGTCGACACGGCGCGCAGTCTGGCTCAGATGCTCGCCGAGTTGGATCTGCACGAAGAAGCGGTGGCGATGAATGACAAGGCTTTCGTCACCATGAATGCGATTCGCGATCAGCTGCTGAAGCTGCGCCTGCAGCAAAGCAATGCGCTGATCGACTATGAGCGCGCGCGGGCCGAAGTCCAGCAGCTGCAGCTGCAGGATCGCTACAACCGGCGCAACCAATGGCTGCTGGTGGCCGGGGTGGCGACACTGTTGCCGCTGCTGCTGGGCAGTCTGTGGCTGCTACGCTCACGCTCACGTGTGCTGGACTCGCTGGCGCAGGCCAATCAGCGTAACGCCGAACTCGCCCTGACCGACGTGCTCACCGAGCTACCCAACCGGCGCGCGCTGCGTCAGCGACTGCAGTCCGCCGCGCTGGCCGACGATGGGAGTCACCGGTTGGCCCTGGCCCAGATCGACATCGATCAATTCAAGCAGATCAATGACCGCTATGGACACGAGCAGGGTGATCAAGCACTGCGCCGCGTCGCCGATGCACTGCGTCGGGTGCTGCCTGACAACGCAATGGCGGCGCGCTGGGGCGGCGAGGAATTCATCCTGCTGCTTCCGGAGGCAGATCTCGACCAGGCCCGCAGGATCTGTCTGGCGCTTCAAGCGCTGCTCCGTAAGCCAAGCCAGGGTGATCCTGTATTGACCGTCAGCATTGGCATCGCCTGCGGCAGCGCTCGACAGGCGGAGATGCTCGTCACCACGGCGGACGCCGCCATGTACGCCGCCAAGCACGCCGGGCGCGACCGAATCGAGATTGCGCCGATCGACACCGGTGCCGACGTGGCGGAAAGGGTGGATACGAACCAGATCCCGTCGTGACTGAGCCCTTCGCTGCCGGTTGCGCGCCCGGCAGTTTGCAGCACCATCGGCAACGGCTGGTCGCTAGGCCTCATCCTCCAGCACCGGAACGCAGAGGCGTAACCGCGTACCCGCACCCGGGCGGCTGTGGACATGCAGTGTCCCACCCAGGGTCTGCGCGCGTCCGCGTAGGTTGCTCAGGCCGCGGCCGATTTGCACCCGCTCGACATCGAATCCCCGTCCGTCGTCGCCGATCTCGACCAGGATCTGGGCAGGCCGACCGGTAGCCGGATCGTCGATGCACTCGCAGGCCAGGGTGATGCGCTGGGCAGAGGCATGTTTGATCACGTTGGTGATCGCTTCCTGCAGGATGCGCAGCACCTGGACGGTACGCTGAGGTGCGAGACGGGGCAGTTCCGGCATTCGGGTGAAATCCCAGTCCAATGCGATGCCTATCGCTGCCAGGCGCCGGCTCATCCGTTCGCGCAAGCGAGCCAGCGGGTCGTTCAGCCGTTCCGCGTGCACGTCACTGGCATCGATCAGCAAGCGCAGGTCGTCCAGGGCTGTCTGCACTGACTCGCGGATGCGAGCGCTGTCGTTGCCGTGGTCGCTCAGAGCCAACGCCTGCACCAAGTGGCCGCCGACACCGTCATGCATCTCCCGCATCAAGCGATCGCGCTCCTCAAAGCGCCCTCGTTCACGGTCGATCTGCGCGATCTGTCGCCAGTAGCGCTCGATGTCGGCCGTCTTCTCAGCCACCTTCTGCTCCAGTTGGCGATTGAGGGTTTCGGCGTCGCCGAGCGCGCGGGCATAGCGGCGCAGCAACAGCGCACCGAACACCAGGAAAACCATTGGTGCGGCAAATGGCAGATAGCGGATGGACTGCCAGTTGCCGATCAGCCGCGCATCCAGCAGCCAGTCGCGAACACCGATTACCAGCAGCGTGCCGGCCAGCGACAGCAGCCAGCCGGACTCTCGCGTCGACGCTTGCCACAAGCGCAGCGAGATCAAGACGCCGAGCAGCAATACGCCTGGAACGATCAGCGCCAGGGTCACCAGCCGATAGGCGCCGTCGATGCCGCTGGCGCTGCTGGCCAATGCCAATGCGCTGGCGCCGAGTCCGAAATGGATGGCCCAGCGTTCCAGCTTTCGGTCGGATCGCGCCTGCAGGCGCAGCACGAAGCGCAGTCCGAAGACCACGAACCAGACCAATCCGATCAGGATCAGCGGCTGATAGCTCCAGCGCGGCAAGCTGGGTGGCGTGTTGCCGCCGTCCAACGCGGTGTGCGCAGCCCAGCAGCCCAAAGCCGCGGCAAACCAACCGAAGGCGCTGTCCTGGCGGCGGACCAGAAAGAAGCCGAACACGATCACCGCCAGCAGGCTCATCATCCGTACCGCCAGCTCCGGCCAGCGCTTTTCGATGCGATTGCGGGCCGCCTTGTAACGGGCCATCGCGGCGGCATCGCCCAGCCAGACGGTGGACAATCCAGCGCTGTGTATCCGCGCCCTGCTGAGGATGATCAGGGTGTTCTCGCCTGGGCGCAGCAGGCCTGCAGAAAGGTTGTAGCGCAGTTCATGCCGGTACTCCGGCAGCGCCGCTCGATCCACGCCGGAATCGGCCAGCAGCGCACCGTTGACCCAGACCTTTGCTGCTGCCAGCGGCCGCTGCAGCATCAGCCCCCATAGCGGCGGCGCCTGTACGGGCAGCTCGAAGCGAATTCGATACCATGCCTGTTGGCGGTCCAGACCTGGATCCACGGGCGCATTATTGGGCAGCTGCACCGGCTCCCAGTCGCCCTCCAACGGTGGAAGCTCACCGGAGGCGCCGCTGCGCTCGGCCTGAGTCAGCGCCAACATGGGTTCGGGCAAGGGCGTGTAGGTGACCCGGTCTAGCAGCAGTATCAACACCAGTCCGGCGCTCAGCCCGAGCACCAGGAAAGGCCATCGAGCCCTGCCCTCAAGCATCTTGATGATCGATCAAGCCCAGCCGATTGGCCTCAAACAGCGCTTCGGCGCGCGAATGCACTTCCAGCTTTTCGTAGATGCGCCGGGTGTAGGAAGCCACGGTGTGTGCGCTGAGATCAAGCAAGCCGGCCACCTCGGCATGGTTGTAGCCCTTGGCCGCCAGACGCAGCACTTCGACTTCCCTGGCAGTCAGGCAACTGTCGGGGTGGATGGGTGGAAACTTGGCGGATTCGGCGGAGGACTCGCGGGGTGCAGACCCGGCCTGCTCGCTGAGCAGATGCTTGATCAGATAGCGGGCGATCGCCGGGCTGATCGGCGCGCCTCCAGCCAACAGCTGATCAATCGCGTCGGTGAGGCCAATCGCGGTTTCATCCTTGAGCAGATAGCCGCGCGCGCCGCGTTCAAAGGCGCGGATCAGCTTCTCCTCATCGCCGAATACCGTCAGCACCAGTATTGCGGTATCGGTGTTCTTCGCCGCCACCTCGGCGATCAGGTCCAGACCACTGCCATCGGGCAGGCCCAGATCGACGATCAGCACCTGCGGCAGCGCATGACGCAGATGGGCTCTTGCGGTCACTAGGCGGTCGGCCTCGAACAGCAGCCTATAGCTGGCTTTCAATGCCAACCGGGCGATCAGCGATGCGCGCGTGGCATCGTCGTCTTCGACGATGGCGATGGTGACCTCGGTGTTCATGCCGCTAGCTTCGATCCAAGACCGGCTTTTAGTCAAAGCCATCGGCGAAGATCGGCCCCTGCTCCCAGCGCCGCTGAAACTCGGCCACTGGGCGACCTTGCAGCCGATCCAGCTGCAGCGAAACCCGCTGTACGCCGATGGCCAGACGCAGCGCCTCGCTACCGTATTGCTCAAAGCGCAGCAGCACGGCGTCCAAACGATCCTGCATCTCGGCACTGATCGGCATGCTGCCATCGCCGTCGACCAGGCTGGACACGGCGGGCATCCAGGCGTCCTTGAGGCGCCACAGCTCGCTATAAAAGCCTGGCTCGGCAAAGCTCGCCCGATACAGATCCAAGCCTAAGCTCTGGTACAGATCGATCAGCGCCGCGCCTTCGCTGCTGGCGGCCAGACGCTCGTCACGCAAACGACGCAACAGCTGCACTTCGGCCAGACTGCCCATCAACAGCGCGCTGCCTTTGGGCGCCGAAGCGGTCGCGCCGGGCTTTTCGCAGATCGCCAGCATTACGCAGGCGATGTAGCACTGCATTTCGAAATCGTTGGCGAAGGGATTGGGCACGGTGGCGATGACGGCCTGGTCCGGCATGCCTATGCCCGCTGCGCCCATGGGCGTGACCCCGGTCAGCTGAAAGCGCCAACGCTCGAAGCTCAGCGGGTTGGCCGGAACCTGGGCCAGGACCCGCCGACGCTGCTCTCCGGCAGCCATCGCCACACTGCTTTGGGTGACCGGTCCGCTGTCTCCGCTCACCGACACCGCGAGCGTGGTGAGTTCGCCAGCTGCAGGGAGGATCTCCACCTGCGCAGCGATGCGATCGCCGTAGTAATAGCCATTCACACCCGAAGGGCCCACACTGGCACCGATGCTGGCCAACGGCGCCACCGGACTGGCCAGATCGGACCGCCAAAGACCGTTGTAGAGCGGATCGCTGGAGCCCAGCCACAGGTGAGCGCCGCTGCCCGCGCCCAGCGAGCCAGCAACTACAGTCGCCGCCGGGCTGATCAACTGCAAGGGTGTCGTCGCCAGCCCCAGCGTCGCACCCAGATTCCTGTACACCGGCGAACCGCGCAGCGTGGCCGGCGCGTTGACGTTGTCGCGGGCGGCAACCAGATCGGCAAGCTGGTCGCCATCGGCATCGATCCAGGCGAACTCCCGACTGACCCCCGGCGGGCCTTGAGTCAACGTCTGGCTGAGCACAAACTGCGGCTCACCGTTGGCGTCCAGTCCCAGATTGCTAAAGATGCGGTCATCGCTGCCGGTCGCCAGCACCACATCCAGATCCTGATCGCCATCCAGATCAACCAGACTCAGCGCGAACACCGTGCCGATGCCGGCAAACGGGTCGGAGGCGGTTTCCTGCATCGGCTCGGCCAAGGAACCGATGTTCAGCAGCACCCGGGTCTGGGTACCGTAGAGGATCAGATCGTCCTTGCCGTCGCCGTTGAGATCGCCGATCTCGGCACCCACCGCGCCGGGATGATTGATGCTTTGCCCGGGGATCAGCAGGACCGATCCGAAACCGGAAAGGTTCTCGTAGAGGCGACTTGGGCGCCCTACCGTGCCGACCAGCAGCAGATCTTTGCGAGGGCCGCTTGTCGCCAACCGCAGGCTTCGCACCGCACCGATCAGTTCGCCGCTGAGGTTGGAAGGGTGGCGTTGGAAACGCCCGGCCTGCCCCTGCTGCAAGCCACCGGCATTGAGCCAGATCACCAACGCCTGATCGACCCTGTCCTGCGCCACCAGCAGGTCCTGATCGCCATCTTCGTCGAGGTCGAGCAGGGCGATGTCCTGAGGCAGATCGGCGGGCAGCACCTGGGTGGTCTCAAAACGCACCGGATCGCCCAACGCGGTGGGACGCTGCCGCTGGATGACGACGCGCTGCGCGTTGGCTGGACTGCTGTCGAACTGCACAGCGGCGATGTCTTGCAGGCCGTCGAGGTCCAGATCGCCACTGCGCATACGCAGCGTCGGCGTACCCTGTAGCAGTTCTGCGGGAACCGCCTGCAGGCTCGGAACCTGCGCCCACAGCTGGGACACACAGATAAACCCGCAGAGGGCCACCAACAGGCGCGAGCTTCGAAGTCGGCCGAGCATATCGCTCTCCTTCTCACTACGACCACTTCAGCCTATGCGCTGCCCGCAGCGCTGATGGACACCAAGGCTGGGATTGACACTCGCTTGTTTTTTGCCTAGCCGAAGCTCGCCCCAGCTTGTGCTTGCGGTTCGTGCGTAGATGCATTCGCAATGTCAATCCCTGATCGCGTCTACCGTCCTGCCCGCCAGTGGCCACAGCATCCATGGCCGATACAGACCTTGGAGTAGCGCTCAATGAAGCCGCAGTGGACGTGGATCGCCGTCTTGTTGGGCTCGGCCGTCCAGGCCGATGCAGATCGTCTGCATGTCGATGGGTTCGAACTCACCGCGCCTGCCTGC
>JAUIFV010000214.1 GCA_030430155.1 Gammaproteobacteria bacterium
TGATATGAGCAGGGCCCAGGGCATAGGGCCCAGGGCCCAGAGGAACCCGCTCTTCTGGGCCCTGGGCCCTGGGCCCTGGGCCCATGTCCTTCCCCAGCTATTGGTCCTTAATCACCAACAGCCGTATCTCACTCATATCCTCAATCGCGAACTTCACCCCCTCGCGACCCAGTCCGGAGTCCTTGACCCCGCCGTAGGGCATGTTGTCGACGCGCCAGGAGGGCACGTCGCCGACCACCACGCCGCCGACGTCGAGGTGATCCCAGGCCTTCATGGCCTTGCGCAGATCGTTGCTGAACAAGCCGGCCTGCAGGCCGAAGGCGCTGTCGTTGATGCGCTTGATGGCGTCGTCGAAATCGTTGAAGCGGGTGAGGATGGCGACCGGGCCGAAGGCTTCTTCGCAGCTGACCTTCTCGCTTCCCGGAACGTCCTCGAGCAGGGTCGCTTCCAGCATTGCACCCTCGCGCTTGCCGCCACACAGCAGCTTGCCACCGGCCGCGACTGCCTCGTTGATCCAGCCTTCCAGGCGCTTGGCTTCGCTTTCGGCGATCATCGGGCCGATGAAGGTGGATTCCAGCTTGGGGTCGCCCATCGGCAGGGCTTTGACCGCGGCGACCAGCTTGTCCTTGACCGCATCGTAGAGATCGTCGTGGATCATGATCCGCTGCACGCTGATGCAGCTTTGTCCGGACTGGTAGAAGGCGCCGAAGACGATGCGCTCGACCACGTGATCGAGGTTGTCGCCCTGATCGGCGTCGACCACCGCCGCGGCATTGCCGCCTAGCTCCAGCACCACCTTCTTCTTGCCCGCCTTGGCCTTCAGCGCCCAGCCCACGCCGGGTGAGCCGGTGAAGGAAAGCAGCTTGAGTCGATCGTCCTCGGTGAACAGATCGGCGCCGTCGCGCGAGCAGGGCAGAATCGAAAACGCGCCCTTGGGCAGATCGGTCTCGGCTAGCACCTCGCCGATGATGAGCGCACCAATGGGCGTGCGGCTGGCGGGCTTCATCACCCAGGTGCAGCCGGCGGCAATCGCCGGGGCGATCTTGTGCGCGGCCAGATTGAGCGGGAAGTTGAACGGGGAAATCAGCGAGCAGGGTCCGATCGGCACCCGCTTCCACATCCCGCGGTAGCCCTTGGCGCGCGGTGCGATCTCCAGCTCCATCACCTCGCCACCGCCGCGCACCGCCTCCTCGGCGCCGACCCGGAAGGTGTCGATCAACCGACTCACTTCGCCGCGCGCATCCTTGATCGGCTTGCCGGCCTCCACGCAAAGCGCCAGCGCGATCTCCTCGAAGCGCTCGGTGAAGCGCTTGACGCAGTGATTGAGCACATCCTGCCGCGCATAGGCCGGCATCGCCGCCATCGCCTCCTGCGCATCAACCGAGGCGGCGATGGCCTGATCAATCACCTTGGCATCGGCCAAAGCCACCCTGGTGGCCACCTCGCCGGTGAACTTGTCGGTGACTTTCAGGTCGGTGTTGGCGGCGACGGCCTGGTTGGCCAGGTAGTAGGGGTAGGTGGGTTTTAGCATTGTTCGAGGCCTCTAGTTAGGGCCCAGGGCTCAGGGCCCAGGGCCCAGTAAGCGGAATGGGCAAGACGCGAATAGTGCGCGCTGCGCGTATTCCGGCAGCGCGAAGATCTGGAGTTGGTCAGGTTGTTGAGGAGATCAACCATCTCGATCGGGTGCCGAACTTTGGAAGTTTGGACTGGACTTGGGGTGCCGCCCGAGGCCGCGTTCGATTCCCCTGAGGATTCTTCCGACCTCCCTTGCACGGGCCTGCAACTCAGCGCAGATACGGTCGTCGCCGATTCCGGTCCGCTGCGCCAGGATCAGGTGCGTCTCCGTTTCGGCGACTGACCCACTGGCAATGGCGAGAAAGCGCAGATACTCCTTGGTGGAGCGGCGCTCAAATCCCTCGGCGATGTTGGCAGCCGCGGATGACGCAGCGCGCTGCAGCTGGCTACCAAGGCCAAACTGGTCGCTTCTGGGCCAGCCTCTTACTAGCGCGTACACATCCACCGCCAGATCCATTGCCTTCTGCCAAGCGATTAGTTCGCGGAAGCTTTGAGCAGCGGAACCGGCGTACTTGCGCCGGTCCTCGCCAATCGCCAGGTCGATCTCATCTGGGCCCTGGGCCCTTGGCCCTGTGCCCTCCATCAAGCTATAGCTTGCTACTCAATTCCCGAATCTCATTATTCAAAATCCGATCGTTGTCCGAGTAATCAATCGGCACGTCGATCAGGTGCACGTCGTGGGTGTCGATGCAGTGCTGCAGGATGCGGTCGAAGTCGTCGGCGCTGGTCGGGCGGTAGCCCTTGGCGCCGTAGGACTCGGCGTACTTGACGAAGTCCGGGTTGCCCATGTCCATGCCGAAGTTGGCGAAGTTCATGTTCGCCTGCTTCCACTTGATCATCCCGTAGGCGTTGTCGCGCAGCAGCAGGATGGTGACGTGCTGCTTCAGGCGCACCGCGGTTTCGATCTCCTGGCTGTTCATCATGAAGCCGCCGTCGCCGGCCACCGCCACGATCGGCCGATCGGGGTAGACCATCGCCGCGCCCATCGCGCTGGGCAGGCCCGCACCCATGGTCGCCAGGGCGTTGTCCAGCAGCAGGGTGTTGGGCTGGCGGCAGCGGTAGTAGCGCGCAAACCAGATCTTGTACATGCCGTTGTCCAGACAAAGGATGCCGTTGTCGGGCATCACCTTGCGCACGTCGGCAACCAGTCGCTGCGGGTAGATCGGGAAGCGGTCGTCGTTCTTGCCGTAGTCCAGATGATCGTTGAGGGCCTTGCGGACCTTGTCGAAGTAGCCGAAGTCCCAGTGCGGCTGCTTGTTCAGCTTCTCCTTCATCTGCCACACCGAGTTGGCGATGTCGCCGATCACTTCCAGCTGCGGGAAGTAGACGGTGTCGACCTCGGCGCCGAAGAAGTTGACGTGGATGACCACACGCTTGCCTTCCTTCATGAAGAAGGGTGGCTTCTCGATCACGTCGTGACCGCAGTTGATGATGCAGTCGGCTTTCTCAATCGCGCGATGCACAAAATCGCCGTCCGACAGCGTGGTGTTGCCGACCCACAGCGGATGGTCCTCGCTGACCACGCCCTTGCCCATCTGGGTGGTGACGAAGGGGATGCCCAGTTTGTCCACGAACTCGTTGAGCATCTTGCTGGTCAGCTTGCGGTTGGCGCCGGCGCCGATCAGCAGCAGCGGATGCTCGGACTGGCGAATCGCATCCACCGCGCGGGTGATCGCCTTGTCATCGGCAATCGGCCGGCGATGCAGGCTGGCCTTGATCAGCCCAACGTCGGAATGCTCGTCGGCGATGTCCTCGGGCAGCTCCAGGTGAACCGCACCGGGGCGCTCTTCCTCGGCGCGGCGGAAGGCCTCGCGGATACGCGCCGGAATGTTGTCGGCGGAGACGATCTGCTTGGTGTACTTGGTCAGCGGCTTCATCATGTCGACGATGTCGACTATCTGGAAATGACCCTGCTTGCTGGCTTTGACCGGCTTCTGACCGGTGACCATCATCATCGGCATCGCACCCAGCTGGGCGTAGGCCGCGCAGGTGACGAAGTTGGTGGCGCCCGGTCCCAAGGTGGCCAGACAGACGCCGGTCTTGCCGGTGAGTCGGCCGACGGTGGCGGCCATGAAGCCGGCGCCCTGCTCGTGGCGGGTCAGTATCAGCTTGATCTTGGAGGTGCGCAGCGACTCCAACAGATCCAGATTCTCCTCACCCGGAATTCCGAATATCCACTCCACGCCCTCTGCTTCGAGCGCGCGTACGAACAGATCCGATGCCTTCATGGACGTCCCCTCATGTTTGTGACAGCTTTTGCCCCGAACTCCGATTGTGGTCCTGCCGTCAAGACAGGGTCAACGCAGATTGGCTGCGGATTGACCCGGGCTTGACAACAAGACCCTTGACCCTACTCCCCGCGTCGCCGCCGGACAACGTCCAGGCCCGTTACGCAGTCAAAGGAAGGCCCATGTCCAACCCTACGGAACCGGATACTCAAGCCCTGCTGTTACAGATTCGCGATCTGCTCGCTGCGCAGCCAGCCTGGATTGTTCATCAACGTTCGTAGCGAGGCTTTCGCAGGCGTGTCGTGGCGCGGTTCGCGGACTAGAGACCGACGAAGGCGTACTCCACCGTACGTCGAGTCGGTCGGAGGGAGCAAACCGTGCCACGGCGCGTCTGCGGAAGCCGCAGCAGAAGGTTCATGAGCAATCCAGGCTAGACAATCAGCGCAAGATCATGAGCCTGCAGCAGCGTCAGTTCGATCTGGTCAGCGAGCAGTTCGAACGCGCCAAGGCCCTGCAGGATCGCGCCGAGACGCTGCAGCAGCGCAGCCAGGGGATGATCGAGACTGCGCGCAAGTTGCTGATGGTGGTGATTCCGATCATCGCCTTTCTGATCGGGCTGGTCATTTGGTATCTGGTTTAGCGGGGAAGTCTTTGGTCCGGGGACCGACGGGTCTTCGGCTCTTCTGGCTACTGGAACTGGCTACTGGTACTGCTCTCAAGTCCATGACCATCCGCGGCCGGCCGGTTAGACTGCGCCCCCGCGAAGCCGCAACCCACTACCACTATGGCTCATGAGGCCTACCAACGCGCCGCCGAAGCCGATCGCGCCACGCCGCGGTCTTTCGGCCTGCTGTTTGCCGCCGTGTTCGCGGTTCTGGCCGGACTGGCGTGGTGGCGCGACAGCACCCTGCTCCCGGCATCGATGGCGCCGATCTGGCTGGGCTTGGCGCTCGTCGTGCTGCTGGTCGGTTTGCTGCGCCCGGACTGGCTGCGCGCGCCGCTGCGCGGCTGGATGGCGCTGGGCCGCGCACTGGCCATGCTGTTCCATCCGCTGGTCCTGCTGCTGATGTTCTGCGTATTGATCGTGCCGCTGGCGCTGTGGTTCCGCCTGATCGGCCGCGACCCGCTGCGCCGCCGCATCGATCCGAAAACGGACAGCTATTGGATCGAGCGCGACCCCGAGCAGGAACTCGGGCCGCGCATGAGCCGTCCGTTCTAGATGACCCTTCGCGCTCGAACACCGTTGGAGTACTTACGCCTTGCTCAAAGACCTCTGGGATTTCCTCCGCGAGCGGAAAAAATTCTGGCTGCTGCCGATCATTCTGGCCATGCTCCTCCTCGGCGGCCTGCTCGCCTTCACCAAGGGCTCGGTGTTGGCGCCGCTGCTGTATCCCTTGTTCTAGCCTTGGGGTGCTTTGGCATGTGGAGGAAAAGGGCCCAGGGCTCAGGGCCCAGGGCCCAGAAGAGCCAGGCTCGTGAGGTGAGTGGCGTTTGCGACGCTGGTCTGGCTTTGGGCCGGAAGAGGGCCCAGGGCCCAGGGTGCAGGGCCCAGGAAGGTCAAGAGCGTGCAGGATCCCGCTTTTCTGGGCCCTGGGCCCTAGGCCCTGGGCCCTTTCTCGGGCGTCGCTCTACTGGGCCCTTTCTCCGCCGTTGCTCTGCCGGGAACTTGCGATGCGGATCCTAGGCCTCTCCGCCTTCTACCACGACAGCGCCGCCGCGCTGGTTGTCGACGGCCGTATCGTGGCGGCGGCGCAGGAGGAGCGTTTTACCCGGCGCAAACACGATCCGGAGTGGCCAGCCAGGGCCATCGATGCCTGTCTGGCCCAGGCCGGCATCAGCGCCGCGCAGATCGACTGCGTGGCTTTCTACGAAAAGCCGCTGCTCAAGTTCGAGCGGCTCCTGGAGACCTATCTGACTCTGGCGCCGCGCGGTTTTGGCTCCTTTGCCAAGGCGATGCCGGTGTGGCTGAAGGAAAAGCTCTTCCTGAAGCCGCTGATCATCAAGCGGCTGACCGAACTGGCCCCGGACGTGGATTGGTCGACGCGGCTGCTGTTCAGCGAGCACCACCTGAGTCATGCCGCCAGCGCCTTTTACCCTTCTCCCTTTGAGCGCGCCGCGGTGCTGACCATGGACGGGGTGGGCGAGTGGAGCACCTGTTCGCTGGCATTGGGCGAGGGCCGCGATCTGCGCATCGCCCGCGAGATCCACTTCCCGCATTCGCTGGGGCTGCTGTATTCGGCCTTCACCTACTACTGCGGCTTCCGGGTCAACTCCGGCGAGTACAAGCTGATGGGTCTGGCGCCCTACGGGCAGCCGCGCTACGCCCAGCAGATCCTCGACAACCTGATCGATGTGAAGGCTGACGGCAGCTTCCGCCTGGACCTGCGCTACTTCGACTTTGTGGTCGGCGCCACGATGACCTCGCCCGCCTTCAATCAGCTTTTCGGCGGCCCGCCGCGGGCGCCGGAATCGCCGCTGCAGCAGCGCCACATGGACCTGGCCGCCTCGATCCAGGCGGTGACCGAAGAGGTGGTGCTGCGGCTGGCGGCCGACGCGGCCAAACGCTACGGCCGCCAGGCCCTGTGTTTGGCCGGCGGGGTGGCGCTGAACTGCGTCGCCAACGGCAAGCTGCTGCGCGCGGGGCTGTTCGACCGGCTGTGGATCCAGCCGGCGGCAGGCGACGCCGGCGGTGCGCTGGGTGCGGCGCTGGCGGCCTGGCATCTGCATCAGAATCAGCCGCGCATGCCGGAAGCCGGCGACAGCATGCGCGGTAGCTACTTGGGCCCCAGCTTTGCGCAGGACGAGATCGAAAGCCGACTGCGCGCCGCCGGCGCCGTCTTCGAGGTGCTGGATGAGGCGACCCTGTGCCAGCAGGCGACGACCGATCTGATCGCCGAGCGCGCGTTGGGCTGGTTCCAGGGGCCGATGGAATTCGGGCCGCGCGCGCTGGGCGGGCGCTCCATCCTCGCCGACCCGCGCTCACCACAGATGCAGACCACGCTCAATCTGCGGGTCAAGTTCCGCGAGTCCTTCCGCCCCTTCGCGCCCGCGGTACTGGCCGAGGACGCCGACCAGTGGTTCGATCTGGATGGAGACAGTCCCTACATGCTGTTGGTCGCCGAAGTTGCCGAGGCGCGGCGTCGAGGGGGCAAGGCGCCGGACGAGCTGTCGGGCCTGGACCTGCTCAAGCACACCCGCAGCGAAATCCCCGCAGTGACCCACGTCGATCACTCGGCGCGAGTACAGACCGTGCACCAGCACACCAACCCGCGTTTCCACGCCCTGCTTAGCGAGTTCAAGGCGCAATCGGGTTGCCCGGTGCTGGTCAACACCAGCTTCAACGTCCGCGGCGAACCCATCGTCGCCACCCCCGAAGACGCCTTCCGCTGCTTCATGGGCACCGACATCGAGCGCTTGGCGGTCGGGAACTGCTATTTGCGCAAGGAGGCGCAGACGGCGGCGAGCAGTCGGGGGTATGAGAGGGCATTCAAACTCGACTAGCGAGGTGCCTCGGGCCCTGAGTCGGGACGGAAAGGGCCCAGGGCCCAGGGCCTAGGGCCCAGAACGGTCTAGAGCGTGCGGGATCCGGCTCTTCTGGGCCCTTCGCAGAGAACTGGCTACCCCAGCGCCCTACCAAGTACCCTTCCCTCCATCCAACCGCGAGGAACCCCGCAATGATCCAATTCGCCATCCACCTCGTGGTCAGCGCCCTGCTGCTGATGCTGGTTGCCCATCTGGTCAGTGGGATACGGGTCAGCAGTGGGATGCATGC
>JAUIFV010000215.1 GCA_030430155.1 Gammaproteobacteria bacterium
CGCGCGGTTCCATGATCAGATCCTTGAGGATCTGCGGCAGCTTGAGCTGCTCCATGGAGGGAATCTCGCTCTTGATCGCGCGGATCACCATGCCCACTTCGCCGCGCTGCTTGAACACATTGATGCAGAACCGGCCAGCGTCCTTGACCGCGATGGCCAGGTTCAGCTCCAGGTCTCGCTCGAATGCGGGCACCTGGCCTTCGTCCATCAGCGAGTAGGCAATCTTCTTCACCATGCCGGCCGGTAGGCCGGTGTTGCCTAAGGGGTAGAGCTTGCCTTCGACCTTGATGTTGACCGGCGCGCCGGTGGTCAGGAACATGTCCGAAGCATTCTTCTCGGTCATGAGCTTCAAGAAGTAGCCGATATCCATGCGCCAAGCTCCCTGTATCGCTAGGTGGTGTACCCCAACCGCTCGTCGATCAGTGTCCTAGCGGTTCTGCGCTGGTGCAAGCATAGCGCCGGATCAACTTCAAACACTGATCGTAAGGTATTGATGATAGCCCGGTTGGTCCTAACCTGCTTGCGCACTGGGTCAGAGAAGTCGGCTGTATACGTGATTTTTTGCCACGGCTAGGAGCCTGCGCGGCAGAAGGGTTGCCCCGATCGCTTCTGCCGTGCAGGCTCCTAGGGACTCCACAAAGGGCACAGCCGCGCCAGGCGAACTTCAGACGGTCCCTTGCTGATTCCGGGCTACATCCACAACAATGCACATCAGGTCGTGTTGTGATCGAGGGAATCGAGTGAAACAGGACGGAATAGTGATGAACCGACTGCCGCGCTGTCGTCTGCTGGCTGCCGCGCTGGTCATCTTGCTGTTGGCAGGCTGTGCGAGCACGCCGCCGCCGCTGGGTGAGCTGTCACGTGCCGAACAGTCGCTGCAGGCGGCGCGCGATGCCGAAGCCGAACAATACGCGCCGGTAGACTGGCGGTTGGCCAGTCAGACCCTGGCCCAGGCGCAAGAGGCGATCGGCAACAAGAAATACGCCGATGCCAGCCGCTTGTTGAATCGCGCGCGGGTGCACGCGGACCTGGCGCGGCTGCGCGCGGGGAATGCGCACACGCGAGCTAAGATCGAAGCCCAGGAGAGGGAAAACGCTAGGCTTCGCCAAGAGTTGCTGGGAGAGCGGAAGTGATTTCTACTCAGATCTTTAGCGGCGCGCGAACCGGCGTGATCGTGGTGCTGGTGATCCTGCTAAGCGCCTGTGGCGGTGCGCCCAAGCGCGACCTGGCACTGGAACGGCTGCAGGCCGAATGGCGCAGCACCAGCAGCGCCAGCGCTCGCGATAAGGCGCCGCTGGAGCATCGCGACGCGGAACAGGCGCTGGATGCCTTGGCCCGTGGCGAAGGCTCGGAAGCCGAGCGCGCTGAGCTTGCCTTCATCGCCGAACAGCGCTTGCAGATCCTCAAAGTGGCGGTTGCCGGTGCCGATGATCGGGATCGGTTGGCGGAACTGGAGTTGGAGCGCCAGCAGATCGTGCTAGAGGCCACCCGCCGCGATGCCGAGCTGGCTCGGCTGGAGGCCGAGAAGCTGCGCCTGCAGTCGCTGGCCCGCGCCGAGGAGGCCGAACGCATGCGCGCCGAGGCGGAAACCGAGTCGGCGCGACGGCTGGCTTCCGAAGAGCTGGCGGAACTAGCCCAGCAGGAAGCGGAAGCGGCACGGCGACTGGCCGAGGCGCAGGGCCGAGAAGCCGGACTGGCGCGGCGCGAGGCGGAGTTGGCAGCCGCTCAGGCGCTGAGTCTGCGCCAGCAGTTGGCCAGTATTCGCGCAGTTTCCAGCACCCGTGGACTGGTAATCACTCTGGGCGATGCCTATTTCGCTTCGGGTCAGTCCCAGCTGGCCGCGGCCGCGCGGGAGAATCTGGGCTCCATACTGGAGATCCTCGCCCGCTATCCGGAGCAGAGTGTCAGCATCGAAGGGCACACCGACAGCAGCGGATCGGACGAGGCCAATCTGCGTTTGTCGCAGCAGCGTGCGCAGTCGGTGCGCGAGGCGCTGGTCGCGCAGGGGGCAGATCCCAATCGCATCGTTGCCACCGGCTTCGGTGAATCGCAGCCGATTGCCAGCAACGACAACAGCCAGGGCCGGGCGCGTAATCGGCGTGTGGAGATCGTGATCGAGGGCGCGCGCTGAGTTTGCGCTAGCGCGATTGCCGTCGTTTGCTGTGAACGATTGAAGCGCGCGGGACGGGGTCACTACCCGTCCCTTTAAGGCGCGCGCTGTTGTCGAGCAATTGCCTGCAGGA
This sequence comes from Gammaproteobacteria bacterium, assembly GCA_030430155.1. Classification (GTDB taxonomy): domain Bacteria; phylum Pseudomonadota; class Gammaproteobacteria; order Xanthomonadales; family SZUA-5; genus SZUA-5. The sequence continues at coordinate 2,244 of JAUIFV010000215.1, forward strand.
ACGTTGCCAGCGCCGAGCGAAGGGAGTAACTTCGGTAGCCGTGTCAGGAGTATTCTCTTCCTTGAATGACTTCCCCTCGTCGTCGCCGATTCGCCAGCCCATTGCGGGTGGCCTTCGATCGCGACGACCTGTTCTTGCCGCATCCGGCCGGCACTCGATCCACTATCGACAGGGTATGGGTTCCAGGAAGCTTCTTGGCGCTGTTCGTCAACTATGGCCTTGCAGAGGAGGGTTGGAATGTTCGAAGACCAGCGGGCAGACGATGTTCAGGATCTGATGGAACGCAACGACGAGTTCAAGAAACTCCTGGTGCGCCATCGCGAGCTAGACAAACAGGTTACTGACGCGGAACTGGGCGTGCATCCGATGGAGGATCTTGCCCTGCACGCGCTGAAGAAAGAGAAACTTTGGGCCAAAGATCGGCTCACCTATCTGTGGGAACACCGCGAATCTCCGGCCTGATCGGCTTTCGCGACGCCGGGTCAGGCTGACCCGCGGACACTCAAATCCATTCAGCGCGCCAACCGGCGCGCTGAAGCCGCAACCCATCCGGCGACCGCTTCGCCGTCATGGCCATGCACGCTGCTCAACCGTAGCGCAGCACGCCCATCAGCGGGCCGGCGGCCAATCATCGATAAGAGTCCCTAGCGCTGATCCAAGCGGCGAAACCGGCTACCCTTTGCGCCTGTTTGTTGCGTAGGATCGATGATGGCCATCTACCAAAATGTCCTTGAGCTGATCGGCAACACGCCGGTGGTCAAGGCGCAGCGCCTGGACACCGGCCCCTGTGAGCTGTTTCTCAAGCTGGAAAGCACCAATCCCGGCGGGTCGATCAAGGATCGCATCGGTCTGAGTCTGATCGAGGACGCCGAGCGTCGCGGTGAGCTCAAGCCTGGGGGCATTCTGGTTGAAGGCACCGCTGGCAATACCGGTCTGGCGCTGGCTCTGGTCGCCCAGCAGAAGGGCTACCGGCTGATCCTGGTGGTGCCGGACAAGATGAGCCGGGAGAAGATCTTCAATCTCAAGGCGATGGGCGCCGAAGTGGTCTTGACCCGCTCCGATGTGGCCAAGGGGCACCCGGAGTACTACCAGGATCTGGCCGAGCGCATTGCCAAGGAAACCGAAGGCGCGATCTTCATCAACCAGTTCGGCAATCCGGCCAATCCCAAGGCGCATGAAGAGGGCACCGGCCCGGAGATTTGGGCGCAGATGGGGCACGATGTGGACGCCATCGTGTTTGGCGTTGGCTCGTCGGGGACCATGACCGGTCTGAGCCGTTTCTTCGAGCGCGCCGCACCGCACGTGGAGCTGATTCTGGCCGACCCGGTGGGTTCCATCCTGACCCGCTACATCAACGAAGGGACCCTGGATACCAAGAGCTCGTCGTGGATGGTGGAGGGGATCGGTGAGGACTTTTTGCCGTCGATTTCCGATTTCAGCCGGGTCAAGAAGGCCTTCGCCATTTCCGATGCGGAGAGCTTCCACACCGGCCGCGAGTTGCTGCGCAAAGAAGGCATCCTCGGCGGATCATCCACCGGCACCGTGCTTGCCGCCGCGCTGCGCTACTGCCGCGAACAAAGTACGCCCAAACGGGTGCTGGCCTTTGTCTGTGACACCGGCAACAAGTATCTGTCGAAGATGTACAACGACTATTGGATGCTCGACAACGGCTTTCTGGATCGCGAAACCCACGGCGATCTGCGCGATCTGATCTTCCGTCCCTACAGCCAGCGCGACACCGTCGTGGTCGGCCCCAATGAGCCGCTGACCGCCGCCTACCAGCGGATGAAGCTCTACGACGTGTCCCAGCTGCCGGTGATGGAGGGCGATCAGATCGTCGGCATCATCGACGAGTCCGACGTGCTGCTGCACGTTTACGGCCGGGAGGCCCGCTTTAGAGATCCGGTGAGCACGGCGATGGTCAGCAAGCTGCAGCGCATCGAGGTAAAGACTCCGGTGGCCGATCTGCTGCCGATCTTCGATGTGGGTCACGTCGCCATCGTCATGGAAGGGGAGCGCTTCCTCGGTCTGATCACCAAGATGGATCTGCTCAACTACCTGCGCCGCCGCGCCGACGGTTGAGAAAGCCAGATCTGACCCCCAGTCTTCGGGTCGGACCAGCACCCATTCGAATCCGCGCGGGGCGAGTCTACGTCCCGCCCAACCAATGCATAGGCAATCTCAATGACCGACAAGAAGCTCGCCTTCGCGACCCAGTGCATCCATGCCGGGCAGGCGCCGGATCCCTCCACTGGCGCGATCATGCCGCCGATCTACGCCACCAGCACCTATGTGCAGCAGTCCCCGGGCGTGCATCAGGGCTTTGAGTATTCGCGTTCGCAAAATCCTACCCGCGGAGCCTATGAACGCTGCCTGGCCGAACTGGAAGGCGGCAGCCACGGCTTCGCCTTCGCCTCCGGGCTGGCGGCTTCGGCGACCATCCTGGAACTGCTGCCGGCCGGTAGCGAGATCGTGGCGATGGACGACCTTTACGGCGGCACTTTCCGCCTCTTCGACAAGGTGCGGCAGAACAGCGCCAACCTGAAGTTCAAGTTCGTCGATATGTCCAAGCCCGGCGAGCTGGCGGCGGCAGTCAGCGAGCAGACTCGGATGATCTGGGTGGAGACGCCGACCAATCCGATGCTCAAGCTGGTCGACCTTCAGGAAGTCGCGGCGGTGGGCAAGTCCTCTGGCGCAATTACCGTGGTCGACAACACCTTCGCCACGCCCATGCTGCAGCGGCCGCTGACCTACGGTTGCGATCTGGTGGTGCACTCGGCCACCAAGTATCTGAACGGCCACTCCGACATCGTCGGCGGCATGGTTGCGACCGGTAATGCCGATCTGGCCGAGCGCATGGCCTTCCTGCAGAACGCCGTGGGCGGCGTGCAGGGACCCTTCGACAGCTTCCTGGCATTGCGCGGGCTGAAGACACTGCACCTGCGGGTCGAGCGCGCCTGCGACAACGCCGCGCAGATCGCCGAATGGCTGGCCAAGGACTCGCGCATCGACAAGGTGATCTACCCAGGTTTGAGCAGCCATCCGCAGCACGATCTGGCCAAGCAGCAGATGTCGGGTCGCTACGGCGGCATCATCAGCGTGGTGGTGAAGGGCGGTCTGGACTCGGCGCGACGGATGCTGGAGCGTTGCCAACTGTTCGCTCTTGCCGAGAGCCTGGGTGGTGTGGAGAGCCTGATCAATCACCCGGCGATCATGACCCACGCCTCGGTGCCCGCGGAGAAACGCGCGGTGTTGGGGATCGACGACGCGCTGGTGCGCTTGAGCGTGGGGGTGGAGGCGGTTGAGGATCTGATCGCCGAGTTGGATGAGGCGCTTGGCTGATTGCGAGGGCTCCGATTTCGGAGTCAAATGGCGGCATAGCTGCTACTGACAACTGGGCAACTGACAAGGACACTGACGTGAACTCAACCACCCGCAAACTGCTCGCCCTGGCTGCCGTGCTGACCCTGCTGCTCAGTGTGGGCTGCAACACGGTCAGAGGCGTTGGCAAAGACGTCGAAACGGCAGGCAAGGCCATTCAGCGTACTTCGGAGAAGGCCAAGGACTGACCGCAGTCCATGCCGGCCCTGTGGGCCACACCCGCCGCTGCGGTCGAGCTGGCTTGGCAGCACTGGGCCGCGGCTGCGACCCAGCCCGGACATCCGTGTAGGCTCGCCGCGCTGGCCACCAGCGCGGCAGACCGGCCGGCGGTGCGCACCGTGGTGCTGCGCCAATGTGACCCCGTCGAGCGCGAGCTAACTTGCTACAGCGACGCGCGCAGCGACAAGATCGCTCAGCTCACGGGCAATCCGCTGGCCGAACTCATGGCCTACGATGCCCCGCTGCAGCTGCAGCTGCGCGCCTTCGGCTCGGCTAGCTTGATCACCGACGAGCAAACCCGGAGCCGAGCCTGGGCCGCGCTCAGCGAGCGCCAGCGAGCCGACTACTCACGAGCGACACAAGGCGCCGCCAGCGATCAGGTCGCCGAGCACTTCAGGATGATCAGTCTGCGTGTCGAGCGGCTGGATATCCTTCATCTAGGGCCGTTCCGACAGGTCCGGGTGCGCGCCATCTGGCAGAACCAAGGTTGGCAGGCGGAGGAAATTCTGCCCTGACCGGTCTGCCAGTGGCGCTACGTCGGCAATGGCGGCTTGTGCGGTCTGTGCCAACCAAAGAACAGCGTCACCCCGATCGCAGCCACCGCGACCAGCAGCCACAGCAGCCCCCACATCTGGGTGAAACCGCCGAACTCCTCGGCCAGCATGCGCGCGTCCGAGCGCAGATGAGCGCGGCTCAGGGTGTCGGAAACGATGTCGGCGGGGACGTAGAGCATGCTGGCCAGCCCGACGGTTTTGAGCACCAGATCGTTGACTCCGGCGCCGCCCCAGCGGGCAATCGCGCCTATTGCCAGCGCGGCGCCGAAGGTAAACGCGAACCCGAACAGATTGCGGGTGAAGATGAATGCGGTGAGCGCCAAGACCACCGCCAGCAGCCCGCTCCACAGGGCGTCGCGCTTGGAGCCGCGGGCCAGCAGATAAAGCAGGCAGCCGATCGCCAGCGAGCCCAGATAGCCGGCGGTGAGTATCAGGAAGCGATTGCCGCCTCGCGACAGCACTGCACCGCCCTGATCGGGGCTTAGCGTCAACGACACCACTTCGCCGCCGGTGACCACGGTCATCAGCGCGTGGGAAAGCTCATGAAAGAGCACGATCAGAATCTTCAGCGGGACCAGCGCTGGGCTGGTCCAGAACAACAGCAGCGCTGCGCCGATGATTGCGAGCAGCAGCAGATCGGTCCACGGTGACTCGACGTTCATCAGCAATGTGGCGAGGTGGGTTCGCTGGCGAGTCTAATCCAAACCCGTGCGTGGGAACGATCGGCTAAACTCGCGCGCTTAGCCTTTTCACGTGATCGCCATGTCCTTGCCCACCGTCGACATCAAACGCGCTGCCGAGCCGCGGCTGCGCAAGGGCCACCTGTGGGTCTACGCCAACGAGCTGAGCGTGCCGCCGGCCAAGCTGGAGGTCAGCCCGGGCGATCTGGTGGCGCTGAGCCTGAATCGGCGCGCCATCGGTGTGGGCTACATCAATCCCGGATCCTTGATCGCGGTTCGGGTGCTCGATCGCGATCCCAACGCGAGCATCGACAGTGACTGGTTCGTGCGCCGCATCGAGCAGGCCCAGGCATTGCGTCAGGGTTTGGTCGATCCCACCCACATGCGGGT
>JAUIFV010000017.1 GCA_030430155.1 Gammaproteobacteria bacterium
CCTTCCGGCAGCTTGGCGATCAGCGGCGTGGCCAAACGAGTGTAGATCTCACCGGCGAAGGGAATCAGCGCCATCAGCACCACGAACACCGCCAGCACCGCGCGCAGCAGGCGGTCGCGCAGCTCGGCCAGATGCGAGATAAAGGGCAGTTCTTCGTCGTGTTCGGCGCTGCCGGCCATCAGCTCTTGGGCTCCGTCGCGGGGGGCTGCTCGCTGTCGCCGTCGCCGTCGGCCTTCTGCTCGGCGCGCGGAGTTTCGGCCAGAAAGGCATCGTCGGCGTCGATCTTGGCGGCGGCGCGCTTGCTGTCCTCGTCGGCTGGCTCAGCGCTGGTCGGCGGCGCCGGCTGGGTGCCGGTATCGCGATCGCCTTCGCCAGCGTCCGCCGGGCTGCTTGCAGTCCCGGGCTCGGGGTCGGTGCGCTGCAGGTCGGCGGTCAGCTCTGCGGCGCCGCGGTTGAGTTCGGCGGCGGTATCCTGGATGGACTGCAGCGGTTCGCGCATCGCCTTGACGTTGTTGCGCATCTCCTCGGCCGCTAGTTCGCGCTCGATATCGTTCTTCAGCGATTGATAGCTGTTGCGGGCGCGACGCAGCAGCACACCGGCGGTGCGCGCGGCCGCGGGCAGGCGCTCGGGGCCGAGCACCAGCAGGGCCACCACACCCAGCAGCATCAATTCGGTAAAACCGATGTCGAACATGGCTGTTTCGCGCGGATCGGTGCCCTAGGCCACCTTGTCCTTGTCGCTCTGCGTGGCCTTGGCCGCAGCCGGCGGATCGGCTTCCAGCCGCTCGGGCGGGGTCTCATCGCTGGACGAGTCCTTGAAGCTCTTGCGGAAATCACGCATCGCCGAACCCAGATCGCCACCCAGATTCTTCAACCGCTTGGTGCCGAACAGCAGCACCAGCACGATGGCCACCACGATCCAGTGGCCGATACTCCAACTACCCATTTCGATTCACTCCTAAATCACGTGCATATGATAACGCGCCGCCCGGCCCGCCGATGACGTATCGCCAACCGCGATCATCGCAGGCTGTAGCGCAACAGCGGCTGATTGGACCCGTCGAGCAGCACCAGGCCGTCGCCGTTGAGCGCGTAGCGCACCACCTGCCGCAGCTGCTGCTGATAGCGCCGCGCGAAGTCCGAACTGGCCTGGCAATACATCTTGCTGGCGCCGATGGGTCCGATCTGCAGGCGTTCGCCGCTGATCTCAAGCTCGGCAAAGTACCGATTGCAGCCGTCGAAGCCTGACAGCTTGGCGGCACCGGCGTCCATGTGCTGATCGTCTATGCGCAGGCTGATTGGCTCGGCGATGGCGGCCAGCAGGGCTGGCGCCAGATCCTCACCGTTGATCTGCACAAGCAGCCAGTTCGGGCCGGCCAGCGTGTTGGTAGATGCATCGTTCATCGCCGACTCCGCTGCGCTGGCTGCATCGGTTTCCGGACTCTGCGTCGTCGACGGCGCGCATCCAACCAAGGCCAGCGTGCACAGCAGCGCAATAAGGGTGCGAATCATCAGATCCAGCTCCAAAGTGTGAACGAAGGCACGCAATCGGGCCCTACAAAGGTCAACCAGCGCCCTGTCGGGACGTTTTAGCTTAGCGAGATTACGCAACAAGGAGCACACGATGAAACTGTCCACCACTTTCGCTATCGTCCTGGCCGCCAGCCTTAGCGTCGGTCCCTTCACCATCAACCAGGCCCAGGCCGCCGGCTGTGCCGCACCCATCAACGCCCGACAGCACAACCAGGATGCGCGCATCGTTCGCGGCGCGCTCAGCGGTGAGCTGACCGTCGTCGAAACCGCTCGGTTGGGCGCACAGCAGCGGCGTATTGATCGGGTCGAGGACCGCTATCGGTCCAACGACGGCCGCCTTGGTCCGGCCGAACGCTGCGATCTGAATCGGCGCCTGAACAATGCCAGCGGCAGCATCTACCGCAACAAGCACGACCGTCAGCGCTACCGCTAGAAGTTGCAACGGCGGCGCAGCGCGCGGTACATCCCGCGCGCTGTGGCATTCCCTGGCACTTCAGTCCCTCACTACGCCGTTGCAGAAACCGCTTGCGTGTTTGCCGATCTGCTGGAAACGGCCGAACCGCCCAATAGCGCGGCTTGGTGGGCCACGCTGGCCTGGCTGCGAGCACGCGCCGGTGATCTTGATGGGGCCATCGACGCCTATCAGCGCACGCTGCCGCTCGATCCCGATGATGCGGCCAGCCGCCGCAATCTGCAGCGTCTGCGCGAGCATTCGGACTGACTCAGATCAGGGATTGCGCGGCGCGGTCTGCCTATACTCCGTGCATTGCAATCCACCCAAGGGTCGGCCTTTGATCAGCTACGCCGAGGCGCTGCGTCGCGTCCGCCAGCATTCGCCCTTGCTGGGCGTCGAGTCGGTGCCGGCCGCGCACGCGCTGGGTCGCGTCTTGGCCCAGCCGCTGCGCAGTCCCGCCGATCTGCCGGGCTTTGACAACTCGGCCATGGACGGGTGCGCCTTGCCCTGTGCCGGTGAGCTGCTGCCCGCCGGGACCGAGTTTGAACTGGCCGGGATGGTCGCCGCCGGCAGTCCTGCGCCGCAACTGGGCGGCGCCGCTTGGCAGATCATGACCGGCGCGATCGTGCCGCCGGACTGCGCCACCGTGGTGCCCATCGAGCAGATCGAGGTGACCGGGCGCGACGCGGCCGGGCGCATCGCCGCGATCCGGCTGCGCCAGGATGCGCGGCGAGGCGTGCACATTCGCTGTGCCGGTGAGGACATTCGTCGTGGCGACGCAGTGCTGGCCGCCGGCAGCCTCCTCGGCCCCGCTCAACAGATGCTTTGTGCCGCGTTGGGTATCGCTGAGGTGCCCGTGGCGCGTCAGGCCAAGCTGGCGCTGATCAGCACCGGCAACGAACTGGTCGTTGATCCCGCGCAGGGATTGGTCGCTGGGCAGATACGCGACTGCAACGGCCCTTATCTGCGTGCGCTGCTCAGCGGCGATCTGGCCCAGATCGTTTTCGATCAGGCTGTGCCAGATCGAACGAGCGCCTACACGGCCGCGCTAAGCGACGCGCGCGCCGAAGGCGCGGACATCATTGTCAGCAGCGGTGCGGTGTCGATGGGCGAGCTGGACTTCATCCCCGCCGCCTTGGCCAACCTCGGCGGCGAGATGGTCTTCCACAAGCTGCGCATTCGACCGGGCAAGCCGCTGCTGTTCGCCACCCTGCCCGGTGGCGCGCTGTATTTCGGCCTGCCCGGCAATCCGCTGGCGGCCGCGGTGGGAGCGCGCTTTGTGGTCAGCGCCGCGCTGCGGCAGATGGCCGGTCTGGCCGTCGAGCGGCCGCTGCGCCTGCCGCTCGTACACCGCACTCGCAAAAAGCCCGGCATGACCTCAATGCTCAAGGCCAAAGTACAGGTCGATGAGGGCAGGGCCAGGGTCAGCCTGCTGGCCGGTCAGGAATCCTTCCGGATTCGGCCGCTGCTGGAAGCCAACGCCTGGGCGATCCTCGACGAGGACGGTGACCATTGTGAGCAGGATCAGCTGGTGGACGTGGTCGGTTTGGATGGACCGTTTGCGTTCGGCGCGCCGTGAGCTGTGCTTGGGCGACGGCCTTTCCCAATCCGCTCTGAGGAGTGCCGGCATCCTGCCGGCACATGTTGCTCTCCTGGATTCCGCCCGAGCCCAGATCAACAATGCGGACCAGGCCCCACCCGCTCACGCAACCGCGCCAGCTCAGCCCGCGGGTCGATACCCCGCTGCGCCAGCCAATCGACGTCGAACAGGGTCTCCGCATAGCGCTCGCCGCGATCGCAGAGCAGGCTGACGATGCTGCCCGACTCGCCGCGCTCGCACATCGCTTCGGCCAGCTGCAGACAGGCGATCAAATTGGTACCGGAGGAGCCGCCATAGCGGTTGCCCAACAGCTCGGTGAGCAGCCAGGTGGCAGCGACGGACTGCGCGTCGTCGACCTCGATCACCTTGTCGACCACCTCGAACAGGAAGCTGGGTTCGACGCTGGCCCGACCGATGCCTTCAATCAGCGTGCAGCTGCTGGCGCGGGCGTCCCTGCTCCGGGTTTGCCAGCCCACGGCGAAGGCGGCGCCGCTGGGTTCAGCCACGCACAGCCGGGTGGCCAGTCCGCGATAGCGCAGATAGCGGCCGATGGTGGCCGAGGTGCCGCCGGTGCCGGCGCCGCAGACGATCCAGGTCGGCTGCGGATGGGGCTCCAGGCTCATCTGGGCGATGATCGATTCGGCAATGTTGTTGTTGCCGCGCCAGTCGGTGGCGCGTTCGGCCATGCCGAACTGATCCAAGTGGCAGGCCCCGGCCGCCGCCATCGCCGCGGCGTGGGCGGGCACTGCAGCCGGATCGGTCAGCAGTTCGCAGCGGCCACCGAGGGCGCGTACCGCCTGGATCTTCGCCGGCGCCGTGCAGGCCGGCATCACCGCCGAGAAGGGCAGACCGAGCAGGCGCGCAAACCAGGCTTCGGATATCGCCGTGCTCCCAGAGGAGGCATCGACTACCGCTTGGCCCTGCGCCAGTCGGCCGTTGCACAGCGCGTACAGATACAGCGACCGCGCCAGCCGGTGCTTGAGGCTGCCGGAGGGGTGCGAGGCCTCGTCCTTGAAGTAGAAATCGATGCCTGGAAAGCGCGCCAGCGACAGCCGCAGCAGGTGGGTGTCGGCCGAACGTGCCGCTTCCTGCTGCAGCACGCCCACCGATCTCCGCAGCCACTGCCGATCCGTGCTGTCGCTCACGACGCCATCTCCACGCTGTTCAGCAGCCGGCGGATCTCCTCGCCCAGGAAACGGAAATAGCCGTCGATATAGCTCAGGTCGTTGTGCTCGTCGAGCAGATAGGGGTTCATCAGGGTGTGGCGCAGGATCACCAGGCGGTCATCGCCGTCGCCGCCCAGGGTGGTTGGATCGATGCCCAGCATCTGCATGATCCGTCCCATCTCCACCGCGCCCAGCGCGTCGGGACGCAGTGTGGTGGTCGAGGCGAAATAGGACTTGACCTGCAGCGGCTGCTGCGGATCGCAGCGCAGCACCTGGTAGAGCTTGCGCAGGAAGTGGTTGGCCACGCCCACATCACTGTTGCCGAGCGGATTGATCGCCAGGCAGACCAGATTGCTGTCCGGCGGAAACGGAACGCAGACCCGCGCCACCTCCGCCATCGCGGTGGCGAAGCGCCTGGCGGCGCCCAGGAAGTGCTCGGCGGAGCGGATGGTCTGCGCCTGCAGCCGGCCGAAATGCGCATGATCCAGCGGCAGCACCTGATGGCTGATGTACACCGCCGCGGCGGTGGCGCCGGACTTGGAACCTTCGGGGATGAATTGCCCCAGACCGCGAAAGCGGCGCATGTAGCTGTCGGCGTTGGCGTCGTGATAGACGTAGTCGGCTTCCTCGCGGAGCAGCTCCATGGCCCGGCCATCGCGGCAGATGAAGGCGCCGGCGCCGTAGGGCAGGTAGCCCAGCTTGTGCGGGTCGACGGTGACCGAGTCGGTCTTGCCCAGCGCAGCGAAGGCGGCATGGACGGTATCGGCGGGAAAGCTCTGAAACGGTCGGCCCACCTCATCGCGGCTGCGCAGACTGCCGTCTGGATTGCGAAACAGCGTCGCCAGATAACCGCCCCAGGCGCCGTCGATGTGCACCCAGTGGCCCAGTCCTGCCTGCCCACTGCGCTGACGTGCAGCGACTACGCCGTCGACCGGATCGATGGTGCCGTACTCGGTGGTGCCAAGCACCGCCACGCTCATCAGTACCGGCTGCCTGTCGCGCTGGCACTGCAGCAGCGCCTCTTCCAGCGCATCGATGTCCAGGCGCATCTCGCGTTCGGGCAGCAGCTGCAGCTGATTGCGGCCCAGGCCAAGCAGCTTCAAACCCTTGCTCCAGGAGTAGTGGGCGGTGATCGGCGCCAGCACGCGCGGCAGCGACAGCTGCCGGTGACCGGCGAAGAAGTCCACCATGCCGCGCTGCTCCAGGCGCTCGGCCTGTACCCGTCGCTGCCACTGCCGGCGCTGCGCGGGACTCTGCTGCGCCAGCCACCGCTGCCATTCGACCAGCAGCACCACGGCGTCGGCCGGATTCAGATTGTAGGCCTGCCAGTCATCTTCAGGCAGGGTAATGTCCGGCACCTGTGCCGTCCGCAGCGCCACCGGGAAGGCCTTCAGGGCCAGGGCCAGGCGCAGAGCCTGGTAGTTGGCTACCGTGCCGCCAGAGCACAGATGGCCGAAGGCGCAGTCATCGCGGCTGGTGTCGTCGGGATAGCCGAGCATGCGCGCCAACTGCAGGCCGGCGCGCACCTCCAGATCAACGGTGACCGGGGCTGCCTCCTCGCTGACGTTGTTGGGGTTGTAGGGTAGGGTCAGGATCTGCGCGGCGACGCCCGGAATCAGCAGGTCGGAGACCATGTGGCCGAGATAGCGCGGGCTGTGGAAGGGCACGGAGCGCTTCAGCGCGGCCGACAGCCGATGCAGCTCGTGGCGCAGCTTGGCCTCGAAGGCCTGGTAGTCGGCCCGGGTAGACGCGTGGGTGGGAATGGCCGGTGGATCTTCGGGATGGAAGTTGCGCCGCCAGTAGGCGTGATCGCGGAAGAATTCGACGATCAGCTTCTCCAGCAATGCGTCATTCTCGGCGTAGGGGCCGAGGAAACAGGCGTCCAGGCAAAAATCGTCGCTCACCGCTGCGGCCGGGGCATCCAAGGAGTCGTCAAGGCTAATCGCCGCCTCCGCTCGGTGCATTGACGCCGGTCAATAAGGGCCAAGCCAGCCCCCTGAACCCGTCGTCCCGGCCTTGAGCCGGGGCCTAGTTGGTGCCAGTCAAGAACGTCGCGAGCCACTGCACCCGGCGTTCGCCGGGGTAACGGCAAGGCCCGACCGCTACCGCTCAGCGCTTGCGCTGCGGACAGATCAGGCGGCCGTCGCCACCGGCGTGGCACTCGCTCTGCAGATCGACCATGTGCCGGTCGATGGCTTGTTCCATCGGTCCGGCCGCAACCAGCGAGTTGAGCCCGCTGCCGCCCACCAGCTGATCGGGCGACATCATCCCGCCGAGCTGACGCAGGCGGTCGCGCGGGGTGGCTGGCGGGTCGCTCCAGCTGCGGCTGGAGTCGCCGGGCAGTGCCGGGATGGCTTTGCCGAAGCGCTCGGAGCCCGAGCCGGATTGTTGGCTCTGCGCACGGGCGGCGGCGTTGATTGCCGATTGCCAGTCGATGGCAATCCGTTCGCTGCGGCTGTCCTCGGCAACCGGAGCGGTGATCTCAGCCGGCACCGGGGCGGCTGCTGGTCTGGAAGCCGGAGGCAGGCGGTCGTTGCGCCGGGTGTCTACAGGCTGGTCCAGCGCTGGTTCGGCGGCGAGGCTGGGCGTGGCGACTGGCGGCGATTCCAGCAGCTGCACGGTGAGGCGTTCGACCGCAACCGGTGGCGGCAGCATCGCGGGTTCTTCGTCCATCCACAGGGCGACCAGCAGCGCATGGCCGAGCAGCGCCGCAGCCAGGGCGGTCAGTGTCGCCGGTCGTCGCAGCCAGCGCAGATCCCAACTCGCCATCGACCGCCGCCGACGAACACGGCCCCAGGGGCTGACTGGTTGGGGGCTGGCCGGCTGCAGCTGGATGGTCAGGGAGGTGGCAGTCATCGGTCCGCTCTGCTTGCCGCGGCCGTCGTTGTAGCGGGCCGTAGCTACACCGGCGCTGAAGCGCAACAGGATCGGAATGACTTCTGACCCTGGTCGCAGCGCGGCAGCGGCATCGGCGAACCGCGGCGATACTGGTTTGCGTGCGTCTGCCGAGTTAGGCTTCGCGCCCTCACCGATTCCAGCCGCCGCGGGCAGTCCGCTGCGGTGCATGACAGGACACGAACATGGCAGGACACAGTAAATGGGCCAACATCCAGCACCGCAAGGGCAAGCAGGACGCGGCCCGCGGTAAGGTCTTCACCAAGCTGGTGCGCGAAATCCACGTCGCCACCCGCACCGGCGGCGCCGACCCAGCCGGCAACCCGCGGCTGCGCCTGGCCATCGACAAGGCGGTGGCGGCGTCGATGCCCAAGGACAACATCGAGCGCGCGATCAAGAAGGCCTCGGGCGATCTGGAAGGGGTCAGCTACGAGGAACTGCGCTACGAAGGCTACGCCCCGGGCGGCGTCGCGGTGATCGTCGACTGCCTGACCGACAACAAGAACCGCACGGTGGCCGATGTGCGCCACGCCTTCAGCAAATTCGGCGGCAACTTGGGCACTGACGGCTCGGTGGCCTACCAGTTCTCAAAGCTGGGCGTGCTCTCCTTCGCTCCCGGAGTAGACGAGGAGAAGGTGATGGAGGTGGCGCTGGAAGCCGGCGCCGAGGACATCCGCAGCTTTGACGAAGACGGTTCGGTGGAAGTGATCACCTCCCCGGAGGAGTTCGACGCGGTTTGCGCGGCGATGGCGGCGGCGGGCCTCAAGCCCGACGAAGCCGAGGTCACCATGCGCGCCGAGAACGACATCAGCCTGGAAGGCGAGCAGGCGCAAACCGTGGCCAAGTTCCTCGACTGGCTGGACGAGATGGACGATGTACAGAACGTCTATTCCAACGCCGATCTGGGCGCGGATGCCTACGCCTAAGGCCAGAGCGATTCGATGAGGGTCGGCGATGCGCATCCTGGGGATTGATCCGGGGTCTCGGCGGACCGGCATCGGCGTGGTGGACTCGGTGGGTCACAAGGTGATCCACGTCCATCACCGGGTGGTCGCCACCGCCGATCAGGATTTCCCCAGCCGGCTCAAGGACATCTTCGAAGGCGTCGCCGAGGTCATCGCCGAGTTCGCGCCCACCGAGGCTGCAGTGGAGTCGGTATTCCTGTCGCACAACCCGTCATCGGCGCTCAAGCTGGGCCAGGCCCGCGGTGCGGCGATTTGCGCTGCGGTGGCGGCACGCATGCAGGTGTTTGAGTACGCGCCCACCGAAATCAAGAAGGCGGTGGTCGGCAGCGGCAGAGCGGACAAGGCGCAGGTGCAGCACATGGTGACCTTGCTCTTGGGACTGCAGAAAGCACCCGATTCCGATCCCGCCGACGCTCTGGCCGCGGCCATCGCCCATGCCCATCATCGGCAGACCGGTGAGCGGGTCGGGCTGCCGACGCGGTGGCGGAGGCGCTGACGCGCCAGGGCCCAGGGCTTAGGGCCCAGCAGAGCGGCCGTCGCGCCGCGGAGTTCTTCGCGCTTGTGTAACCCCGCTACCTGACTGGAATCGAAGACGCTCCGGGGAAACGTCCTGCATCGCCGCCGCTGACCGGGCCCTAGGCCCTGAGCCCTGGGCCCTCGCTCTTCGAGCGTAGGGTGGGCAAAGCGCAGCGTGCCCGCCTGACTGTCATGACGCCGGAAATCGACCCTGTTGGAGAAAGCCCACGGCCAGCTGGGCAACCTCCGCGGAAAATACCAACCCGGTATGCGATGCATGCACCTGCCGATGGTCGGCCAGGCCGGGTACCTGCGTTTCGGCCACCGCCACCGTGCCGTCGTGCGGTCGCGGCAGGGCGGCGAAGTACTGGCCCATACCGACAGCGCGAGTGCCAGCGATCATCCCGACCTCGCGATCGGCGGGAAGCTTGGCGGCTGCGAGCAGGCGCGGCGCGGCTTTGCCGACGGCCCAGCCCATCCAGCGTGAGTCGCTCAGGCGTCTGGCAATGGCGCTGCCGGCCAGTGGGCTGCCCAGACACAATACCCGTCCGGGAGGCAGATCCGGACAGCGCCGCAGGGCGGCGAGTAGGGTCAGACCTCCGAGACTGTGGCCGACGGCGTGCACCGGACCCGGACCCAGGTTTTGCCAACGCTGCTGCAGGTCGATCAGTATGGTCTCGGGGTCGCCACGCACCGTGCGGTAGCCGTGCAGGTGCGGTTCAAAGCCCGCTTGCCGCAGCTGCCGGGCCAGAAAGCCCATCGCCGGCCGGCCCATCCATAGGCCGTGCAGCAGCAGTACAGGCGCGGGCGGCACTCGGATGTAGGGAGCAGGCCGTGCCACAGCTGTCCTCCGGCGCCCGCCTAACTGCCGAAGCGCGCCGCCTGCTCCACCAATCCACCAACGCTGCTGCCCATCAGGAAGAAGATCAGCACGATGGCCAGGAAACCGCGGCCAAAGCCGACCGGCTCATGCAGCACCCGGGTGTTGCACTGGGCGTCCCAGGCGGTCTTGCCTTCACCGGTCAGGCGGACGAAGGACAGGATCAGGGTGACCAGCGAGATCAGCGGCAGGCCGAGGCCCCAGCCCATCAACCAGACCTTGGTCGAGCGACTGATCGCGGTGCCCAGATCAAGCCGCTGGCCGTCGTCTCGGACCACGCGAGCGCGCAGGAAGGCCTTGCCGGGGGTGGTGCCAAAGCGCGCCAGCACCAGCGCCTCGACCGGCACGAACAGGGCCAGGGCGAGCAGTTCCAGCATGAACATGCCCTGGTTGCTGAACGGCAGACCCAGCTCTCGTGCCAGCGGAATGACGATGAAGAAGAACAATCCCAGGTCGATCATTCGCGCCGCATAGCGAACGAAGGGACGGCGTTGGGTGACCATGCTGCCGCTATCGCCTGGGCGAATCAGCTCCCCGCCCTTGGCGGCCGGGGCAGTCGGCGGTAGCTGAGTTACGGGCGGCGAAGTCTGGGTCTTCTTCGGCTGCGCTGGCGGCGGTGCCGGCTGCACCACCGGCTCGGCGTCCACCGGGTCGGGAGTGCCAAACTGCTGCTTGAAGGGGCTGACATCGCCCAACGGCAGCCAGTCGCCGACGCTGTCCTGCCAGAGCAAATCATCGGGCTGATAGCGGCCTTCGCGGATCGCCCGCAGCAGTTCCTTTGCGGTGAACGGCCCGATCTGCTTTTCGTCACGCGCCACGAAATAGGATTCCGCCACTGAGCACTCCGTTTTGCTACCGCCAACTGTTTAAGTATGGCCGAAACAGCGAAAACGAAGCACGACTAATGGCAGGGAGTCCGGTCTGGAAGTTCACGCAAGAGGCGTTGCTACGCGCTATGCTGAGCAGACAGGGGTGTGACTATGTGGACTGACCGCATGCGTGCCGCATGGGCGGCGGCGCTGATCATCGTCACGGTCGAGTGCAGCGCGGCAACCGCGTCGGCAGCGCTCGTCGGCGATCCGCCGGCGGTGCGGCACAAGGTTGACGCGCTGGCCGATCCGCAGAACTTCGACATCGTGCAGAACGGCTCCGGGCAGGTCTATCTGGCCAACGGTAGCGGCGTGCTGGTTTTCGACGGCGAGCGCTGGCGGCTGGTGCGCTTGGACAACCGCGAGATGGTGCGCTCGCTGGCGATAGATGGCGACGATCGGGTCTACGTCGGCGGCTACAACAGTTTCGGCTATCTGCATCGCGATAGCGCAGGGGAAGATCAGTATGTCGACCTCAGCGGGCGCTTCGCCAGCCTGCTTGGCGGCCGCGAATTCAACGACATCTGGCGCGTCGTACTGACCCCGGAAGGGGTCTACTTCGGCGGCCTGCGCGATCTGTTCTATTGGGATCCGAGCAATGATGAGATTGGCTATTGGCGCCACGAAGGGCGTTTTGGTGCGTTGATCCATCATCAGGGACAAACCATTGCCCAGTTCCGCGGCGAGGGCTTCAGGCGGCGCCTGGGCAGTGAGTGGATCGCGCTGCCGCACACCGCCGAACTCACCACCCTGCGCTTTGGCTTACTGCCGCTGGCTGACGGTCGATTGCTGGCACCGGGCGTTGATGGGCGCTGGATGCGGATAGGCAGCGATACGGTGGACGAAGTGATGATGCCGGTCGACCTGCCCGCTTCCAATGCCTTTGAGGCATCGCTGGCGCTGGCCGACGGCACCCTGGTGCTTGGCGGCAGCGACGGTCAGGTGCATGTGGTTGATCCCAGCCTGCGCGCGGTACAGCGCTTCGCCCTGGATTCAGGATTCATCTCCGGTATCGCCGCGGCAACCGGCGGCGGCTTCCTGGCCAGTGCCGATCAGGCCTTCTACAGCGTCGCCTGGCCCAGCGCCTGGAGCGTACTGGGTGCCGAGCACGGCCTCGGTGATCTACTCAACATCGGTCGCTGGCAAGGGCAGGACTATCTGCTTTCCAGCAGCGGTGTGCTGCGCATAGAGCCGCGCATGGGCACCACCCCGGCCCTGCAGCCGGCGCCATGGGGCGTCGCTCAGTACACCGCGTTGCAGCAGCTGGACGACGGTCGAGCGCTGCTGGGCACCGGCCACAAGCTGCTGCTGCTCGATGCCGACGGACCGCGCGAACTCACCGCCGAACTGGTCTATCCACGCCAGTTCTACCCTTCGCGTTTTAGACCCGAACGGACCTATGTCGCCACCGAGGCCGGATTGCGCTACGTCGACGCGGTCGGCTCGGAGCTGTCGATTTCGCCGCCCAGTCTGCCGGCAGGGCAGGAGTTGCTGGTCAACAGCGTAGTCGAGGAAAGCGCGGACATCCTCTGGTTCGGCAGCTTCCGTCGCGGGCTGTGGCGAGTCCGGCTGAATGCGGCCGGCGAGATTGCTGAGCAGCAGGACATGAGTGCGGCCCAGGGGTTGCAGCTGGGCGTCGGCAAAATGGTCGAAGTGTCCCAGATCGGCGAAGAGCTGATTGCCAACAGCAAGGCCGGGATTTACCGCTGGGAAAATGGGAGCTTCGTGGCCGAAAGCCTGCACGGCCTTGACCAGCTGCGTGAGCCCGAGGAACTGCTTAGCGTTGCCGAGCAGCAAGGCGGGGTGATTTGGGCCTATGGGCTGTATCGCGTGCTGCGTTACACCGCAGACGGTGGCTGGCAGACTCAGCCGGTGGACCAGCTGCGGCGCGGCGCGCTGCGCGCGTTGCGTATCAGTGACCAGGGCAGAGTCGAATTCGTTGCCACGCGGTCGCTATTGCTCTACGCCGGGAGCAGCAGCGGGGCAGCGCAATACCGTCCACAGGTGCGGCTGCGCTCGGTGAGCCTGGAATGGAATGACGGACGTAGGCAGTCGCTGCCGCTGCACCCCGAGCAGCCGCCCGAGGTGCCTTTTGGCGACTACGGGATCAGCTTTCAGTTCGCATTGCCCGATCTGGCCTACGACAGCGGACGCGCCTACCGCGGCCGGCTGCTGGGCTATGAAGCGGACTATTCGGCGTGGCGGGGCTCGCGCGGCTATTTGTATTCGCGGATGTCCCCGGGCACCTACACGCTGCAAGTGCAGGCCCGCGACGGCGCCGGGCAGATCAGCCAGATCCAGCCCTACACCCTGGTCATCCTGCCGCCCTGGTATCGCACCTGGTGGGCGATCGGCGCCGCGACAGTGGTCGCGACGCTGCTGTTGCTGGGGGTGATTCGAGTGCGCACCCAGCGGCTGGCGCTGGAGAAACGGCAGCTGGAGGCCACCGTTGCCGAGCGCACTCGCGATCTGGCCGAGGCCAATGCCCGATTGCAGACCATGGTCAACGTCGACGGTCTCACCGGCGTCGCCAACAGGCGCCACTTGGATGAGTATCTGGTGGCCTGCTGGCAGCAGTGCCGCGAGCGCGGGCGCCCACTGGCCCTGTTGGCCATCGATGTCGATCATTTCAAGGACTTCAACGACAGCCATGGCCATTTGGCCGGCGACCAGTATCTGCGCGACCTGGTCGCCACCCTCGATCCCTGTCTGCGCCGTACTGAGGATCTACTGGCGCGCTATGGCGGCGAGGAGTTTGTCGCCATCATGCCCGGCGCCGATGCCGACATTGCCGCCAATGTGGGCGAATCAATGCGCCGCGCGATCGAGGCGGCGCAGCTGGGGACCACCATTTCGGTCGGCGTCGCTGCCGCCCTGCCCAACGGCAGCAGCCCGGAAGCACTGCTGGCCAGCGCCGACGCCGCGCTGTATCGCGCCAAGGAAGGCGGGCGCAATCGGGTCGTGGTTGCCGACCAAGCGCCTTGAACTGCCAACTATTGCCCCGTTTTGGGGTCATCGCCAATTTGCCGTTCACGCTTGACGGCGTAGTATCAGTAGCGTCCCGTCACCACCACTACTGGAGGAGACCAACATGTTCGGCAAGAGCATCTCGCGACTAGGCCTGCTCGCCATCCTTGCGCTGACCACCGTGGCCTGCAGCACCAGCTCGGCCAACTACTATTCGCGCGACGATCGCAGCGAGCGCAATCCCAACGAGTACCGTCGGCCCATAGGACAAAGCGTGTCCTACTACGACGGCTACAACGAGTACTTCGATCCGCACTACTACCACAAGCCGAAGCCGAAGAAGTTCAAGCGCGACGGCTACACCCGCTACGACACCATTCGGTCGTACGAGCATGATCCGCGTGATTTGGACAAGCGACTGGCTGACGAGCGGGACGACGGGTAGGTCTGGATAGGGCCCAGGGGCAAGGGCCCAGGGCCCAGTACGTCAAGCGCGCGGGCACACTCTGCTGGGCCCTGGACCCTCACAGTCATCGGTACTCCTCGCGCAACGGCAACGCCGGTATCACGCCTTGAAGACAGAGCCGCGAGGTATGCTCTTCGGTCTGATCTTCACTTTTGTGATGCCCTATGGTCCTAATTTCACGAATTCGCGCCGTCCTCGCCGCGCTCGCCGTCACCTGCGCCCTGTACGGGTGCACCGATACCAGCTCGGAACAGCGTGGTAGCGACCGCGGTGGCGCCGTCGGCGTGCATGTGGCGCCAGTGCAGTCGCGCGCCTGGGTGGATCGCATCGAGGCGTTGGGCACTGCGCGCGCCAACGAGTCGGTCACCCTGTCGGCCAAGGTCGTCGAGACCGTATCGCGGGTCAACTTCACCGATGGTCAGTGGGTCTCCGAAGGCGAGGTGTTGGTCGAGCTGACCGACCGGGTGGAGATCGCCGCGCTGAAAGAAGCGCAGGCGGCCTTTGCCGAGGCGCAAAAGCAGCTGGAGCGGCTACAGGAGCTGGTCAAGCAGGGCACCGTGCCGCGCTCGGCGGTGGATCAGCAGCAGGCGCTGCGCGATCAGAACCGAGCACGGATGGAGGCGATCCGAGCGCGGCTGTCGGATCGGGTGATCACCGCACCATTCGCCGGGCTGCTCGGATTCAGGCAGGTTTCGCCCGGTACGCTGGTCACCGTCGGCACCGAGATCGCCACCCTCGATGACATCGCCACCATCAAACTGGACTTCCCGGTGCCGGAGCGCTTTCTGGCGGCGATAGAGCCTGGGCAGAACATCGAAGCCAAGAGCAGCGCCTGGCCGGATCAGACCTTCGCCGGCATCGTCTCCAGCGTCGATTCACGGGTCGATCAGGCTACCCGTACGCTCACCGTGCGCGCGCTGATCGACAATCCCGAACGTCAGCTGCGGCCGGGCATGCTGCTGGTTGTCGAACTGCTGACCCCGCCGCGGGAGGCGCTGGTGATCGACGAGATCTCGCTGGTGCAGATCGGCACCGATGCATTCGTCTATCGCATAGACGCCGAGGGCAAGGCGCAGCGCGCCATCGTCGAGTTGGGTCGCCGCGCCGGTGGCCAGATCGAGATACTCTCCGGACTGCAGGCCGGCGATCGGGTGGTTACAGACGGCGTCGTCAAGCTGCGCCCGGGCATGTCGGTAGCGATCCTGGCTGGTGACGACGTCGCTGCGCTGACTGCTGCCGCGCAGCTGCCGTAGGCGGAGTCCCAACATGGTCATCTCCGATATCAGCGTACGGCGCCCGGTACTGGCGATAGTCGGCAGCCTGCTGCTGGTGGTGCTCGGCGTGCTCAGCTTCCAGCAGCTGCCGCTGCGCGAAGTCCCCAACATCGACCCGCCGGTGGTGTCCATTGACGTCAACTACCGCGGCGCCTCGGCGGCGGTGGTGGAATCGCGGATCACCCAGGTCATCGAAGACGCAGTGCAGGGCATTGCCGGCATCGACACGGTGGAATCGCGCAGCCGCGCCGGCCGTTCCGATGTGACGCTGACCTTCAATCTCAATCGGGATATCGAGGCGGCGGCCAATGACGTTCGCGACGCCGTGGCGCGGACGGTGGAGAACCTGCCCCAGGACGCCGATCCGCCGGAGGTATTCAAGGTCGAGGGCGATGCCGATGTGATTCTGTGGCTGAATCTGACCAGCGAGCGGATGGACACGCTGGCGCTGACCGACTACGCCGAACGCTTCGTGGTCGACCGGCTATCCAGCGTCGACGGCGTCGCCCGGGTCCGCGTCGGCGGCGGCCTGCGCTATGCGATGCGGGTGTGGCTGGATCGCGAGGCGCTGGCCGCGCGCGGGCTGACCGTCAGCGACGTCGCCTCGGCGCTGCGCCGCGAGAACATTGAACTGCCTGCCGGCAAGCTGGAGTCGGTGCAACGCGACTTCACCCTGCGGGTCAGCCGCGGCTACCAGGACGCCGATGACTTTCGCGCCCTGGTCGTGGGCCGCGCCGCCGATCAACGTCTGGTCCGTCTGGGCGAAGTGGCCCGGGTGGAGCTGGGGGCGGAGGAAAACCGCACCTACTACCGCGGCAACGGTCAGCCGCAGGTCGGCCTGGGCATCATCAAACAATCCAATGCCAATGCCATCGAGGTCTCCCGCGGGGTCAAGGCGGTGGCCGAACGAATCGCCGACAGCCTGCCCGAGGGCACCACTTTGCTGGTCGCGGTGGATACCTCCGAGTTCATTGAGGCGGCCATTTCCGAGGTCTATTTCACCCTGGCCATCACCATGGCGCTGGTGATCGGGGTGATCTATCTGTTCCTGGGCTCGGCGCGTGCAGCGCTGATCCCGGCGGTCACCGTGCCGGTGTGCCTGATCGCCAGTTTCTCTGCCCTGTATGCGCTGGGTTTTTCGATCAATCTACTGACTCTGCTGGCGCTGGTGCTGTCGATCGGGCTGGTGGTGGATGACGCCATCGTGGTGCTGGAGAACTGCCAGCGTCGGGTGGACCTGGGCGAAAGCAGGCTGCTGGCAGCCTGGCGCGGCGCCAAACAGGTCGGCTTCGCGGTGATCGCGACCACCGCGGTGCTGATCAGCGTGTTTGTGCCCATCGCCTTCATGGAGGGCAATCTGGGACGGCTGTTCCGCGAGCTGGCGGTGGCCATCTCGGCTGCGGTGGCGGTGTCTTCGCTGGTCGCACTGTCGCTGTCGCCGGTGATGTGCGCGGCGCTGCTGACCCCGGCCAACAGCCATGCCGGCTGGGCGCACCGGGTGGATCGCTACACCGCCGCGCTCAGTGAACGCTACCGCGCGCTGCTGGAGCGCACCGTCGATCGCGTGGTTCCGATGGTGCTGCTGCTGGCCGTCGCCTGCGCAGGCGTCTATGGCCTGCTCAAGGTGATCCCCGACGAGTTGGCTCCACCAGAGGATCGCGGGGTCTTCTTTGCCATCCTCAACGGCCCGGAAGGCGCCGGTTTCGACTACACCCGGCGCAACATGGAACAGATCGAAGGGCGGTTGGCGAAGATGGTCGATGACGGCGTGATCCGCCGGGTCATCACCCGCGCCCCGCGCGGCTGGGGTGGGTCGTCTGAAGATATGCACACCGGCGTGGCCATCGCCATCATGGCACCGTGGAACCAGCGCCAGATGTCCACGCCGGAAGCCATGGAACGCTTCCGGCAAGATCTGGACGACTTGCCCGGTATGCGCGTCTTCGCCCGAGCCCGGCAAGGGCTGGTGCGCACCCGCGGCACGCCTCTGCAGTTCGTGTTGGTTGGCCCCGACTACGCCACCTTGGTGGAATGGCGCGATCAGCTGCTGGAGAAGCTGGAGGAGAATCCGCGTCTGGTCAGTCTGGACAGCGACTACGACGAAACCCGGCCGCAGATGCGGGTCGACATCGACCGCGTGCGGGCGGCCGATCTGGGCGTGTCCACGCAGGAGATCGGCACCACCTTGGAGACCATGTTCGGCGCTCGCCGGGTGACCACCTTCCAGCGCGATGGTGAGGAATACGAGGTGATGCTGCAGGCCGAAGCCGAGGACCGCGCCGATCCCTCCGATCTGAACAACCTCTATGTGCGTAGCGACAGCGGCCAGCTGATCGCCCTATCCAATCTGGTCAGCCTGCGCGAGCTGGCCGAACCCTCCACCTTCAATCGTTACAACCGCCTGCGCGCGATCACCATCAGCGGTCAGGTGGTGCCCGGCTATCCGCTGGGCGAGGCGTT
This sequence comes from Gammaproteobacteria bacterium, assembly GCA_030430155.1. GTDB lineage: Bacteria > Pseudomonadota > Gammaproteobacteria > Xanthomonadales > SZUA-5 > SZUA-5. The sequence goes on from JAUIFV010000017.1 coordinate 18,046, forward strand.
GGCCTACGTTGAAGACGCAGCGCGCACGGTGCTGCCGGAGCAGGCCGCCTGGGACTACAAGGGCGAATCGCGCGAATACAAGCTCAGCGGCGAGGCGGCCTGGATCAGCTTTGCGCTGGCGCTGCTGGTGGTCTATCTGGTGCTGGCCGCGCAGTTCGAGAGTTTCATCCACCCGCTGGTGATCATGCTCACCGTGCCGTTGGCGGTGCTGGGCGCGCTGATCGGACTGTGGCTGGCCGATTCCAGCGTCAATCTGTACAGCCAGATCGGCATCGTCATGCTGATCGGCCTGGCGGCCAAGAACGGCATATTGATCGTCGAATTCGCCAACCAGCTGCGTGACGCCGGCCGCACGGTGCGCGATGCGGTGCTGGAATCGGCGGCGGTGCGCCTGCGCCCCATCGTCATGACCAGTTTGTCGACGGTGATCGGCGCGCTGCCGCTGGTGCTGGCCAGCGGCGCCGGTTCGGCCAGCCGCTTCACCATCGGCGTGGTGATCATGGCCGGGGTGACCCTGGCCACCCTGCTGACCCTGTTCGTGGTGCCCAGCTTCTACATGCTGCTAGCCCCCTACACCCGCTCCCCAGAGGCCCTGGCCCGGCAGCTGGAAAAGGACGAGCAGGGAGCGCCAGGTGGTGAGGAAGTGATGGTCTGAGTGCGGGAGCCCCCGAGCGCCGGCCGTTGTCGCTCTTGATTTTCTGGCTACTGGAACTGGCTACTGGTACTAGGCAGTTCCCTAATCTCTAAAGTTCTCAAACTGCAGCGGCATCTCCCACTCCTCGCTCTTGAGCAGGGCGATCGCCGCCTGTAGATCGTCGCGCTTCTTGCCCTGCACGCGCAGCTTGTCGCCCTGTATCTGACTGTCCACCTTGAGCTTGGCCGCCTTGAGCTTCTTGCCGATCTCCTTGGCCATGGGCTGCTCGATGCCCTGTTTCAAAGTGGCGTGCTGGACGGCCTGGGACAGGTTGATCTCGGGGTCGGAGAGCTCCATGCACAGCACGTCGATGCCGCGATTGACCAGCTTGGGCTTGAGGATGTCGAGCATCTGCTGCAGCTGGAACTCGCTCTCGGTCTTGATCGTGATCACGAATTCGTTGAGCTCGAAGCTGGAGTTGGTGCCCTTGAAGTCAAAGCGGTTGGACAGCTCCCTTCGAGCCTGATCGACCGCGTTGATGACTTCGTGCTTGTCCAGCTTGGAGACGATATCGAAAGTCGGCATCGGTAGCCTCTGCGTCGCGAAAGCCCGCTAGTGTAGCCGAGCGTTTGGCGCCCAGCAGACCGGTGTGGTGCCTTCTGGCCACGACCTCAAGCAAACCTCAACCACAAATCGACCGGACCACAGGCCGACGATCGGCCGCTCGCGGATGCTTGCAGCCCCTGTCTACGGAGAGTTGGTACATGCTGCGCATGCTTGTTGTATTGCTGACGCTGGTCGGCCCGGTCAGCGCCCAGGACGTGGCCACCGTGGTCACCGGCATCGATGCACCCGACGGACTGATCGTTGGCGATGACGGCACTCTGTATGCCGCCAAATACACCTTTCCCCCAGAGATAGGCGGCGTCTTTGCCGTGGACGGCAACGGCACTATTTCCACCCACATCGCCAACCTGCAGGGACCGGCAGGGATGGATTTCGGGGCCGATGGCGCGCTCTATGTGGCCGTCTACAACGCCAACACCATCGTCCGCAGACTGCCCGGCGGTGCCGTGCAGACCTTCGCCACCGGCATGAATGGCCCCATCGGCATCGAGTTCGGCCCCGATGGGATGCTCTACGTCGCCAACTACGGGTCGACCAACATCGCTCGTATAGACGCCTCCGGCCGCAGCGAGCTGTACGCCCACGTCCCCGGACTGCGTGAAGCCTCCAGCGTGACCTTCGACGACGCCGGCAACCTCTATGTGGTGGGCTACAGCGATGGTCGTGTCTTCAAGGTGACCCCACAGCGCGAAGTGAGCGTGTTTGCACAAAGCCCGGCCGGCTCCGGTTTTGTGCGCTACGCCAACGGCTTTCTCTATCTCTCCAATGCGGTCAATCACAGCATCGAACGGGTCAATGCGCAGGGCGTGGTGGAGCGCTTTGTCGGCGACGGCGTCGCCGGCTTTCGCGATGGACCGCGGGAAACCGCGCGGCTGAACTCACCCAACGGCATTGCGATCAGTCCCGACCAGCGCCGGCTGTACATCATCGAAGCGGGCAATCGCGCCATCCGCGTGGTGGCGCTGGACGACACATTCAGCATCAACCAGGGCATGGCTGGCGCCTGGTTCAACCCCCAGACCAGCGGTCAGGGCGTGCTCTTCGATATCGAGCCGCAAAGCCGGTTCGCCTTCGCCGCGATCTTCACCTACGAAAGCGCCGTCGCGGCCAAGCTTGGCGCGCCCGAACACCGCTGGCTTACCCTGCAGGGAAACTACCAGGGCGATACCGCGCAGCTGCAGATCTTCCTGACCAGCGGCGGCGTCTTCGATCAGCCCGTGCCGACGACTACCGTGCCGATCGGCACCGCGACGGTGCAGTTCCAGTCCTGCCAGGCTGCGCGCATGGACTATCGGCTCGATCAGCCCGCGCTCAGCGGCAGCATCGATCTGCAGCGGGTGATCCCGGGTAGCGAAGCCCTATGTGAGCAGCTCGCGCTACCGACGGGCGTTCGCCTTCAATAGCCGGCGCCGGCGCTGGTGCCCGAGCAGCGACGTCGGGTGCGGCGTCGGCGCGAGTGGGTTCAGCGCGGCGCGAAGGTCAGTTCCACCAGATCCGTACTCACCGGCGTGGCGTGGCTCCAGGCCAGCTGTTCCAGGTCCGGCGACAGTGACACCGCCGTAGGTGCGGCTGCGGCGGGGAACTCAAAGACCTCGGTCATGGACTGGTCCGCAGGGTCCATGCGAACGAAGGTGGCGCGATCGTCTGACCAGACCACGCTGTAGATATGCTCGCCGCGCAGGGTCCAGTCCCAACACGATGGCAGTGTCAGGGGCAAGGTCAGCGGCTGGTCCGTATCGCTCTGATACGGCCTGAGGTAGAGCTGACCGGTGTCGGCGTTGCAGTAGTAGAGGTCACCGCTGTCGTTGCTGAAACTGACCAATCCACCCTGGGTGTGCAATGGCACAGGCTCGGCGGCGGTGGTCAGATCCAGCGCGTAGACGTCCCAGCTCGCGCCATCGTAGGCCGAAAAATGGATGGTGCCAGGGCGCGAGGACCAGCTCGGAAATCGCGGCAGCGTCAGCGCCAACGGCTGCAGATCGGCGGGCGAGACCACCGTGCGCACGACCTCCGCATCGACGTCTAGCAGGATGATGGAGTCATCCTGGAAGGCCAGCAGCTGGCGCCCGTTCGCGCTAGGCCGCAGCATGCCGATCTCCGACATCTCATCGAAACGGGTGATCGGCCTGCTTTGGCCGTTGCCGCTGACCCAGATTTCCGGCCAGCCGCTGCGCTGGCTGACCCAGAACAGCCGGTCGTTGGCCAGCGCCGGTTGCGCATCGGCTGCAGTTGAATTGGCGTAATCCAGCGCTGCGCCTGAGCGCAGTGCAGCGAGTTGGATATCGCCCACGCCGCCGGAGGTCATTGTCATCGCATAGCGCTCCTGGCCAGGCGCGGCGGCGATTTCGGCGTGCCGGGTGGCCGATTCAACCCACAACCCGAGCTGCCCGGATACCGGGTCGAGCAGGTCGGTGCGGCGCGGCGATGTGCCCAGCAGGATCTCGCCAGCGGCTGAGAATGCCAATCGAGGCTCCTCTGAACGAACTCGGCGCATGCTGCGGTGGCTGTAGTCGTCGATGCTCACCAGCAGCACGTCGGTTTGGGTCCACTCGACGTTTCTCGCCACCATGATGCGCCCGCTGGCGGGGTGTGAGAGTACTTTCAGATCGCCACTGCCGGGACCGGGCGCGGCCAGCTCAAAGGGCAGCTCAGCACCCGCCAGGTCGACTCGACGCAGCCTGCTTTGCGCGCCTGATGTCGTTTGATCGGTGTACAACAGGGACCGCCCGTCGGGAGCCCAGGCTACCGACGGCGGCCGCCGCAGTGAGCAAACCGGAAGCCGCTTAGGCGTCCTCTCGATGCGGCCATTCGCACTCACGTCGACGATACTGAGCAGACAGCGTTCGCCCACCGACCCGAATGCCAAGCGCCGTCCAGCCGGGGCCCAGACCGCAGGGCCTGGCAACCCGGAAACTTCCATCAGCCGCTGCGGCGATGACCCATCGGCGCGGAGCCAGCTGAGCCACAGCTCGTGGGCGCCGGTCTCAGTCTGGTAGTTGAACACCAGCCAGTCCCCGTCGGCGGAATAGGCCGGCGCCCACTCGTTGCCGCTCTTGGTGATCAGATTCCTGAACTTGGGGACCCGCGCCGAACTGCTGTGACCAGCGTCGTTGGGTCGGTAGAGCAGCGCCACGGCCAGGGCGATCAGCGCAGCGGAGGCGATCGCAAGCCATCGCATTGATAGCGTCGATGCGGCGGGAGCCGATAGCGCTCGTATCGGCACGGCCAGGCGGTAGCCGCGGCGCGGAATGGTCTCGATGACCTCGGCTGGAGCGCCGACTTCGACGAAGGCCTTGCGCAGCTCGGCAATGGCGCGATAGGCGACATGCTGGGTGACCACCCGGTCCGACCAGACTTCGGCGATGAGCAGTTCTGTACTGACCGGCTGGCCTGCGCCTCGGGCCAGGCAAACCAACACATCCATCACCCGCGCTTCCACCACCCGCGTGGTTGCGCCGCGGATCAGGTTGCGCGAGGGCAGGACTTCGATCTCGCCTATTCGAAAGCCGGTTCGGGCGTTCAACGGCGTCATTGGCAGTTAGCCTGCATCATCCCGAATCTTCTACTGCGGATTCCGCAGACGAGCTGTGCCGCGGCTTGCTCCCTTCGGTCGACTTGACGTACAGCCGAGTACGCCTTCGTCGACATCAAGGTCCGCGATCCGCACCACAGCACGCCTGCGAAACCCTCGCGACGAACATTCATGAATAATCCGGGCGTCTACTCCAGGTTTTGCAGTTGCTCGCGAATCTGCTCCACCAGCACCTTCATCTCCACCGCCAGGGAGGTGCTGCCGGCGGCGACCGATTTGGAGCCGAAGGTGTTCACTTCACGCAGCAGCTCCTGGAGCAGAAAATCCAGCCGCCGGCCGACCGGCTCCGACAGCCCCAGCACCCGGCGCACCTCGGCCAGATGGATCCCCAAACGGTCCAGCTCCTCGTCCACGTCCGAGCGGGTCAGCAGCAGCGCCAGCTCCTGCTCCATGCGGGTGGGGTCGACCTGCACGTCCAGATCGGCGATGCGCTGGGCGAGCTTGTCGCGCAGCCCCTGACGGATCTCCGGCAGCTGTTCGATGGCCAGCCGGCGCTGCTCCTCCAGGCCTGTGACGCGCTCCAGCATCAGCGCGGCGAGGCGGTCACCCTCGCGCCGGCGGGCGGCTTCAAAGGCATCCAGGAGCTGTTCCAGCAGAGCCAACAGCTGGCCCTGCAGCAGCTCCAGATCGACCTCGGCGCGGGCCATCAGATCGGGCTGGCTGAGCAGCTCGGTGAGGCTGCCCGGGGCCAGCTGCGGGAAGCGTTCGGCGAGTTGGGCGATGACCTTGGCCAGGGCGTCGGCGGCCTGCTCGTCGACCTCGCCGCGGCGGCTCACTCCGGCACTGCGGATGCGCACGCTGAAGTCGGTCTTACCGCGACTGACCCGTTTGCCAATGGCCTGACGCAGTGCCGATTCCAGCGGCCGCAGCTCTTCGGGCATGCGTAGCCCCAGCTCCAGAAAGCGGTGATTGACGCTGCGGATTTCCAGGCTGAGCAGGCCCAGATCGGTTGCGCCTTCGACGCTGGCGAAGGCGGTCATGCTGCGCGGCATGTGGATTCCCGTTGGTTGCGAGGTGGCCAATGGTAATCGATGGCCGGTGCTAAACTGCCCGACCTCTACATTCCAGCAATAAACGGAGCAGACCATGGCACAGCGACCCAGCGGACGGGCCGCCGATCAGCTGCGCGCGGTGAGTTTCCAGCGCGGTTTCACCCGTCACGCCGAAGGCTCGGTGTTGGCCAGTTTTGGCGACACCAAGGTGCTGTGCACAGCAAGCGTGGAGGAGCGGGTGCCGGGCTTTCTGCGCGGCAAAGGCGAAGGCTGGGTGACCGCCGAGTACGCCATGCTGCCGCGCGCCACCCACAGCCGCAATCAGCGCGAAGTCAGCCGCGGCAGCCCCAGCGGCCGCACCCACGAGATCCAGCGCCTGATCGGCCGCTCGCTGCGCGCGGTGATCGACAGGGCCGCGCTGGGCGAGCGCACCATCACCCTGGACTGTGACGTACTCCAGGCTGACGGCGGCACCCGCACCGCGGCGATCAGCGGCGCCTACGTGGCGCTGGTCGATGCGGTGCGCTCGGTGCAGCGCAAGGGCCTGATCAAGAAGGATCCCATCCACGGTCAGGTGGCGGCGATATCGGTGGGCATCTACGGCTCGACCCCGGTGCTCGATCTGGACTACGCCGAGGACTCCAGCTGCGAGACCGACATGAACGTAGTGATGAATGACGCCCTGGCCTTCATCGAGCTGCAGGGCACCGCCGAGGGTCACGCCTTCCGCGACGAAGAGCTCAGCGAGATGCTGCGTCTGGCGCGCAAGGGCATCGGCGAGCTGCACGTCATGCAGATCCAGGCGCTGGCGGAATAATGTCCGCACTTCCGACTCGCCTGCTGCTGGCCAGCCATAACGCCGGCAAGCTGGCCGAGCTGCGCGCCCTGCTGGCTGATTTGCCGCTGGAGCTGTGCGACGCGCTGAGTCTGGGTCTGCCGGTGCCCGAGGAACCGGCCGCCACCTTCGTTGAGAACGCCCTGCTCAAGGCCCGTCATTGCGCGGCGCTGACCGGGTTGCCGACCCTGGCCGACGATTCCGGATTGATGGTCGACGCCCTGGATGGCGGCCCGGGACTGCACACCGCCCGCTATGCCGGCCCCGACGCCAGCGCCAAGGACAACATCGCCAAGCTGCTGGCCGCGCTGGGCGATCGACCGGATGCCGAGCGCGGCGCCACCTTCGTCGCCGTAGTGGTCTTCCTGCGCCATGCCGAAGATCCCCTGCCGTTGATCGCCCAGGGGCTGTGGCGCGGTCGCATCCTGCAGCAGCCCACCGGCAGCGAAGGCTTCGGCTATGACCCGGTGTTTTTCGATCCGGCACACGATCTGGGCGTGGCGCAGATGCCCGCCGAGCTGAAGGACCGCATCAGTCATCGCGGTCAGGCACTGAGCGCGCTGCGCGAAGGCTTGAGCCAGCTGTACAAGTAGCCCGCATAATCCATGAGTCTTCTACTGCGACCGCCGGAGAGCCGCTGTGGCGCGATCTGCTCCCTACGATCGACTCGACGTACTGTTCAAGTACGCCTTCATCGATCTCCAGTCCGCGGACCGCACCACAGCGGCTCTCCAACGCCCTCGCTACGAACACTCATGGGAATATGCGGGCTAAGGCGATGCTGACCCCGCCGCTGTCGCTGTACGTGCACCTGCCCTGGTGCGTGCGCAAATGTCCCTACTGCGACTTCAATTCCTATCAGCGCGGTACTGAAGGCATTCCCGAGCGCGGCTACGCCGAGGCCCTGCTCGCCGATCTGGATCAGGACCTGGCCTGGATCGCTCCTCGCCCGCTGCAGAGCATCTTCTTCGGCGGCGGCACGCCCAGCCTGTTCTCGGGTGAGAGCATTGCCCAGCTGCTGCGCGATTTCGCCCAGCGCCTGCCCTTTGCCGACGATATCGAGATCACCCTGGAGGCCAACCCCGGCGCCGCCGAGCACGATCGTTTCGACGCCTACCGCCAGGCCGGGGTGAATCGACTCTCGCTGGGGGTGCAGAGCTTCGACGATGTCACCCTCAAGCGCCTGGGCCGGATCCACAGCGCCGGTCAGGCCGAACAGGCCTTCGCCGCCGCCCGCCGCGCCGGCTTCAAGCGCATCAACATCGACCTGATGTACGCGCTGCCGGCGCAGGACCTGCGCGCCGCTCGCGACGATCTGGTCCGCGGGCTGGCGCTGGCGCCGGAGCATTTGTCCTACTACCACCTGACCATGGAACCGAACACCGCCTTCCACGCGCAGCCGCCGGCGGATCTGCCTGATGAGGATCTTGCCTACCAGATCCAGGATCAGGGCCAACGACTGCTCGCCGATGCCGGCTTTTCGCAGTACGAAATCAGCGCCTACGCGCAGCCCGGCCAAGCCAGCCGCCACAACCTCAATTACTGGCAGTTTGGCGATTACCTGGGGATCGGCGCCGGCGCTCACGGCAAGCTGACCCTGGCCGACGGTCGGTTGTGGCGCAGCGCCAAACGCCGCAATCCGCGCAGCTATCAGCAGCTGGCCGGCAGCGAGCAGCGCCTGGACAGCGCCGCCGCCATTGCCGACGAGCAGCGTCTGTTCGAGTTCATGCTCAATGCGCTGCGATTGCGCGATGGGGTCCCGGCCGAGCTGCTTACGGAACGAACCGGGATGGACCCGGAGCAGCAGCCCGCCATCGTTGCAGCGCGGGCCAAAGGGCTGCTCGTTGACAATCCGAAGCGGCTGCAGGCCAGTGAATTGGGCTGGCGGTATTTGAATGATCTGCAGGGGATGTTTCTTAGCTAAGGGCAAAGAAAGGGCCCAGGGGAGAGCGGAGAAAGGGCCCAGGGCCCAGTTGGGAAGCCGGGATCTCGGGCTGAATCGCCTCCAACGGATGGCTCTGCGTAGGTTGTGCAAAGCGCAGCGTGCACGACTTCGTGCCGGCATGCGGAAGCGAGCCGCAGGGTTTCAGCGCCGATTGTTGATTCAAGATCTATTGTGTTGACGAGTGGATCCAGGCGAGGTTCCGAATGCAATGGCGCGGGCTCGGTTTCAACAGTGTCTTGTTCGCCCTAGGCCTTAGCCTCAGCCCGGCGCTTTTTGCGTTTCCGTCGTGCGGATCGATCGAGCCAGTTGCGCGCGGCGGGACTGAACCGATGCGCGGGGTTATGCATCCGCCGAAGGCAGGGCAGGTCACCGTGCGCTTCAGCGTCGGTCGCGATGGTCTGGTCAGCGAGCTGCAGCTGATCGAACAGCGCTGGGAAGGCAGAACCGGTGAGGCCGATGAGGTCTTGGAGGAACTGCTCAACCGAATCGGCGACGGGCGATACGCACCGCGCGCCGATCCCTGCACGAGGATCCTGGTGCTGAACTTCGAGCTGCGGTAGAGCTGCGCCGCGGGCGCCTTTCCCGCTCTTCGCCAAAGTCGCGCACGCTGCGCTTTGCGCAACCTACAGGAGCAGGTCCGGCCGCCCACTGGGCCCTTGGCCCTGTTCCCTGGGCCCTTTGCCCTCAGCCAAGCAGTTCGCCGCTTTCGATCAACGCCTCGGCAATCCGCATATCCGGCCCCAACAGCCGATCCCGATCAACAAAGGCGATGCCGGCTGCGCGCACCCGGTCCAACACCTGCTGCACCGCGCGGCCGGGCTTGGCCTTGGCCAGCTCGGCCAGGTCCGTGCGCAGATCGGCGATGTCCTGCTCCAGGCGCTGGGTCTGCGCCTCGGTGACCGGCGACAGATTGCGCAGGCGGCTGCGCAGACGCTCCGGGTCGGGGTCGGTAGCCAATTCGCGGGCGGCGTCGAGGATCTGCAGGCGGTATTCCAGCGCCTGAGTGGCGACCAGCAGTTCGATGGCCAGCACCCGGCCCAGATCGGCGGTTTGCCGGTAGGCGTGCAGGGCATCGTTGGCGCCCATGGAGACGTGGTCTTCGGCGTTGGCGCTGGTCGGCACCGAGTACACCGCGGCCGGCTGGGCGCGGGCGGCCAGGTCGTTGACCAGCGCGGCGGCGCTGTACTGGACGATCATCATCCCCGAATCGGTGCCGTCCTCGTTGCCGATCAGGAACGGCGGTAGTCCGTCGTTGGTGGCCGGATCGACCAGCTTGTTCAAACGCCGCTCGGCGATTGAGGCCAGCACCGGCAGTACTGTTTTCAGATTGGCCAGGGCCAGCGCCAGCGGCATGCCGTGGAAGTTGCCGGCCGACAGCACATCGCCGTCGTGTTCGGCCTCGCCGGGGAAGATCAGCGGGTTGTCGGTGACCGAGTTGAGCTCGATCTCCAGCACCCCGGCGACGTGGCGCAGGGTATCGCGCACCGCGCCGTGCACCTGCGGCATGCAGCGCAGCGAGTAGGCGTCCTGCGGCTGGAACTTCTTGCCGCCGCGGAAGGGGAGATTCTGTCGATAGTAGGCGTCGCGGCCGGCGCGCTCGCTGATCGGCACATAGTCCCAGCGCAGATCGAAGGTGCGCGAGTCACCTTCAGCCCAGGCGCCTGGCGTCCAGGACACAAAGCGCGGCACTCGGTGATAGGGAATGTCGACCAGCCCGGAATCGGCAACCAGCTCGCGCAGCCGGGCCGCGGTTTCCATCTGCCCCGGATGCGGCCGCAGGGCGTGGACCCGCTCGTCCAGCGCGGCGCTGCGACCGCAGAAGGCCTCCAGGCTGACCGCGGCGGTCAGATCGGCGGTAGCGATCAGGCGCTCGCAGTCGTCCACCGCGAGCACGCCCAGAGCGAGCATCAGCGCGGTGCCGTTGTTCAGCGCCAGGCCTTCCTTGAAGGACAGCTCCAGCGGCTCCAGCCCGGCCGCCTGCAGCACCGGTCCGGCCGGCTTGCAGACCCCGTTGAGCCAGACCTCGCCCAGTCCCAGCAGCGGTAGGGCCAGATGCGACAGCGGGGCCAGATCGCCGCTGGCGCCCACCGAGCCCTTCTCCGGCACCACCGGGATCAGGCCGCGGTTGAGCAGCTCGGCCAGCCGTTCGACGGTGCCGGGGCGAATCCCGGAATGGCCGCCGAGCAGGGTGTTGATGCGGATCAGCAGCATCGCCCGGGACACCTCTTCGGGCAGCGGCGGGCCGACGCAAACCGCGTGCGAGATGATCAGGTTGCGCTGCAGCTCGGCGACCAGCGGGCGCTCATCGACCAGCCGCTCCGGGCGCAGGCGTTTGTCGCCGAGCAGGCGATCGGCGTTGCTGCCGAAACCGGTGGTGACGCCGTAGATGGGCTCGCCGCGGCTGAGCTGCTGGCCCAGGAAATCGGCCGCCCTGGCCACCCGCGCCAGTGCCGCGGGGTCGATGCTCACCTGCGCACCGCCGCGGGCGACGGCGATCAGCTGCGCGCGAGTCAGGCCGGCGCCGCTCAGGCGTATGGTCTGGGCGCTCATGACTGCTCTGACGCCGATTCGCCCAGCGGGCCCAGCGGCATGGCGCGGAACTGCTCGATCTCCACCCGCAGGCTGGCGACCAGCTCATCGCGGGCTACCTCGAACTGCTCCTGGCGCTGCAGATCCTTGACCTGCACCACGCCCTTGGCAAGCTCGTCTGGGCCGACGATCACCGCGAAGGGGATGCCTGCCTTGTCGGCGTACTTGAGCTGCTTGCCCAGCTTGCCCGATTCCAGCTGCAGCTCGGTGTTGATACCGGCGCCGCGCAGCAGTGCGGCCAGCTCGGCGTATTCGGCAAACAGCGCCGGGTCCATCTGGGTCACCAGCACCGCCACCGAGCTGCGACCGCTGCCGATCAGGCCGGCCTCGCGCAGCTGCCAGTACAGTCGGGTGGCGCCGATGGATATACCGACCCCGGGCAGCTTGCTCTTGGTGTAGTTGCTGGCCAGATTCTCATAGCGCCCGCCGGAGCAGACGCTGCCGATCTCCGGATGCTCGGTAAGCACGGTCTCGTAAACGGTGCCGGTGTAGTAGTCCAGGCCGCGGGCGATGGCGCAGTCCCAGGCAAAGAAGGACTCAGGCACGCCGAAGGCGCGAACCAGGGTGATCACCTCACGCAGCTCGCTGATGCCCTGCTGCAGCGCGGCGTTGCTGTCCGGCAGCGCCTCAAGCTTGGCCAGCGCCTCGTCCACGTTTGCAGAGCGGAAGCCGACGAAGTCGAACAGCTGATCGATGGCCGCCGCGCCCAGACCAATCTCGCCGCCGGCCAGGCTCTGGCGTACGTGGTCCACACCGCGCTTGTCCAGCTTGTCCACTTCGCGCAGCACCAGGGTCTGCATCTCGGCATCGGCCACGCCCAAGTGTTCGAGCAGACCGCGCATCAGCATGCGGTGATTGACCCGGACCTGGAAGGGCCCGACCTTGAGCGCCTGGAAGACCTGATAGATCACCGCCACCAGCTCGGCGTCGAAGCGCGGCGACAGGCTGTCCTTGCCGATCACGTCCACGTCGCACTGGTAGAACTCGCGGAAGCGACCGCGCTGCGCGCTCTCGCCGCGGTACACCCGCTGCATCTGATAGCGGCGGAAGGGGAAGTTGAGCTGATGCTCGTGCTCGGCCACGTAGCGCGCCAGCGGCACGGTCAGATCGAAACGCAGCGCCAGCTCCGGGTCGCCGCCCTTGTTCAGGCTGCCGGTGGACTGGACGAAGTAAACCTGCCGTTCGGTTTCGCCGCCGGTCTTGGTCAGCAGCACGTGGCTGAGCTCGATGGCCGGGGTCTCGATGGGCAGAAAGCCGTAGCGCTCGAAACCGGCGCGAATGCTGTCGAGCATCTCCATGAACGCGATCTGGTCCAGCGGCAGCAGCTCGAGCACACCGGGCATGGTGCGCGGCTTGGTCAGACTCATTGGTACTCCTCAAACGGCATGACGACCCGCGCCTTCCAGGCGAGCGGGAAAAGACTGCGAAGTTTAACCGATGCGCGGCGCTGCGCCTGTCGCGACGCGGCTTCACTGGACTTGTCTGCACAACCGGCTATGGTGCCGGGCTGACTGTCGATAGGGATCACCATGCTGCGTCTGGATCAGCTGGCCACAGTGCCGGTCTTCGTGCTGTTTGAGGTGGCTGAAAGCGACTGGTCGGCGGCCGCGGCGCAGCGTCTGCAGACCGCGCTGCCCCGCGCCGGCGCCGAGGAGTTGGGCATGCTGATGGCCCACGACCTGGGACGCATCGCGCCGCGGGTGCGCGAAGCCGGGGTGTGCATGGTCGGGGCCAGTTTTGATCCGGCCGAGCTGCTCTCTCCGGGGCTGCCGCTGTTTGTTGAGCTGCACGATCAGTACCGCCTCAGCCTGTCCGGCGGCGGATTTGAGTCCCGATTGCTGTTCCTGGGCGCGGTGGATCGGCAGCTGCCCTCGCCCAAGCTGCAGCCCGATAGCGGGCGACCGCCGACGCCGCTGCGAGTGCTGCCGATGGCATTAGTCGGCGAGGCGCAAGCGCTCAACGCCGTGGACGAGCAGCTGGAGCAGGATCTGCTCGAGCGCGGCGAGTGCGCGCCACCGGTGGCGATGGCGCTGGCCAGCTGGTTCGGAACCCGGATCGCTCACGCCCGCTACATGACCCAGATGGACTTGCTTGCCCTGCTGCGTTCGCAATACGAACAGGCCAATCTGGGCTTGCTTGCCGACCTGCTGGAGGCCTGCCTGCTGCAGCCGCAACGGCCGGTGGTACTAGAGCATCCCAGCGGTGCGCACTGGGGTTGGGACGGCAAGCGCGCACGGATGCGTTTTCAACCGCTGGATCCGCAGCTGCCGGTCCCCGAACTCACCCGCAGCCGGCTGCGCCTGGAGCGCGCCGTGCAGATGGGATTGCGCCTGCACGGCGTGCCCTGGCAAGCCGTCGCCGCTCCCGCGCAGCCGCCGCAGGCGCTGCTGGACGGCCGCCTGCTCGACGGCAGCTTCGTCATCGAAGGCGACAACGACACTGCTCCCGACCGGCTGCGCGCGCATATGGATCCGGAGCTGGGTCTGCTCGCGGTCGATGCCGTCGGCGCCGACGGCCAGCCGCTGCAGCGCTTTCATCCGCTGCACGAGGGGATGGTGGCGGATCTGCGGCGGCTGTATCCGGGGGTGCCTTTGCTCAGCGAGAGCCCAGGGCCCAGGGAATAGGGCCCAGGGCACAGGAAAGGCCTGACTGGCCGCATCTCATCTGGGCCCTGGGCCCTATTCCCTGGGCCCTGAGCTCAGCGCGGCTCGCCGCCCATCCCGTTCCGAAACAACACATCCTCAGGAACGCAGCTGTGCACCTCAAAGTCATCCACATACCAGCCTTCCGTGCCCTGGCGGGCATCGTTGAGCATGCGGAAGCGGAAGCGCTGGGTTTGGCCGGCGACGCCGCGTAGGTCGACGATGGCGGTTTCGAATTCGGATTGTCCGCACCAGGCTGGGCGTCCTGGGCTGGGGCTGGTCGGTGCCATCAGCCGTTCCGGGCGGCCCTGTTGGAAGCGTTCGACGTCGATCGGCACGGTCCCGCCGGTCGCCGAACGTACGTCGAGGACGGCGCCGTCCCAGCACAGCTCGGCGTTGCGTCGCTCGATGTTGCGCCAGTGGCGGAAGCTGAGCACCGGTCGCTCGGCCGCTGGCGGCAGGTTGATCGGCGGCGAATCCAGATTCTGGTCGGCGGTGACCCCAAATCCTGAAACCTTCCAGCTTCGGGTGGGACTGCTCGCACGCAGCGTCGATACGACCCAAGTGTTGATGGAATCGTCAGGGTTGGCCTCCCAGCCGGGCTGCGGCGGCTCCATGGCGTCGCGATAGAGCAGCATCTTGCGGGTGCCTTGCGGGCAACTACCAGGCGCGGCCGGAGTGCGGAAACTGGCGCTGCTGCTGGCCCCGGTGCCGCAGGCGTTGCTGGTGGTGATGCGCCAGTGGTACTGGGTCTCGGGCTGCAGATCGACCGCCGGGCGATAGCGAGTGTCGGTCAGATTGAGGTCGACCAGCGGGTTGGAAAAATCGGCTGCCGTGGATAGTTCCAGTCGGTAGCTGCTGACCTGCGTGCGCGGCGACCAGCGCAGCAGCGGACGCAGACTGCTCGCCTCCGATCCTCCCGTTGGCGCGGTCAGACTGCTTGCCGTCGGTATAGCCTCGGCCACGCTCAGCGCCAGTCTTTGCCCGAGCTGGAAGCTTGCCGAGGACAGGTTGAGGATGAATGCGTAGCTGCCACCCTCCACGCCGGCAGTCCCGCCGACGGTGACCTCAAATTGGCCATCGCCGCTTAGCGATCCTGGGCTGACAACCACATTGAGGCCGCCGGGGAGTGCGTCCAGACTGGCGCTGATGGTGCCCAGTCCTGGGGCCAAGCGCAGCACTGGGACCTCGAAGCTGGCCTGCTCGCCGGCGCACACGGCGGTTGAGACTATGCCGTCGGTGATATCGAAGCCTGCCGTCGGCGCGCAGTTGTGGCAGAGCAGGGCGTAGTCCTGATCGGTTTCGTCGCCGTGGAAGGGCACACCGTCACCGGGCAGTTGATGAGCCTTCACCCGCACCACCAGGGGCGCATCGGAGGGCGGCAGAAAGGCCTGTTCGGCGTTGTTGAGCCGATCCGGCGCTGCACCCAGGCTGGTGTGATTGCCGCCGGTCGGCACCGCGCCGCGCTGTACCTGCAAATCCAGGTCGTTGACCAGGGCCGGGGAAGCCCCGATTGCCCCGGGGGCGTCGGTCCAGGTCAGCACCACCCGCACCGGTAGCTGATCGTCGATAGGGGCGAGGGCAAACCGATGGATTTCGCCGCTGTCGTCGAGAGTCTCGGTCTGATCAATGACCCAGGGTGTGCGCCCTTCGCGAACCATCATCGGCAGCATCGCGCGGCCAAAGCCTTCCTCCGGGTTGGGCGTCACCGCCGCCACCGCCGCGCTGTCCTCGGCGCCTTCGATGAGCAGCGCCTTGAGCATGGCCGGCGAGGGTTGGCTGCCGGCGAACTGCTGTCGCCACCACTGCACCAGCAGCGCGGCCAGCCCGGAGACGTGTGGCGCGGCCATGCTGGTGCCGGAGCAGTAGGCGTACAGCCCGGCGGTGTCGGGAATCTCCGGTTGATTGCACAGCGTGCCGCCGTCCAGCCGTCGGCTGGAGGCGATATCGGCCCCGGGCGCAACCACGGTCGGCGCGATCCGGCCATCCTGGGTAGGCCCGCGGCTGGAGCCGGTCAAAACTTCGTCCGGGTCGCCCACTCGCGGCGACTGGGTGGCGCCGACCACGATGACGTTCTTGGCCTCCTTGGGTGCGGTCAGCGTGCTCACCGAAGGGCCAGAGTTGCCTGCGGAGAAGACGATGGCCAGCGGTTCCAACTCGGTGCTGGTGTCGAAGTTGCCGTCGCGGACCATCACGTCGAACAGCCGCTCGATGCTCTGATAGCCGTGCCGGATGCCCTCGCCGGTGGTGAAACTGGCGTTGGTGCCGATCGCGCCGGCTTCGATGGCGCGCTTGCTCAGCGACTGCCAGCCACCCTCCGGCGGGAAAGTGGGTGTGCCGCCGCGACAGAGGATGTTCTGGGCGTAGATCTGCACCTTGGGTGCGACCCCGACGCCGTAGTAGAAACCTGCCGGATCGGTGAACGATCCAGCGCCCGAGCCACCAAGGATTCCGGCGACGTGGGTGCCGTGGCCGCCGGCGTCGCTGTCGTCGCCAGGCCCGTTGCCGGCCGGGCAGCCGGGAAAGCTGTAGCCGGCGGCGATGCGTCCGGCGAACTCCGGATGGGTCAGATCCACGCCTTCATCGCTGACTCCCCAGCGCACTCCGGCGCCATCCAAGCCAAGCAGATTCAGGTAGGCCAGATAGCCCGGAACCGGAGTGCTGCCGTTGGGCGGATTGCCGGCCAGCACCAACGCGCTGAGCTCGTCCTCGCTGTGCGGTTGCGCTGCCGCCTCGCCGATCCAGATCACCTCGGCGATCTGCGCCAGCGCCGGTAGTCGTGCCGGATCGATCTGCAGATAGGCATTGTGCAGTCGTCGGTCCGGTTGCGCCGGTGCCTCGGCAACAATGCGGGCGCCCAGGGCGACGAAAGACTGCAGCGACTGCTGCGCTGCGCCGTTGACGTAGAAGTGGACGCTGATCAACTCGGCAGCGCCGCTGAGTAGATTCGCGGAGGTCTTTAGGCCGGGTCCGAAATCGCCGCTCCAGCGCACGCTGGGGTCGCTGGCAATCTGTGCCAGCGCCGCGCTGTCGCTCCAGACCAGATAGCCGTTGTCCGGGTAATACTGCAGCGCCACGGCGCCGCTGGCCCGAATCCGGTCCAACTCGCGTTGGGTCGGCGCGTCGGTCCATTGCAGCAGGCGCAAACCCCGGCCCTGCGCGTCCTCGCCGGCGCTGCCGAACTGCAGTGCGGGCAGTCGTAGCGGGTCGAAGTCGCGACCGGCCACGCTCAGCCTGGCTGTCTGCGCCTCGGCACAGATCGGCAGGCCCACCAGCAACGCCAGCATGGGCGCGCACAGCAGCGAGATGCGCGACCGACGCCGGCACCCTCGACCCGTGCAGTTTGACAAGCTGTTGCTGCTGATACCGCTTACTCGATACTTCGCCGATTCGAGTCGGACCGGCGCCCCTGTGTCACCGCAGCGCATCCGGCTCGCGGTCACTGTCAATTTATGCGCTGCGCGGCCGCTTGGCTACAAACGCGGCCGCGCGCGCCCATGCTCGACTATTCGAAACCGTTCTCGAAGATGAAGCTCCCGTCGGGACAGGACTGCACCTTGACGTCGTCCACATACCAGCCCTCGGCGCCAACGCTGCCGTCCGAGCCCAGCCGGAAGCGGAACTGCGCCGTTTGTCCTGCCAGCGCATCGATGTCGACGATGGCTCGGGTCCAGTCCTGAAAATCGCACCAGCCGCGCAGTCCTGCCAAGGGGTTGGTATTGCCGCTCACTGTTCCGGTGTAGGGGTCGGTGAGCATGGCTGGATCGAGAATCTGATTCCAGCTTGCGCCACCGTCGGTGGAGGCTTCCAGGATACCGGCATCCCAGCAGTTGACCTGCTGGTTGTCCTCAATATCGCGGCGGTGGAAGAACTGCAGGGTCAGCGGTGATTGATTGGCAGGCAGCGCGATCGGCGGCGAAATCAGGTGCTGATCGCTGACGCTGGTGGGATCGTTGGCATGCCAGGACGTGGTCCCGGAGTTGGCCTGAGTCGTCGACAGCTGCCAGGAGTTGTTGTTGCCGCCGGTGGTCCAGGCGCCGGGGCCGGACTCGAAGTCGGTGCTGAATGCGGTATTGACCTGATTGCCGATGCTGCAGTCGCCGGGCGCCGGCGCGGTGATGAAGCTGAATGCCGGTGCGCTGGCGCTGCTGCCGCAGCTGTTGGCGGCGGACACCCGCCAGTAGTAGATGCTGTTGGAGTTGAGCACCACCGCGCTGGTGTATTCGGCGCTGTCGACCATGGCGCTGTCGACGATGTTGCCAAAGCCCGGATCGTCGGCAATCTCGATCAGATAGCTACCGCTTTGCGCCGGCGCGCTCCAGGTGAAGCTGGGCTGCACCGGCTGATTGTTTGCCGCATCGGCCGGCGTGAGCAGCATCGGCACGGCCGGCGCCTGCGTATGCAGCTGCAATGGCAGATCGCGATTCTGCTGGCCCGAGGTGGAATCGGCCTGCACGTTGATGGTGTAGTCGCCGGCGCTGGCGGCGCCGGTATTGCCGATGGTCAGCGTGCTGCTGCCCGGGGGATTGACCGGATTGTCGCTGAAGCTGACGGTAGCGCCGGCCGGCTCGCCGCTGGCGCTCAAGGTCACCGGATCGGTGTAGCCAAGGATTGAGCCGATCTGCAGATCAAAAACCGCATCATCCGGTGCGCACACCGACTGTCCGCCGCCGGTGGCGTTGAGTGCATAGTTCGGATTCTGCGCGCAGTTGGTGCAAACCAGGGCGAAATCCTGGTCGGTCATGTCGCCGACGAAGGGCACGCCGTCACCGGATATGGCGTTGGCGCGGACGCGGATGGTCACCGCGCCGCTGGCGCTGGCCAGGAACACATTCTCCAGGTTGTTGATTCGATCGGCGCTGCCGCCGGTGGCCGACAGTCCACTGCTGAAAACGTTGCCCAGATAGGTCTGACCGTCGACGTCCACCTCCAGATCCAGATCGTTGACCAGGGCCGGGTTGGCGCCGATAGCGCCGGGGGCGTCACTCCAGGCCAGGCTGATCCGCAGCGGCTCACCGCTGTCGACCACGCCCACCTGCAGCTCATACACCGCGCCCGCGTCATCGAGTATCTCGGTTTGGTCGATGTAGTGGCGCGAGGTGCCCTCGGCCAGCGTGTCGGGGATATGTATCCGGCCCCAGCCTTCGGTGTTGTTGGGGATGGTGGCCACGTTGGCCATGTCCTGCGCGCCGTTGACCATCAGCGCCTTGAGCATCGCCGGGCTGGGGTCGCCACCGGGGCCGCGGGTGGCTCGCCACCACTGCACCAGCAGCGCCCCCAGCCCGGAGACGTGCGGCGCGGCCATGCTGGTACCGGAGCAGAAGGACATCTGATTGCTGGTGCCGGAAATGGGCGTACTGCACTGCGATGCGCTGGCCACCCGGCGGGTCGAGGCGATGGTCGCTCCCGGTGCGGCAATGGTCGGGAAGGTGCGTCCGTCCACCGAGGGTCCGCGACTGGAGAAACTGGCGATGCTCTCAATGGAACCGGCACGCTGATTGTTGGATGCGGCGACCACGATCGGATTCTTGGCCTCCTTGGGTGCGGTCAGGGTGCTGGCGCCGGGACCGCTGTTACCTGCGGAGAACACGTAGTAGAACTGTTCGGCCACCCCGGCGGTATCGAAATCGCCGTCGCGAACGATGAAGTCGAAGGTGCGCTCGGAATTCTGATAGCCGTGATTGGCGCCTTCGCCGCTGGTCCAGCTGGCGTTGGTGCCCACCGCGCCGCCGGCCAGCGCGCGCTTGCTCAGCTCCTGCCAGCCGCCGGCCGGGGGCCACGGCACGCCGCCGCTGCAGATCGGGTTCTGGGCGAAGATCTGCGCGCCAGGAGCGACGCCGATGGCGTAGTTGAAGCCGTCGCCGTCGACCAGCCCGAGCACCCCGGGTCCGGCGACGATGCCGGCCACGTGAGTGCCGTGACCGCCGCTGGCCGGGTCATCGCCGGGGCCGTTGCCGGCCGGGCAGCCCGGGTAGGTGTAGCCGCCGGCAATGCGGCCGACGAACTCCGGGTGGGACAGGTCCACGCCGCTGTCGGTGACCGCCCAGGTCACCCCGCTGCCGTCGTAGCCGATGCCGGCGAGAAAACTCAAGTAGCCCAGCTGCGGGGTGCCGCCGACATAGTTGCCGCCGACGATCTGGCTGGACATTTCGTCCTCCAGCTTGCCTTCGGGGCTCTGATAGCCGTACCAAAGCACTTCGGCGATGCGCGCAAAGCTGTCCAGGCGCGCCGCATCGGCGACCACGATGGCCTCGTAAAAACGCTTATCCGGCTGCGCCGCATGTGAGCTCAACACCTGTGCGCCGGCGTTGCGCAAGGCATCCAGGGTCTGCTCGACGTTGCCGTTGTTGATGAACTGCACGGCGACGTTTGTAATCACGCCATTGCGCTTGGCCAGATCGGCGCTGGCTTTCAGCGATTCGCCGAAGTCACCCACCCAGCGCACATTGCCGAGCGCGCGGGTGGCGTTGCTGGCGGTCTGATCACCCCACACCAGATAGGCATTCCCGGGGTAGTACTGCAGCGGCTGCAGGCCCGCATCACGCAGCGCATCCAGATCGCTCTGCCGCGGCGGTCCGAACCACTGCACCAGTTGGAAATAGCGGCCCTGCGCGTCGCGCGGCGCCAATAGTGCCGGCGCGGCCTGCAGCGGATCGAAGCGATGCGCGCCGAAGCTGATCACGTCGGCATGCTCGACCACCGTATGCGGTGTGCCGGCGCGCCGCAGTTCGGCCAGCGCCGCCTGATCCAAGCGCAGCAGCTGGTAGCTGCCGTAGTCCAGCTGCCTTTGCACGCTCAGGGCGGCGGGCACGGCGGCGGTACCCTCGACACGAACAACGACATCGGCGTTGGCCAACATCGGCCAGGAAAGCAGCGCAAGCAGCAGGCGCAATCGCATATCAGCACTCCAGGCAGCGGGTGGCCGCCGACGTTACCTGAATCGGGTGTTCACATTCCACATTAACCTTGCGCCGAGAACGTTCGTGTGCATCCCCGCACGCAGCAGGGAAACGGATTCACCTCCGCGTTGCTGCCGTGGCAGACTGACCGCTTGCATCGGCGAAACGGAAACGACCATTGGCCAAGCGCAGACCGCTGCTGATCGACACTGACCCCGGGGTCGACGATGCCTGGGCCATACTGATGGCCGCGGCGGCGCCGGATATCGATCTGGCCGGGCTGACTGTGGTCGGCGGCAACGTTGGTTTGGCGCACACCTTGCGCAACGCGCGTGTGCTGGTCGATCTGATCGATCGACCGGTGCCGGTTTATCCCGGCGCGCAGCGACCGCTGCTCGCATCCACCGGCGACGCCGCACACGTGCACGGCAGCGATGGATTTGGCGACGCGCAGCTGCCGGATCCGCAAGCGCCGCTGTCGACCACAGCGGCCGCCGTGGCCATGTTGGAACTGTCCCATAGCCATGCCGGCGAGTTGGAGCTGATCGCGCTGGGGCCGCTAACCAATCTGGCGCTGGCGCTGCGATTGGATCCGCAGCTGCCGCAGCGCATCAAGCGGCTGGTGGTGATGGGTGGTGCTATTGATGGCCCTGGCAACACCACGCCCTACGCCGAGTTCAATATCGGTTTCGACCCCGAAGCCGCCGAGGTGGTGTTTCGCGAATGGCCGGAGTTGGAATTGGTGGACTGGTCGGCGACGCTGCGCTACGCGCCGGCAGTCGCCGCGGTCGAAACGCTGCTCGCCGCCGACACCCCAAAGGCGCGTTTGATGCAGCGCATCAGCCGCCGCACCGCCGCCTTCGTTGCCGCCAAGGGTGCGCAGACCTGGGCCTTTGCCGACCCCTTGGCGATGTTGGCGCTGCTACACCCGGCCGCCAGCAGTGGTCGCCATGGCGCGCTGGCGGTGGAATTGGCAGGCGAGCGGCGAGGGCAGACCACGCTGAGCGAGGCCAGCAAGGATCGAGCGCGTGTGCGGGCCCATGAGAGTTTCGCTGATGGAGCCTTGCTGCACGGCTTGGAACTCGCATTGGTTTGACAGGTCCGTGTCTGTCGTGAGAGCGGTTAACCTAGTGTTGAGGATCCTGCCGGCATAGTCTGGCAGGGCAATCCAGGGCCAAAGGGGTGCTATGAGCGAAGCTGCCGTGCAAGTCACCGCCCTGCTGTCGCGTTGGCGCGAGGGCGACAAGGCGGCCCGTGAGTCGCTGTTGGAGGCGGTCTACCCGGCGCTGCGGGCGATGGCGCAGAAGCAGCTGGGTGGCGACTCGGAACACTTCACCCTGCGCCCCACCGAGCTGGCCCATGAGGCCTTTCTGAAGCTCAGCGATCAGCGCGTTTGGTGGGAGAACCGCGAGCATTTCTACGCCGTGGCGGCGACCCTGGTAAGGCGGGTCGTAGTCGATTACCTGCGCAAGCGCAACAGCCTCAAGCGCGGCGGCGCGACCCCCTTCGTTGCGCTGGACGAACTCACCGATGCCGAACATCCGGTGCTCGACGAATCGGTGGATTGGCTGCTGGTGGACAGCGCCCTGACCGATCTGGAGGCCGACGATGCGCCGCTGGCGCAGGTGGTGGAGTTGAAGTTCTTCTCCGGACTGAAAACTGAAGAGATCGCCAAGGTGATGGGCTCTTCGACCGCCACCGTTGGCCGTCAGTGGCGTTTTGCCAAGGCCTATCTGGCCAAGCGGCTGCAGGCCGCTGCGCCCTGACTGGGTGCGAGCACGCGCACACCCAGCTCGATGGCAAAGGCCTATCGCAGCGGCATGCTCGGATCACCAAGCAGAACGGTGCCCAGATTGACATCGATAGCCTGTGGGTCGCGCCGTATCTGTTCGGCCAGTCCACTGCGCCAGACGTCACCGAGGCGTGCATCCTTGTCCAAGCGCGTCAGCATGGCGGCGCCCAATGCCGTGGATGGTCCGGTTTCGGTCAGCGTGGATGCCCCGATCACCGCGACGGCGGCGCGCTCGGAGGCGAGCAGCGTGTGGGCCAGCGAGTTGTACTCGGGCAGTACGAAGTAGGCACCCCAGCAGCCCCATTGGGTCGCCAGGAAAGGTTCGGCGGTGTCGGCCAGCAACCCATTGGCGACGTCGCTGGCGCTGAGTAATCCATCGCCAGTCCAGCGTGAGGGGCTGGCGTGACCGAAGTAGTTCAGCCAGCGGCGGCCGTCCGCCAGCGCGTCGACGAGTTGGTTGCGGGCCAGCGCGGTGCCGGTGCTGCCCGCGGAAAACTGATTCAGATCCAAACTGCTCTGCAGGCCGCCATAGCCGATTCCGGCTGACATGATCAGGTTCTGCTCGGCGAAACTGTATTCGTCGGCGTTGCGGTCGGAGACCAGCAGGGCGCCAGATTGGGTCGCGTTGGATCCGAATTGCAGCGTCTTGGCGACCAGCCTTTGCACCTCGATTGCGCTGCGGACCGGCCAGCGGCCAACCGCGATATCCGGCTGCCCGTCGCCATTCAGGTCGGCGTAGGGCAGGTCCGTGGGCGCGTGGCTCACCAAAGTGCCGGTGCGGCGGTAGAAGGTGGGCAGGAAGCTGCGGCTGCCCAGTCCGAGCACGTCGTCATAGTCGTAGCTGTCGCCGCCGACCAGCAACAAGTAGCGTGGCTGCGCGCCGCTGGCACCCTGGTCGCGCAGAAACTCGGCAACAACCGTTGCGCTGGGATAAGCCGCCAGTTGCTGCTGGTAGATCGCTTCGGTGGTCACCACTTCTGTGAGCAGCCCTTCACTGCGACGCTGCGCGACCAGTGGTGCCAGCGCCTCGACGAAGGTAGGGTGACTGATGATCAGCAGATCGACCGCCTCCAGGCGTGGCGGGGTCGCACTCGGGACGCTGATCTGCGGCGTCAGCGCCGTATCCACGGCCACATACTCGCCTGGACCAGGGACGGCAACGAACCAATCGTCGCCTTCCGGCTGCGCGCCGAGCAGCTCAACCACATCGTCGCCGTTGACTTGGAATAGCTTCGGCGCCGCATCAAAGCCGGCGATGCGATAGGCCGCGCAATCGGCCAGGCAGTTGCTCGGTTCGACCGACTCGAAACCGAGCGCGGAGATGGCGCTGGGTGGAGTTGGTGTCTGGCCTTCTTCAGGAGCAAGCTGTACGACCCACCGTCCGTCGGCGGCAGCGCTGGCGCCGACGTAGTCGATCTGCAGCGATTCAATGTGGACGCGATCGGTGGGATAGCCGGTGGGTAGCAGGCTGATGGTCACCTCGTTGGCGCCTTCGACCAGCACGCCAGGCGGAACCTCGATGCTGCGTAGCAGCGCATTGACCCCGTCAAACCGATACTCGGCGAGCGGCAGCCCATTGATCGCCACGCTGACCGCGTGATCGGCATCAGCATCGGGATAATCGAGGCCACCCCAGGCGCTGAGCCGCAGCCGCGCCGGCTGATCGATGGCTACCCCGCTGAGCTGCAGCGACTCGCTGACGCTGTTCATTGCCGCACCGCTGCGCGAGAGCCGGCGCAGGAACCACGGGTCGCTCAACGGTGATCCAACCGCATAGGCGCGGTTGTCGTCCAGACGAACGCTGCGCTGCTGCAAGCCAGCAGCCGATGCGGGATCTGGTCGCTGCATGCTTTGCGGCCAGTCCTTGGCCATCCCCGGACGCTGGGTCAGCCAGTAGCTGCGGGTGCGCCCGTAATGAGGCTGGGCGGGCGCATTGGCGTAGAACTCGATAAAGTCGCCCGTGCCGAAGCTGCCGTCGGCGCTGAGGATCGATCTTGCGATGGGCCGGCCGTCACTGATCAAAGCCAGTTCTTGGACCGGGATACTGCTCAGATCCACTCCCGCGGCCAACAGCGTGGCGTAGTCGACTCGATAGAGCCCACTCTGGTCGATCTTCAGCTCGGCCATCGAGGTGCCCGAGCGCGGCGCGGCAGTGGCTTCGAAACGGGCCTGCTCGGCATTGATGGCGAGCCAGTCGACGCGATTGCGGGTGAGTCGTTGGCCGTGCTCTGCGTTGCTGGCGTAGGGCCCGAAGCGTTGGATCTTGCCGCCGTACTCCACCTGTTCGATCAGGAACCGGCCGGCGCTGGGCGCTCGCATCGCCACGCTGTACAGGCTCGGTTCGTGGTCCGCAGTGGCCTTGGCGCCGATCCGCTCGGCAAGTTCGACCTCGGGTCGATCGGCATCGAGCACGCGGAAATACAGACTGCCAGTCTCCGACAGGGTCTCGAATTCCAGGGCCACGCCGCCGGCCTCAGGCTGTGCGCGCACGTAGCCGATGCTCACCGGCACGCTGCTGTAATCGGTGCCAGTCTCAATTGCCAGCTCACACAGCGGTCCCAGACGAAAAGCTGCGCCGGTCTCGTCAAGGATATTGGCGGTGGTGCCGGTGGCGGTGGTTGCGGTCAGCCGGTGCCTCCCGGTGTTGATGGGCGTGACGCTGATCTCATATGAGGCGTCGCAGCTGCCGCCGGCGGCAATGCTGCCGGGATTCCAGGTCAACGCGCCGCTGCCACCGATGCTGGGTTGACTCACCACAGCGCCGCAGTTGGTGGTGAAGTTGCCTTGGTAGCTGCGGGTGGCGTTGGCATCGCTGGCCGGCACGGTGACCGCAACCAGGTTGCTGGCATTGAAGGTGATTGGATAGGGCGTCGGGTTGCGGATTGCCAGGCCGATCCGGAAACGGGTCGGTGAACCGGTGACCGGCGTAGTGGCGCCGCTGACTACCGTGGTGATGGAGTGACGGAAGATCGGCTTCACCGGGGCGCTGCCGTCATCGCGCGGGAAATAGATGCGGAATGAATCGGCGTTGGGATTGGTCACCGCCGGGGGCGGCAAGACGAGTCATGCCGTGATCGTCGCCCGATCCATGAACATCCCGGCGGTGGTCGGGGTGCATGGAGCGATG
>JAUIFV010000216.1 GCA_030430155.1 Gammaproteobacteria bacterium
CTGCCACAGCAGCGCCGAGCCGGGACCGGAGGTGGCGCTGCCGCTGATCACCAGGCCGCCGTCCGGAGTGGCCTGCAGATCGTCGACGTAGGTGGCCACGCCGAAACCTGGTCCGCCGGCGGGCGGGTAGCTGACGAACTGCAGCAGCGCCCCGTGAGCGTCGATCTTGGCCAACCACGGGTCCTGCACGTCGGTGACGGTGTTGGTGCCGCCGGCGATGACCAGGTCGCCATTGCTGAGCACGGTTGCGCTGACGATGGCCGAGTCCACAGCAATCTGTTGGGTTAGTCCATCGACGCTGTTCCAGACGATCTCGCCAGCAGCGTCTACGCGCAGCAACCAGGGCCGGTTGTCGCCGCTGCCACCGGGCAGTCGAGCGCTGCCGACCAGGATCGCGCCACCGTCGGCCAAGGGCAAAACATCGGTGCCGCGCTGGCCCAGTTCGCTCAGCGCGTACTCGCGCTGCCAGATCAGCGTGCCGTCCGCGTCTAGACGAGCGGCGAGCAGGCGCCCGCTGCGGCTGATTGCGGTGCTCAGACCGACGACCAGGATGCTGCCGGCGTGACCCAGCTGTTCTGGGCGTGGGCGGGAACGTAGATCAGCACACTGGCGGTCATTGCCAAGCCCGAGATGAAGTTCGAACGCCGCATGTTCCGCTCCAATCTAACCGACCGGTTCAGGCTAGCCATTGATCGGTCAAACCGTGGTGAATCTGTCTGCATCGCTTGTGAGTTGAAACCGGGTTCGGGACGGATCATTGATCGCGGCTTAAACTTCGGCTGTCGTGTGACGAGGAAGCATCGCTATCCGCCCTGGACTCACATTCGTCGGCGCGCTGATGCTGGGTGCGTTCAGTCTTGAGCCAGCGCTGGGCCAAGGCCTAGCTCGCATATTTCATGAGTCTTCTAATACGGCCGCCGGAGACTCCAACGCCCTCGCGACGAACACATATGAAATATGCGGACTAGCGGCGCCCACCGTAGCGCCCGAGGCCCAGCCGGGTCTGGCCGAATGCACCGACCCGGCTTGGCGCCAGGCGGTGGCCGACATAGCTGAGATCTCCGATGCCGCCAACGTGGCTGGTTTTGCGCTGTTGGTGGTGGATGCGCAGCGACCGCGCTGCGCCGCATACGTGGGGTTGGCGGATCGGGCCAGCGGCCGGCCGGTGGACGCCCAAACCTGGTTTCGGGTCGGTTCCATCGCCAAGAGCTTCACCGCGCTGACGGCGCTGCGGATGGCCGAGCAAGGCGAGATCGTTCTGGACGCGCCACTACGGGAGAGTCTGGGCGAGTTGAGTCCGCCCAATCCATGGGCTGAACAACGTGTGCTGACGCTTGCACAGCTGCTGCAGCACAGCGGCGGTCTCACCGATATGAGTCGGCTGGAATTCGACTATCCCAACCAGGGCGAGTTGAGCCTGGCCGAGGCGCTGGCGATCCGTCCGCAGTCGCGCCGGCTGCGCTGGCCACCCGGGCAGCACACGGCCTACTCCAACTCTGGTGCGGGGCTGGTCGGACTGGCGCTGGAACAGGTCGCCGGCGCGTCTTTCGAGGCATTGGCGCAACAGCAGGTGTTGGATCCGCTGGACATGACCGAGGCCAGCTTCCTGCGCAGCGCTGAGGTGGTCCGCCATCTGGCGACCGGATACAACCGCGATGGCGCCAGCCCCATCGAGTACTGGCACATCATCTACAGACCGGCAGCGGCGTTGAACCTGCGTCCGGCGGCGATGCGACCTTTCTTGCAGATGCTGCTGCGCCTTGGCGATACCGACAACGGGCGCTTTCTCAGCGCGGACAGCATGCGCCTGCTGGAAGATCCTTCCGACACCCTGGCCGCGCGCAGCGGCCTGCGCTTTGGTCGCGGCATGGGCAACTACCACTATCAGTATCGCGGCTACAGCTTTCACGGTCACGGTGGCGATGCCGACGGCTACCTGGCCCATTACGCCTACAGTAAGGAGGCTGAATTGGCGTTTTTCCTGGTCATCAACGCCTTCCAGCCGCCGACGCTGCGGCGCATGCGCGAGCGGGTGCAGGCGCAGATCGTTGCTGATCTGCCCGCACCGACGTTTCCGCCGGAACTGCAGCTCCCGCCGGCTGAGTTGCAGGCGATGGCCGGCAGTTACGTCGAGTTGACGCGACGCTTCGGCGGACCGCCTGCGCGGATCCGCCTGCAGCAGCGCTCAGGTCGGCTGTACAGCATCGATAGCGACGGCGACCGCATGCCCATGCTCGCGGTCACCAATCAGCACTTCCGCAGGCCCTGGCAGTCGGTGGCGACCATGGCTTTGCTGCAGGACGAAAACGGGCGTTGGGTGCTGCAGGGGGAGATGGGGAACTACGGGAAGGTCCCGGTCTCGCAGGATTGACGAGGGTTCGCGTGGTGTGGAGGTGCGCAGTCGGAGGAGGAGGGCCCAGGGCCCAGAAGAGCGCGGTAGGTGCGGCTTGATTGTCCTTACTCCACTTCCGGTGTTCGGAATCATCCCCAAAAAAAAGGCCGTGTCGACTCGGTCTCGCCAAACTGGGCCCTGGGCCCTACTCCCTGGGCCCTTCTTTGCTCTCCAGCTAAATCACATCCCAAACATAGCGCCCGCGCTCCAGTATCCGCCCGGCCAGCGCATCTAGCGTCGGATCCTCGTTGTGGCGGATGCCGCTCAGGTCCGTACAGGATTGATGCGGATTCGCGTGGCGTGGAGCTTCGCAGTCGGAGGAGGAGGGCCCAGGGCCCAGGGCTTAGGGCCCAGGAGAGCGCGGTACGTGCGGCTTGATCGTCCCTTCTCCACTACCGATGTGCCGAATGATCCGAAAAGAGCCGTGGCGGCTCGTACTCGCCAAACTGGGCCCTGGGCCCTGGGCCCTAAGCCCTGGGCCCTTCTTTGCTCCCTCGCTAAATCACATCCCAAACGTACTTGCCACGCTCCAGGATCCGCCCGGCCAGCGCGTCCAGCGTCGGATCCTCGTTGTGACGAATACCGCGCAGATTGCGCACCATGCGGCGCCGCGCCTGCTTGGAGAACAGCTCGGCGATCTGCACTGCGGCCTCGGCTTCGGGGTCGTTGCTGCGCAGCAGGTGATCGGCGCGGGACAGCACGCACAGGCCCACAAACAAATCGATGGTGACGTCGGCGATGCGCTGCTGCTGATACTGGAAGTCGGTGATCTTCTTGCCGTGCTTGCGCAGCAGCATGTCGGCGGCCTTGGAAAGCTCCACCGTGTAGCGCTCCAACACTTCGGCGACCGCGCGCAGGCGCGGATCCAGCTGGCGCTCGATGCGGTCGGTGCCGATGCCGGTACTGGCGCGGAAGCGCCGTTCGGCGTAAGCGCTGAGGATACCGAAGCCCTTGATGGGGTTGTTGAAGATGTCGCCCACCGCGCTCTTCAAGCCGGACAGCGTGGCGCCCACGTCCTTCATCCCGGACAGCGCGATGTACAGCCGCAGAATCTCGTTGGTGCCCTCGAAGATCGACAGGATGCGGGTGTCGCGAGTGATCTTCTCGTAGGGGAATTCCTTCATGAAGCCGTTTCCAGCGGCGATCTGCAGCGCCTCGTGGGCGGCACGCTGGATCGCATCGGAGGCGAAGACCTTGCTGATTGCGGCCTCCACCGAGTAGTCCTTGCAGCCTGAATCGATGTAGTGGGCGACCATCCACACCGCGCTCTCGGCGGCGAAACAGTCGATGGTCGTACCAGCCCGAACTCGGCGATCGGGGTATCGAACTGCTTGCGCTCCTTGGCCTGCGCGGTGGCCAGCTTGATCAGCGCCTTCATTCCGCCCACCGCGCCGCCGCCGAGCCCGGTGCGGCCGTTGTTCAGGATCGCCATCGCCACCTTGAAACCCTTGCCGACTTCGCCAAGCACGTTCTCGGCCGGTACCCGCACGTCGCTGAAGGCCACGGCGGTGGTGGAGGAGGCGCGGATGCCCATCTTGTCCTCATGCGGGCCGTGACTGACGCCTTCCCAGCCGGCTTCGACGATGAACGCGCTGAGCTTGCCTTCCGGACCGTCGGTGCGCGCGAAGACCGTGTACAGACCGGCGATGCCGCCGTTGGTGATCCAGATCTTCTCACCGTTGAGCAGCCAGCTGCCGTCGTCCTGCCGGGTGGCCTTGCAGCGCACCGCGGCGGCGTCGGAGCCGGCGCCGGATTCGGTCAGGCAGAAGGCGGCGATGGTCTCGCCGCTGGCCAGCGAAGGCAGATAGCGGGCCTTCTGCTCGTCGGTGCCGAACAGCAGGATGCCCTTCATGCCGATGGAGCTGTGCGCACCGATGGTCAGCGACACCGAGCTGTCGTGGCTGCTGGTCTGCGCCAGCACCCGGGCGTAGGCCGCATTGGACAGTTCCAATCCGCCGTGGCTTTCACCGATGATCAAACCGAACAAGCCCATCTCGCGCAACGCCTGGATAAACTCCTCGGGCTGCTCGCCGACCCGGTCCATCTCCACCAACTCCTCGCTCTTCTCACTGAGGAAACGGTCGATGGCATCGGTCATCATGCCGAGCATCTCGCGATCGCGTTCGCGCATCTGCGGATAGGGAAACAGGTTCTCTTCGACGATCTCGCCGAAGAACAGGTTTTTGGCGACGCTAAGTTCGCAACGAAGCTCGCCGGTGGTCTCGGTTTGGTCCTGTTGCGCGACTTCGGTGTTCATCCTGAGCTCCTGATGGCGTGACCTGAGATGAGTATAGCCATGTTCCATACGCATGCGTATGTTTTCGGTGAATGTGCGGCATCGCTGGCACAATAGCCGGCGACTATTTTCGATGACGATGCCGATGACTCTGCGCCTCGCCTTGGTACAGGCCGACACCCGCTGGCACGATCCGGCCGGCAATCGTGAACTTTACGGCGCGCAAGTGCGTCGGCTGGCGCCGGATTGCGATCTGGTGGTCCTGCCGGAGACCTTCTTGTCCGGCTTTTCCAACGACGCGGCTGCGCTGGCCGAAGGCATGGATGGCGAGAATGTGCGCTGGCTGGCGTCCTTGGCCGCCGAGTGCCAGGTGGTGGTCGCTGGCAGTCTGGTAATCAAGGCTGAGGACGGCCGCGCGGTGAATCGCTTCATCTGGATGCCGCCCGATGGCCAGGCGGTGATCTACGACAAGCGCCATCTGTTCCGCATGGCCAATGAGCATGAGCGCTATGCACCGGGCGCGCAGCGTCCGATCATCGAATTCGGCGGGCTGCGGATCTTTCCCGCGGTCTGCTACGACCTGCGCTTCCCGGTCTGGCTGCGCAACCGACTCGGTCCGGGCGGGCGAATGGAATACGACCTGCTGCTGTTGGTGGCGAACTGGCCCAAACCGCGCCGCCAACACTGGCGCACCCTGCTGCAGGCCAGGGCGATCGAGAATCTGGCCTATGTCGCGGCAGTCAACCGCGTCGGCAGCGACGGCAATCAGATCGACTACGCCGGTGACAGCGCGGTGATCGATTTTCTAGGTCAGCCGATGGTGGAGCTGGGCGGCCAGCCGCAAGCGGCGATCGTCGAGTTGGATCGCGCGCCGCTGGACGCCCATCGGCAGCGCTTTCCGGCGCAGATGGATGCTGATCGCTTTAGCGCCGATTGGTAGTTCGGGAAAGAAGGGCCCAGGGCCCAGTTTTTCGAGCGCTTCGCGGGTCAGGATCATCGCTGAGTAGGATGTGCTGAGCGCAGCGAAGCGCATCAATCCTAGGCCCAGGATGCAAGCCGGTTTCGGTCGGCAGTGAACGTAGGTTGGGCAAAGCGCAGCGTGCCCGACTTGTCGACCCGTAAGAGCTCAGGGCAACGAACTCAGGTCGAGCGTCAGCGTCGTCGCTGATCTGCGGTCAGTCCCTCATCAACCCCCTCGCAAATGCCGTGCCTGCCGCGCCGGAGTCGCGCCGGGCTGGCGCTGTGCTCGAGGCAGCGGTCGCGGTGCGTCAGCGCTTTCGAAGGGCAGCCGGGCTCTGCCGCCGCAGGATTGGTAGTCGGCGATCAGCGCCTCGCCAACTTCGCCAGCGGCAAGTCCACGCTCCTCGACCAGGTGGCGGTAGACCAGGTTGACCATCCGCTCCAAAGCCAGGGCGTGGGTCTTGCCGGTGCTGGCGTATAGCCAATCGCTGAAAGCCAGGAAGTTGTGGAACGGTGAGTCGCCCAGCAGCAGCGGTAGACTGCGGCCGTAGCGACCGGAGTTGGCGATCATGTCCCAATAGCGGGCAAAGCGGCTCAGCCGCTGGAAGGTCGGGAAATCGATGTCGTTGGTGGCCAGCACGTTATAGGGCGGATCGGGATTGAAGCGCAGGCCGAAGTCCTGGGTGTGGCGGTCGATGGGCGCGCCGCGCAGGCGCTTGAGAATCCCGAACTGGATCTCCTGCGGGCCCAAGGCAACCAGCTGGTCGAATCCTGCGGCGAAGCTGTCCACGCCCTCGCCGGGCAGCCCGGCGATCAGATCGACGTGCAGATGGGCCTGGGTGTGCTCGCGCAGCCAGCGGATGTTGCTCTGCGCGACCGCGTTCTTTTGCCGCCGCGAAATCCGGCTTTGGACCTCCTCATCGAAGCTCTGGATGCCGATCTCGAACTGCATGGTGCCGGGCGGAAAACGGGTCACCGCCGACTTCAATCGCTCCGGCAGATGGTCAGGGATCAGCTCGAAGTGCACGAAGACCGGATCTTCCGGTGCCTGCTCCAGCTTGGCCAGGAAGAAGTCCAGGATGGCCAGTGAGGTGTCCACCTTCAGATTGAAGGTGCGATCAACGAACTTGAACTGTCGCGCACCGCGCTGGTAGAGCCGCTGCAGTTCAGCCATGAAGGCATCCAGCGGGAACGGCCAGGCGGTCTTGTCCAGCGCCGACAGGCAGAACTCGCACTTGAAGGGGCAGCCGCGCGAGGCCTCCACGTAGAGAAAGCGTTTGGCGATATCGGTGTCGGTGTATTCGGCATAGGGCAGGGTCAGCGTATCCAGCGGCGGCTGCTTGCCGGCGATGATGCGCTCGCTCGGCGCCTCACCCTCCAGCAGCTGATCAACCAGCTGCGCGAAGCTGACATCGCCCCAGCCGGTGATGGTGTAGTCGGCCAGCGCGCAGATCCGCTGCCGGTCGCACTCGTAGCTCACCTCCGGTCCACCCAGCACCACGATCACCTCCGGTGCCACCCGCTTGAGCTGGGCGACCAGCTTGGTGCATTCCTCCACGTTCCAGATGTAGACGCCGATGCCAATGATCCGCGGCTGCCGGGCCAGCAGCTTCTCCACCATCTCCTCGGTCTTGTTCCCGATCACGAACTCGACGATGGCGCTGTCCTCGAGCCGCTCACCCAGATTGGCGCGCAGATAGCGCAGGCCCAGCGAAGCGTGGGCGTAGCGGGCGTTTAGGGTGGTGAGGAGGA
>JAUIFV010000217.1 GCA_030430155.1 Gammaproteobacteria bacterium
GGTCGCAAGACCTACGTGGTCGATGCCGCCGATGACGCCCAGCAGCGTGCCGAGTATGTGGCTGCCAGCAACGCCGGCATCGGATTGCTGTTGCTGATCGTGGGCGCGCTGAGTGCGGTGCTGGCCAGCGTCAGCATCGGCGCGACCCTGCTGTGCTTTGCGGCCAGTGGGTTGATCGGCGCGCTGGTCAGCGCAGCGCTGCCGGAGGTGAGTGCGGGCTGATTCGAAGGCGGATTGACTGTGAGTTGAATGGTCAGGCCACTCTACTCTTGCCGCCGCGCTGCAGATGGACCAGCAGCAGCGACACCGCCGCCGGCGTGACCCCGGAAATGCGACCGGCCTGGCCAATGCTGGCCGGGCGCACCCGCTGCAGCTTCTGCAGCACTTCTGCCGACAGACCAGCCACCTGGCTGTAGTCGAAGTCACCGGGTATGGCCTGGTCTTCATGCCGACGGTTGCGGTCGATTTCGGTCTGCTGTCGGACCAGGTAGCCCTCGTAACGCGACTGGATCTCCACCTGCTCGGCGGCGCTGGAATCGGCGATGCCCGGGCCGACGCCGGCAACGCCCATCAGTTTGGTGTAGTCGAATTCGGGGCGCTTGAGCAGATCAAACACCGGGGTTTCGCGCGACAGCGCCTGTCCCATCGCTGCGCCGATGGCAGCGCCCAGGGCATTGCTGGGGCTGGCCCAAAGCGCCTTGAGGCGTGCGCTTTCGCTCTCGATGGCTTCGCGCTTGCGGGCGAAGGCACCCCAGCGCTGATCGTCCACCAGCCCCAGCTCTCGGCCGACCGGGGTCAAACGCAGGTCGGCGTTGTCCTCGCGCAGCTGCAATCGATACTCGGCGCGCGAGGTGAACATCCGGTAGGGCTCGTCGGTGCCATGGGTGACCAGATCGTCGATCAGCACGCCGATGTAGGCCTGATCGCGGCGCGGATACCAAGGCTCCAGACCCTGCGCCTGGCGCGCCGCGTTCAGCCCGGCGATCAAACCCTGGGCCGCCGCTTCCTCGTAGCCGGTGGTGCCGTTGATCTGGCCGGCGAAATACAAACCGTCCAGGTTCTTGGTGGCCAGAGACGGGCGCAGATCGCGCGGGTCGAAGTAGTCGTACTCGATGGCGTAGCCGGGACGCAGCAGGCGGGCCTGCTCAAGTCCGCGAATGCTGCGCACCAGCGCCACCTGCACGTCGAAGGGCAGACTGGTGGAGATGCCGTTGGGATACAGCTCGTGGGTGCGCAAGCCTTCCGGTTCGATGAAAATCTGATGGCTGTCCTTGCTGGCAAAGCGCACCACCTTGTCTTCGATGGACGGGCAGTAGCGCGGCCCGCTGCCTTCGATGCGCCCGGTGTATAGCGGCGAACGATGCATCGCCTCGCCGATGATCTGATGGGTGGTCGCATTGGTGTGGGTGATCCAGCATGGCACCTGTTCCGGATGCTCGCTGACATCGCCAACAAATGAAAACACCGGCATCGGAACGTCACCCGGCTGACGCTGCATGACCGCATAGTTCACGCTGCGACCATCG
Organism: Gammaproteobacteria bacterium; assembly: GCA_030430155.1. GTDB lineage: Bacteria > Pseudomonadota > Gammaproteobacteria > Xanthomonadales > SZUA-5 > SZUA-5. Next base: position 1,527 of record JAUIFV010000217.1, read on the forward strand.
ATGCGCGGCGGCGTACCGGTTTTCAGCCGGCCGACGTTGAAGGGCAGGGCGCGCAGGCGTTCGGCCAGGGCCAGCGCAGGCGGGTCGCCGGCGCGTCCGCCACGCTGGGTTTCGAATCCGACATGGATCAGTCCGCCGAGAAAGGTGCCGGTGGTCAGCACCACGGCGTGAGCACGCAGCGCCAGCCCGTACTGGGTCACTACCCCGCAGACCCGATTGCCCTCGACGATCAGATCATCGACGGCGCCCTGGAACAGCTCAATGTTGTCCTCCGCCTCGACCAGCTCGCGAATGGCCTGTTTGTACAGCGTGCGATCAGCCTGGCAGCGGGTGGCGCGAACCGCCGGGCCCTTGCTGGCGTTGAGCGTGCGCCACTGGATGCCGGCACGATCAGCAGCCTTGGCCATCGCTCCGCCGAGGGCGTCGATTTCGCGGACCAAGTGCCCTTTGCCAATCCCGCCGATGGCCGGGTTGCAGCTCATCTGGCCCAGTGTGTCCAGATTGTGAGTCAGCAGCAGGGTGCGCGCGCCGGCTCTGGCGGCGGCGAGGGCGGCTTCGGTACCGGCGTGGCCGGCACCAACAACAATCACGTCAAATGCGCTGGCGTTCATGACCGTCTGGGCGTGGTAGTGGCTGAGGCGAAGTTTAGCTTGCAGCGCAATAGGCTGCTGCGCGCCAATGTGGCACGCACCGTGCATTCGGCTTAGCCGTCGTCAGGGGGAATCAGCGGCCGTTTCGAGCGATCGGACGGCCGCTTTCTTTTTTCAGACTATGCGTAAGGTGGCCTCGCTCAACGGTGTTCAACTGGAACAGGGGGAATCCGGATGAACGTGGAATCCGTCGAGCGAGACCGTAGAAAGCGACTGAATGCGGGCCACAATCCCCTGCGATTGCACTGGCACCTACGGCAAAAAGTCTAGGCCCCCATCTTCCGAGCGACTGTGACGCCGGTCAAGCTTCCCCGGCGCCGTGCTGCAGCGTCTGTTCAGTTTGGTCACACTTATCAGAACACACAACACGCAGTCCGGCGGGTCACTTTGTGCCCGCTCGCGTCACTCGGGCCTTGCCGTCACCCTGGCGAACGCCGTGGTCCAGTGGCTGTGAGGTGCGCTTTGGAGGCGCAGGATCCCGCTCAAGGCCGGGATGACGGGTTTCCCGGACTAGTCCTTGTCCCGGCTCAGCCCTCGAGCGGCGCTGCGGCCGCTGTTGCTGCTGCTGCGGGACGGCGCGCTGGCCGGCGGACGGCTGCTGCGTGCCGGCGTGGAGCTGCGCGCGGGAGTGGACTGGCGAACTGGCGTGGAGCTACGGGTATTGGATGAGGGCAGATTGCGCGAGCGCTGCACCGGCTGGCTGCTGCGATTGCTGCTGCCGAAGCTGCTGGGTCTGCTGCTGTTCCGCGGCGCCGCGGTCGGGCGATCAAAGGAACGCACCCGGTTCTGCTGCACCGGACGGTTGTACTGCAGCTGGCGCGGTGCAAGCTCTACCGTCCGCGAGCGCAGCTCGCGCTTGCGCTGATAGTCCGTATTGCTGCGCTGCTGCACGCTGCCCTGGGCGCTGCTGCGCCGCGCCGGAGTCGTCGTGTTGACGCTGCGGCTCAGCTCCCGAGCGCTGTCGCGGGCGTCGCGACCGCGGTAGGTGGATTGCCCTTGGCGATAGCGCGGCGCGTCCTGTTCGTAGCCGCGGTATCCATAGCTGCCCGTGGATTGGCGGCCGCGGGCGTTGGCATAGGGCGCCGGCAGCCCGTGATCGCGCAGATCCACAGCCCGCTCGCGCGCATTCTCGCGGCGGTCATGGCGATCATGGTGATTGTGCCGATATGGGCGCCAGTAGCCGTAATAGCGCGGCCAGCCCCAGGCGAAACTGGTATAGGGCCAGCCATAGCCATGGCTGAAACCGCTCCATCCGTAGTAGGGGTTGTAGAAGGGGTCGAAACCGTAGGCGTAGTAGCCGCGCCGGTAGGGCGCATAGGCGTAGTAGTCCCAGCCCCAGAACAGGCTGAAGTAGGGATCGTAGCTGTTGCGCACATCATAGGCACCGTAGGCGTCGTAGCCGTAGCGCCGGTCGTGGCCGTAGTAGTCGTCGTAGTAATCGTCGTTATAGACGCCGTTGTAGCCACTCGACGAGCTGTAGTAGCTGTCCTCGTAGTAACCATCGGTTACACAGGCCGACAGCAGCAGAGCCAGCATCAGTGCGAACACCATCCTCATCGCCCCAGCTCCCAACGCTCATGACCGCTTCAAACTAGGGCGTAAGGCATGAATCGGCAATGAATTTTTTTGTGACCGGACTGAGAAACGATGGCCTCGGACAGCCAAACTAGGCACTGAAATGAGATTGGTCATGCGCAGTGCGGCCTAGGTGGGTGGAAATCTTACTGGCCTAAGGCATACTTTATAAGCAGACGAGACACACGAGCGCGGAGCCTTTGTAGATCGGATCGACGCCGTTTGAGCGACTCCGATGGTAGGCGATGGGCAAAGCAGCATTGAAGGTGACGCAATCATGAAAGCAAAGTTGGTCGATACACCGGGCGCCACCGCCGCAAAACAGTCGGCTGAAGTGGAGAAGCGGCGCGCCTATCAGCCGCCGCGGCTACTCAAGCTCGGCGATGTGCGTGATTTGACCCTGGGCGCTTCGCAGGGCGTTCCGGAGTCGGGTGGGTCGCCCGGCAGTCTGCTCCCATAAGTCGCGACTAAGCTATAGACCGAGCTTTCCCCGGTTTGCGCTGATCCACAGCTGCAGCAGATGGGCGCGCAGGGCCGGATCAAACCAGCTGACCACGCGTGACTTCGCGAGCGAAGACTGCACGCTGTTGGCGTCGACAATTTGCATCCATTCGCACTCTCCACCGCGAAGACCGGCGCTAATGGCTGGCCACGCCTGTTCGCACTCGCGCAGCAGCGTGGTCCCGAGCATTCCGCGTTTGGCCGGCTTGATCCACTGCTGCGGCAGAATCCCGGTCAGCGCTTGTTTGGCAATCCACTTGTTCCGTAGCGGCCGCGCCAGCATGTGCGCGGGCAGTGCGAGCAGGAAGCGGATCAGATCGTAATCTCGAAACGGATGTCGATAATCCAGCCCGTGGACTTCCATCATGCTGTTGAACAAGCCGTCCTGGGCCGCATGCGCCGAACGCAGGTGGAACACCGCGCGTTGCGGATCGGGCCAATCGGCGAACTGTGCGCTTTGTCGCTGGGCCAATTCGGCGAACTCGTGGCGCCACTTTGGCAACAGCCATTCGGGCGCTGACCACGGCTGCCGCATGTAGGCAGGGCCGAGTGACTTCAGCAGCAGACGCCAGCCCGGCTCCCGCCACGCATCGACCACACCTCGCCGCAGCAGCAGTCGACCGTAGCCACGCAGAATGATGTCGAATCGACCTCGCTTGAGCGCATCAATGCACCATCGATGCCCGCCGTAGCCCATGTGATCGGCGTAGCCGCCGGTAAGCACCACATCCGATCCCGCCGCTTGCGCCAGTTCGGCGATGCGCTGGTTGAGCGCGTGATAGCAATCGAACTCGGGATGGTTGAGCGGCTGGGGGCAAGTTGACTGCAGCACTGCGGGCGGGAAGTCTGCGGCATTGATCTGGCTGAGCTGCAGATCCAGCCGTCTGGCGAGATCCCTGGCGTACGGGCGTTCGTCAATCTCGCCGTCGCGGCTAAAGCCGTAGTTCACTGCATTCAGTGTCCCGCCGGGTCGACCTGCGTGATGCCACAGCGCGGCCAATGCCGATGAGTCGAATCCAGAGCTGAGCGTTAGCGTCGGTCGTTGGGCGTCGGCGTGGGCACGCAGCAGTGCGGCCTGCAGCAGCTCGAAAAATCGGGCCACCAGTTGGCGCTCGGTTTTGCCTGCCACCCACGGGTCCGGCTCGGGCAGATGCCGTTCCCTGCGTTCGCCCTCGGGCGAGATCTGCAGCAGTTCCCCAGGCGCCAGCGTTTGCACGGCCTGCAGCGCAGTGTCTCCCTCTCGCCCCTGGACGAAAGCGGCCCGTGCCGCCAGGAAGGCGAGGTTTGTTTGCCGGGGTACGTCAGGGTGGGGTAGCAGCAGTTCCTCTCGGCTGGCCACCAGCACGCCGCCGTTTATTCGACACCAGACCAGGGTTCGTTGCCCCAGCGCGTCGCGCGACAGGGTCAGGCGTTTTGCTTCCGGTTCAAGTCGAATGGTGGCTGCCGCTTCGGTACGCGGCGGGCTCAGCAGTTCCTGGTCGCAGGCCTCATGGCGCAGCGCGGCCAGTACCAGCGAGCCATCTGCAAGCTGCCGCAGCGGCACCGGTTCGCTGGCATAGGTGCGCAGCGCGAAGGCGCGATAGCTCTCGCCCGAGGCGCTGAACTGGGTTTCCGCGTGGCGCGGACTGCCGGCCTTCGCTGCGGCGATCATCCCGGCCCAGATCTGCTCGTCGATGGGTGAGTCGTCTTGCCGCCACCAAAGCACCAGGACGGCCATGCCTAAGTCCTGCCGGCCGACTTGCAATGGCCCGTGTAGCGCATTGCGGGCAGAAGTACACCGCGAGCCGATGCCTGGCGACGCTCGCGGCGATCAGTGACCGGGTAGCAGGTCGCGCCAGCGTTGCGATGGGTGGGGGAGAAGATGGTGGCCGGGGACGGAATCGAACCGCCGACACGGGGATTTTCAATCCCCTGCTCTACCAACTGAGCTACCCGGCCAAGGGGTGTGGGTTGGACCACCATAGGAATGGGGTGGTGCGCAGAGCCGCGTATTAGAGCCGGGTCGACGGTCTGCGTCAAGCGCTGAGTGTCGATCGGTGCCGTAGCGCATCGCAAAGCGTTTCTGACGGGCACGGACCAGGAACCAATGACACTGCCAGAGAAGGCTCGGTGGAACGGCAAAGCGGCGCTCGCCGCTGCCAATCACAGATCGCGATGGCACTTCTTTGCACTTTCCCATTGGGTTTGTGATTAAGAATTGCGCCGCATACACCCGCGGTTCTGGGCTTAATCGAGGTTTTTACGATTTGCTACGGTGTTTCGCTATACCCATTGGCGGCTAGGTGGAGCGAATTAATATGTTTATTATCAACATGTTAAGTTATTTCTTCGTGTCATCAAGCGAAACGCCGCGGAGCGTCCGACGCTTGCTCGACTGACCCCGGAATCGAACCGACCACGTAATACGCGAGCACATCGTTGTGATGTAGTGCGCAACTTTGATCGTGTATTCTTAGAGCTAACATCGGGGCGCGGTGCGTCCGTTCGCGATAGGTTTTCAGGGGGTTGAAGAATGAGTATGCATAAGAGTGCCAAGTTGCTGATGGCCGCAGGCTTGGCAGTGGTTAGCGCGCTCACCACCATGATTCCTACCGCCCACGGAGCAGGGGCTGGCTACAGCACATTCTACATTCCGGGTGACGAGGACCTTCTCGCCGAAGTGTTGAGGGACCTGCGCAACGAGCCGGTGCCCGGGAGCCTGATGCATTCGCTGATCGCGGTGACCGCGTGGGCTTCGAACACGATCATCATCGTCGATCACTGGGAAGACGGTTACGAATACGACATCGAAGACCCCAGTTCTTCCTATGACGAGTTGTTCACGCTGGCAGCGGCCGGCCAGGCCAAGCTCTTCGAAGACTCCAATATTCCGCTTGGACGCACGGTCAACGGGGATCCGACCTTCTGCGACGCCTCTGCAGATGAGGCCGACGACAGCGCCTGCGTACTCGATGGCAGGGACATCATCTACATCATCGGCACCTCGGCGACGATCACCCGGGCAACCTGGCTGGAGGTCGGTAATACCTACCAGGCGCTGGCCTGGGAG
>JAUIFV010000218.1 GCA_030430155.1 Gammaproteobacteria bacterium
CCGGAGGTTCAGATCAAAGGGCGCGGAGTATAGCCCGGATCGTCAGATCCGATGTCCGACCGGGTCGGAGGCCAATGACCGGGGCTTTCAGCCCGCCCAATCCCTGCGCCGCAAGCCGCTACTGGCCAGTTCGGCAAATCGGCCCGCACTGAGCGGCCTGCTGAACAGAAAGCCTTGGCCCAGCTTGGCGCCCTGCTGGACCAGAAAGCGTCGCTGTTCATCGCTTTCCACGCCCTCGGCAACCACGTCGAGGTCCAGCGAATCAGCGAGTTGGATGATCGCCTCGCACAACCGCGCGTCCTTGCTCTGCGCAGGCACGCCCTGCATGAAATGGTGCGAAATCTTGATGCTCTGCACCGGCACCCGACGCAGATAGCCCAGCGCGCTGTAGCCCTCTCCAAAATCGTCCAGTGACAATCGTACGCCCAACTGTCGCAGCTTGATCAGCGTTTGATTGATGTCCTGAGCGTCCTCGATGAACACCCTTTCGGTCATCTCCAACTCCAGCATCTCCCCGGGCAGACCGAACTCATCCAGCGCTTGAGCCACCAGCTCATCGAAGTGCTCGGACAGCAGCTGTCGGTGAGACACGTTCACCGCCACGTGCTCAATCGCCAGCCCCTGATCCAGCCACTGGCGCAGCTGCCGGCAGGCTTGCCGCAACACCCAGCGGCCGATGGGCACGATGTCGCCGGTGGTTTCGGCGTGCGGTACGAAGATGTCCGGCGGCAGCTCGCCGCTGCTACGCCGGGTCCATCGCAGCAGCGCCTCGGCGCCGACGATGCGCCCGCTGTACAGCTGCACCTTGGGTTGAAAGACCAGTGACAGCTCCTCCTGGTCCAGCGCTCGGTGCAGCTGGGTTTCGATCAACAGCCGCTCCTGCAGACGCTTTGCCAGATGCGGTGAAAAGGCCTGCCAGGTGTTGCGCCCGCGACGCTTGGCCTCGTACATGGCCACATCGGCGTGGTTGAGCAGCTGCTGGACGCTGTCGCCGTGTTCCGGGAAGCGCGCGAGACCGATCGAGGGGGTGATCTGGAACTCCTCGCTGCCGTAGCTGAATGAGGCGCTGAAGGCGGCGCCGATGCGTTCGGCAACTTCCCCGCCCAGGGCTTGATCGGTGGTGCTGGGTAGTATGACCAGGAACTCGTCGCCACCGACCCGGGCCACCACGGCGCCAGCGGGCGAAGAAGCGATCAGCCGCCTGGCCGCTGCGGCCAGCAGCACGTCACCGGCCGCATGGCCAAGCAGATCATTGACCATCTTGAAGCGATCCAGGTCGACGTAAAGCACGGTGGGACCGCGACCAGGATCCCGTACCAACAGCGCCTGCTCCAATCGCCGCAGCGCCTGGTCGCGATTCTCCAACCCGGTGAGCGGATCGGTCTGCGCCTGCACCCGCAGGCGCTCCTCCTGCAGGCGCCGGTGGCTGATGTCCTGTAGCGTGGCCAGCACCCGCCAGGGCTTGCCGCGACGCTGGCTGCTGCGGCCGATGACCCGCACCCAGCGCGCCGTACAGGTCGGGCGCTGCACCAGCAGTTCAACGTCGAAGCTGCCGCTGTGTTCGGCCACGCGAGTCAGCGCGTCATGCAGTGCATCGCGATCACGCGGGTGGAAGCTGTCGAGCAGCTCGGTCAGGCCAACGTCATGGTCATCCTCATCGATGCCCAGCAAACGCCGCACCTGATCAGTCAGGTGCAAAGCGTCGGTAGCCAGATCGATGTCAAAGGCGCCAATGCGGGCCAGGCGCTGGATGTCCTCGAACATCTCCCTGCGCCGCTCGCTGGCGCTGACGTCGGTGAACAGGGTCACCACCTGACTGGCCCTATGGGAGCCGGACAGCCGCTGCGGAACCACGGTTTGCTGCAGCCATAGCAATCGTCCGCTATGGCGATGAAAGAGCCCGACGATCACATCGCTGTAGCGCTCGTTGCGACGCAGCGCACGAGATTGATAGGAGTCGCGCCATGCCAGTGGTTCGCCGCGCTGGTCGCACAGCTCCCATTGTTCAAGGTCGCTGATGTGCTCGCACTGCGCTTGGGGCGGCAGATCCAGGATGCGCCGCCCAGCTTCGTTCAGCGCTTCCACCCGGCCATCGCGAGACTGGATCATCACCCCCTTGTCCACCGCGTCCAGCAGCTCTCCGTAGCGCAGCTCGCGTATCCGCAGCTCGGCCTCGGCCGCGGCAATCTCGGTGCGATCCCGAGCCAGGGCAATCAGCCGCTTGTGCGGACCGTCCATGAAGGCATTGGTGCGGATCTCCACTGGAAAGCGACTGCCGTCGCCGCGCAGGTTCTCGCGCTGTACCGATTCGATGCGGCCCACCTCAAACTCGTTCCAATGGCGATGCAGATGGTCGGCGGCAAGATCCGGGCTGAGGTCGGTGACGCCGAGCTGCCGTAGCTGCTCCGGGGTGTATTGGTAGAGCTCGCAGGCCGCCGAATTGGCCTCAATGATCTGCCCCGAATCGTCCAGCACGGTGACCGCATCGGGGACCGCCTCGAGCAGACCAACATAGCGCGCCTCGGCCACACGCAGACGCTGCTGCAGCGTTTCCAGGGAGATGATGGCGGCCGCCAGAGCGGCATGGTCGGCGCTGTCTTCCGGGCAGCGGGCGAGAATTTGGCGCAGGTGAACGAGCAGGCGCTTGTGCCCGAGCGCTTCCGGCAGCACTGCCGGCTTTCCCCCTGTCCCGTTGTTGGCCGACATGCGGCGATCTAAGTTGCTGAAAAATCGAGTCTAAACTCGTCCCCCACCACTACACGCTGACCCTCGGGCGCGCAAGCGGATGTCGGGAATTTTGTCCCGAGACGGGGAATTGTTTGCGATTGCCGGGCTAGGAGTCTGCGCGGCAGAAGGGTTGGAGGCGAAACGGATGCCATAGCGATTCAGGGCGTCTATCGGAGCGGTGCGCATAGTCGTTCTATGCAAGCCCGACGATAGGCGGCATCAATCGCTAGGGCGCCGTTGCAGCCCCGACCGCTTCTGCCGCGCAGACTCCTAGCTCGACTAACTCTGCTTCGCGCCCAGCGCCACGCCGACCTTGCTGCCGTTGTTGCGGCCCAGCTGTGTAGAGATCCAGCGGCCGACGGCAGCCAGCGCTTCCAGATCCACCCCGGTAGACAGGCCCATGCCTTCGAGCATGTAGACCACGTCCTCGGTGGCGACATTGCCGGTCGCGCCACGCGCATAGGGACAGCCGCCCAGTCCGGCCACAGAGGAATCGACCACCCGGGCGCCGACCTCCAGGCAAGCATAGATATTGGCCAGCGCCTGACCACGGGTGTCGTGGAAATGCACCGCCAGTCGCTCGCTGGGAACCACCGCGGCGACTGCCTGAAACATCTCCCTGGCCTTCATCGGGGTACCGACACCAATGGTGTCGCCCAGGGAAACCTCGTAGCAGCCCAACTCATCAAGCGCCGCGGAAACTCGAACCACATCGGCCAGCGGCACCTCGCCCTGATAGGGACAGCCGAGCACCGTCGACACATAGCCGCGCACGTGAACGCCGTCGGCGGCGGCAGCCTGCACGATGGGCACGAATCGGGCCAGGGATTCATCGATAGAGGCGTTGATGTTGCGCTGGTTGAAAGCTTCAGAGGCGGCGCTGAAGATGGCGATCTCGGTCGCCCCAGCCGCGCGTGCGCGCTCATAGCCCTGCATATTGGGCACCAGCACCGGGTAACTGACATGCGGCAGTCGATTCAGCTGTGCCATCACATCGGCGGCATCGGCCAGTTGCGGTATCCACTTCGGGCTCACGAAGCTGGTCGCCTCGACGTGACGCAGTCCGCTGGCGGCCAAGGACTCGATCAAGCGAATCTTGATGTCGGTCGGCACCACCTGCTTTTCGTTTTGCAGGCCGTCGCGGGCGCCGACCTCGACGATCTTGACGCTGTCGGCGGTGCTCATGCCGCATTCTCCGAGCCGCCCTGCTCCGCCTTGGCCAACTGCACCAACAGCGTATCGGCTTCGACAAAGGCGCCGACTTCGGCGCGCAGGCTGGCAATGACGCCGGCGCGCGGCGCCTTCAACGACAGCTCCATCTTCATTGCCTCCATCACTACCAGTTCCTGCTCGGCCTGCACCTGCGCCCCTTCGGCGACTCGCACCGCCACAATGCGACCGGGCATGGGCGCATTCAAGACATCGCCAGAGGCGGCCGATGCCAGCGCCGGGGCAAAGGCCGGCAGGTGGCGCAGGGTATGCCGACGGCCGCCGGCGTGCACCTGATAGCCGCCAGAGACCGGGGCCACGGTCACCCGATGCAGGCGGCCTTCGGCAAACCAACGCAGCTGATCACCGTCGATGCTCGCGCCGCTGACCTGCAGATGCTCTTCGGCGTCAAAGTCCAATCGGTAGTCCCCGCTCGCCCCATGCGCCGCCACGGTGACGTTTCGCTCACCGGCCACAAAGCGCTGCAAACGCTTGCCGCGATGGCCCAAACGCCAGCCGTCGGCAATCAGCCAGGGCGAATGACGGTCATCGCCATGATGTCGCCGCGCCGCCTCCTGCTCCTCTTCCAACAGCGCCCGCAGCACCGCTGCGGTGAGCCCCTGGCGATCGATCTGCGCTTCTGGCCCAAGCACCTCCTCCAGCGCGCGATCCAGGTAGCCGGTGTCGATCTGCGCGGTGACGAACTTCTGATGCTCGAGCAGCCGGGACAGAAAATCCAGATTGCTCTTTGGACCCACTACCAGACTGTGCGCAATGCCGTTGAGCAGGCGCGCTCTGGCCTGCTCGCGGTCGTCACCGTAGGCGATCAGCTTGGCGATCATCGGATCGTAGTAGACGCTTACGGTATCGCCCTCATCGACGCCCGCGTCCACCCGCATGCCGGGCTGGCCCTGGGGCAGCCGCAGCCGCTCTAGCTGGCCGCTGCCGGGCAGAAAGCCGGCGTCGGCATCCTCGGCATACAGGCGCGCCTCGATGGCGTGACCGCTGGCCTGAACCTGCTCCTGACGCCACGGCAGCGGCTCGCCGGCGGCCACCCGCAGCTGCCATTCCACAAGATCCACACCGAGCACCGCTTCGGTGACCGGATGTTCAACCTGCAGTCGGGTATTCATCTCCATGAAGTAGTAGCCACCATCGGGGCCGACGATGAACTCCACGGTGCCCGCGCCCACATAGTCCAGCGCACGGGCAGCGGTCACCGCCGCTGCACCCATTCGCGCACGCAGCTCGGCGTCGACGAAGGGCGATGGCGATTCCTCGATGATCTTCTGGTAGCGGCGCTGCACCGAGCACTCCCGCTCGCCCAGGTGGATCACGCTGCCATGCTGGTCGCCGAACACCTGCAGCTCGATGTGGCGTGGCGTTTCCACATAGCGTTCCAACAGCATCCGGTCCTTGCCGAAGGCACCGGTGGCCTCGCGTCGGGCCGATGCCAGCGCGGGTGCGAATTCCTCTGCCGAGCGCACAATGCGCATGCCTTTGCCACCGCCACCGTGAGCCGCCTTGATCATGAGCGGGTAGCCGATCTTTTCGGCCTGCGCGGCCAGCACCGCGTCGGACTGGTCGGTGCCGGTGTAGCCGGGCACCACCGGCACGCCGGCGGCCTTCATCAGCTCCTTGGCACCGGCTTTGGAGTCCATCTTGCGCATGCTCGCCGCGGTCGGACCAACGAACCGGATCTGCGCCTGCTCCACCGCCTCGGCGAAGTCGGCGTTTTCGGAAAGAAAACCGAAGCCGGGGTGGATGGCCTGCGCGCCGGTCTGGACGGCAATCTCGATCAGACGGTCGCCACGCAGGTAGGACTCGGCCGGCTTGGAGCCTCCCAGGTGCCAGGCCTCGTCGGCCAGCCGCACGTGCCGCCCCTGCGCGTCGGCATCGGAATAGACCGCGATGCTGTGCACACCCAGACGGCGGCAGGTGGCGATGATGCGGCAGGCGATTTCACCACGGTTGGCGATCAGCAGGCGCTTGAACATGGTCGAACCCTTGTGTGCGAGGTACTAAGAAGTGGCAATCAGCCGATCCACAGCGGCGCACGCTTCTCCAGGAAGGCGGTTATCCCCTCCTGCCCTTCCGGGGAAACGCGCAGGCTGGCGATCAGGTCGGAGGTGTGCGCATCCATCTTGCCTTGACGCTGGTCATCGGTGCCGCGGATGCCGTAGACCAGCTGCTTGGCCACCCGCACCGCCGCCGGCCCGGCACGAAGCAGCAGCTCCAATTGCGCGTTGAGGGCCGCATCGAGCTGATCGGCGGCCAACACCTCGTGCACCAGCCCCAGCTGCCGTGCGGTAGTCGCGTCGAAACTCTCGCCGGTAAGGAAGTAGCGGCGCGCCTGACGCGGGCCGATGGCTTCGACCACATAGGGCGAAATCACCGCTGGGACCAGCCCCAGCTTGACCTCGGTGAGACCGAACTTGGCATGTTCGGCGGCCAGCACGATGTCGCAACAGGCAACCAAGCCGACCCCGCCCCCGAATGCGGCGCCATGCACACGGGCCACGGTGGGCTTGGGAAAGAAAGCCAAAGTACGCATCAGATTGGCCAGCCCCAGCGCGTCATCGCGGTTCTGCTCGTGACTGGCGCTGGCCATCCGCCGCATCCAGTTCAGATCGGCGCCGGCAGAAAAGGAGGCACCGCGCCCGGCGATGACCAGCGCGCGCAGATCGCTATCGCCGGCAAGCGTTTCCAGCTCAGCGGTGAGTTTGGCAATCAGCTCGTCATCGAAGGCGTTATGCAACTCAGGACGATTGAGCCAGAGCCAGGCGACCTGGTCATGGCGTTCCAGCTGATAGGCCTGGGCGGCAGTCATCGGGCGAAACCTCCTGAAGCATCAACGATTGGAAAAGCTCCGCGCAGAGTAGCAAAGGGCTACGATCCAGGGACAGCAGCAGCGCCGCCTGCCGTATCATGCGGATCATCCCCAGCGGCGAAGTTGGCCACAATGAACCTCAAACTCTGCGCGCTTAGCGCCCTGTGCGGCGCTGTCCTGACCGCCTGCGCGACCAATCCCAGCGGCCGCAAAGCGCTGATCCTGATCGACGACCGAACCATGAATCAGATGGGCGCCACCGCCTTCACTGAACTCAAGCGCAGCGGCCGGCCCAGCAGCAATGCAACAACCAGCCGCTATGTCGAGTGTGTCTCGCGCAAGCTGATCACCGAACTGCCCGACCCCTGGCGGCGGCTGGAGTGGGAGGTCGTGGTGTTTGACGACGACAGCCCGAACGCCTTCGCTCTGCCTGGCGGCAAGGTGGGCGTACATACCGGATTGCTGCCGGTGGCGCGCAGCGAGGACCAAC
>JAUIFV010000018.1 GCA_030430155.1 Gammaproteobacteria bacterium
GTTCCACCGGCAGCGGCGGATCGACCCGCAGCGCATCGACGAGTTCAGGATGGGCCTGGCCCTGCAATCCAGCTGCGCTGATCCGCTCCAGCATGCTGGCTCGATCGGTCGCGCTGGCGTTGACCCGCAGCCACAGCGGCGCGCGCTGGTTGTTGGCTGCAAGGATCTGCTCGGCATGCTGCGGCCAGTCGTCGCGCAGCCGAGCTATCCACCAGCGTGGATGTTCGAAGCAGGCCACGGAATCGCCGACCAACTGCTGTTCCAAGCCCTCACGCTCGCGCAGGAAGCGGCGTAGCAGGGCGTTGATCAGACCCGATTGCCGGGCCAGCCCCATGCGCTTGGCGACGGCGACGCTTTCGGCTACTGCCGCATGCTGCTTGCTGGCCAGAAAGCGCAGTTCGCTCAGGCCGCACAGCACGATCGCGTCCAGCGCCAAAGGCCTGGCCCGCTTGGGTTGGCTGAGCAACCGCTGCAGCAGGGCGCGGTTGGATCCCAGATGGCGGGCGCAAGTGTAGGCCAGCGCCTGGGCCAGCGGCCGCTGTCTTGGCGCCACCTTCTGCGCTGCCAGCGCCTGATCCAGGGCGTGGCCGCCGAGCAGCTGTTCAATGGCGCGCGCCGCGGCGGTGCGCGCATCGCTCATAGCCGCAGATCCTGGCGCGCGTTGAGGTAGTCGCTGACCGCCATTGCGCGACCGCCCGGTCGCTGCAGCCGGATCACCTTGAGCGCACCGCTGCCGCAGGCAATCAGCAGTTCGTCGCGCTGCGCGCGCAGGATCGCGCCGGGCGTGCCGCTGCCAGAAACCGCCTCAGCACCGTGCAACTTGACCAACTCGCCGCCGATTTCGGCTTCAGCCACCGGCCAGCCTGCCAAGCCACGGACTCTGCGGGCGATTGCCGTGGCGCTGTCGGACCAGTCGATACGGGCTTCGCTGCGCTCCAGCTTGTGCGCGTAGGTCACACCTTCGGTGGATTGTGTGGTGGCCGGCAGCGGCGTGCCTGCCAACAGCCTGTCCAGGCCCTCGCTGAGCACCTCGGCGCCGAGCAGGCTGAGTCGATCATGCAAATCCGGCGCGCTGTCACCGGGGCCGATGTCGCAGGCTTTGCTCAGCAGCACCGGTCCGGTGTCCAAACCGCGTTCCATTTGCATCAGACACACACCGGTCTGGCGGTCCCCGGCGATGATCGCGCGCTGGATGGGTGCGGCACCGCGCCAGCGCGGCAGCAGACTGGCGTGGACGTTCCAGCAGCCGTGGGTCGGAACATCCAAAACCGCCTGCGGCAGCAGCAGGCCGTAGGCGACCACCACCATCAGATCAGGCTGCAGGTCGGCCAACGTTTGCTGCGCCTCGAGGTCTTTCAAGCTGGCCGGCTGCTGCACGGCTATTCCCGCTTCCATCGCCAGTTGCTTGACCGGTGACGGCTGTAGACGGCGGCCACGACCGGCGGGGCGGTCGGGCTGGGTATAGACCGCGACCACCTCAGCGGACGAGCGCAGCAGAGTGCGCAGGCAGGGAACGGCAAAATCCGGCGTGCCGGCAAAGATCAGACGCATGAGGGTCTCGCAGGGTTGGCGCAGAACGGCTAGGCGCGCACTTCAGCGTGTTCACGTTCCAGGCGGGCACGCTTTTCCAGCTTCTTGCGCACCATTTGCCGCTTCAGCGGTGACAGATAGTCGACAAAGAGCTTGCCCTGCAGATGATCCATCTCGTGCTGTATGCACACTGCCAGCAGTCCGTCGGCTTCGACACGGATGCTCTCGCCGTTGCGATCCAGCCCAGTGACCACGATACGTTCGGCGCGGGTGACATCGGCGGTAATGGTCGGCACCGACAAACAGCCCTCACTGCAGGTCTGCACGCCGTCGCGCTCGACGATCTCAGGGTTGATCAGCACCAGCGGCTCCGAGCGGTCTTCGCTGACGTCGGCAACCAGCAGACGTCGATGCACATTGACCTGAGTCGCCGCCAGGCCGATGCCGGGGGCGTCGTACATGGTCTCGAACATGTCATCGATCAGACTGCGCAGGGCGTCGTCGACGACCTCAATGGGCGCCGCCTTGGTACGCAGGCGCTCATCGGGGAATTCCAATATTTGTAGCTTTGCCATCTAGCCGATCTCAGTGAGCTTTGCGATAGGCTCCCATGGGCGCCTTGCCGCCGCAAGCAACGCGGCGTGAAAGTGGCCAAATGGGCCGGAGACCTCGAAATCGCCGTCTTTTTGCCCTCTGAGGCGGAAAAATGCGGGGTTCAGCGCAAAAGCCGGCCTTGCTGCTCGTTTTCTATCCCTGTTAGTTGTACTACACTGAAGAAGGCTCGGGGAATCAGGTAGATGGCCGCTATGCTTAAAAAAGCACTTGCAGTTGTGGCAAGCGTGTTGCTCAGCGGAAGCTTGTTCGCTGCTGATCCCGCGCTGCGTCCGGATCATCCAGAAACATATGTGGTCAAGCGCGGCGACACCCTTTGGGACATATCCTCGCGCTTCTTGAAGAGCCCGTGGCTGTGGCCGGAGATCTGGCAGGCCAACCCGCAGATTGAGAATCCGCACCTGATTTATCCGGGTGATCTGATCAGCCTGGTCTACATCGATGGCCGGCCGCATCTGGTGGTCTCCAGCGAATCCAAACTGTCGCCGCAGGTGCGTCGGGAAAGCCTGGAGGAGGCGGTCAAGCCGATTCCGCTGGCCGACATCCGCCAGTTCCTGGAGCGCCCGCGGGTGCTCAGCAAGGACGAGGTGGACAGCGCGCCCTATGTCGTCGGCCTGGAAGAGAGCCGCATACTCGGCGCGCCCGGTGAGCTGGCCTACGTACGTGGGTTGGAAGGCTCCCAGGTCGGCGACCGCTACATGATCGCGCGGCCAACCCTGGAATACACCGATGTGCCGGCACGGCATATCTTCGATCGCAAAGAGCGCCGTGTGCGCACCGATGACTGGCGCAAGGGCCGCGGTGAACCCTTTGGCGGCGAGCGCCACTGGGCTTTTGTCGACTGGATCTACGACCAGATGGGCGACAAGCTGGGCTACGAGGTGTTGATCATCGGCACCGCCAGCGTCTCCAAGCTGGGCGATCCGGCCACCACTTATCTCACCTACGGCGATGTCGAGGTCAAGCAGGGCGATCTGCTGGTGCCTTTCGAAGAGGTGGAGTTCGACCTGGAATACGTACCGCATCCGCCCGAATCGGTGCCGGAGAACATGCGAGTGATTGCGTTTACTGGAGCGCTTAACGCTGTGGGACCGCGCGAGGTGGTAGTGCTCAATCGCGGTGCACAGGACGGCGTGGCCAATGGCGAGGTCTACTCCATCTACAAGCCGGGTGAGACCATTCGCGACGAGGTCATGTACGAAAAGAGCACTTGGCGCGGTTTCTTCAGTCCGCGCAAGTCCAAAGTGACTCTGCCCGAAGAGTATGCTGGCCACGTGATGATCTTCCGCACCTTTGATCGGATCAGCTACGGCTTGGTGATGGACGCGGTGAAGCCGACGCATCTCGGTGACATGCTGCGTATGCCCGTCGAGCAGTAACCACAACCGCACAAGCGTTAATGAGCAGAGCCCGCCTAGGGAGCCCCTAGCGCGGGCTCTTTCTTTACTGTGCCGTGCGCACCGTACAATCAGGTCGTCTACTGCAGCGGCAGCGATGGCATTTCAGGACCACTTCAGCGCCCAGGCTAGCGCCTATGCGCAACATCGTCCGACCTATCCGCCGGCGCTGTTTGACCATCTGCAGCGCTTGGTCGGTTCGCAAGCACAGGTTTGGGAAGCCGCTTGCGGGAGCGGTCAGGCGACGGTCGATCTGGCCCGACGATTCGCTCAGGTCCATGCTACCGAGCCTTCCGCAACCGCGTTGGCGCACGCGCCGCCGCTGCAAGGCGTGCAGTACGAGTGCGCGGCCGCCGAGCAGTGTGCCTTGCCGGCGCGCAGCGTGGACCTGATCGTGGTCGCCCAAGCCCTGCATTGGTTCGATCAACCTGCCTTCTTCGCCCAGTGCGAACGCGTGCTGCGACCTGACGGGGTGCTTGCCGCTTGGTGTTATCAGGATTTTGAGCCGCCGGCCGCCATCGCCGCGGCTTGCGGCGAGTTTCGCAGCCGCATCGACAGCTACTGGCCCGCCGAAAGGCGCCTGATCGATCGCGCCTATGCCGACTCACCCTGGCCTTTCAGCGAACTGCAGGCGCCGATCTTTCCGCTAACCGCACTATGGGACTTGAACCAGCTGCTGGGGTACCTGTCCAGCTTCTCAGCGGTGGTTCGCTGCGGCAAGGCTACCGGCAGCGATCCGGTATGCGCGCTTGCAGATGAGTTTCGCGCTCAGTGGGGAGACCCGGCTCAGCGGCGCCGTATCCGCTGGCCGCTACACGTGCACTTGCGGGTCAATCGCGTCTGAGCCGTGCGGGGGCTAGCAGCCTGCGCGGCAGTAGCGGTCGAGGATAAGCCACGGCGCGCCTGCGGAAGCCGCAGTAGAAGGATCATGCATGGTGCAGGCTAGCCCGCATATTTCACGAGTCTTCTACTGCGGCCGCCGGAGAGCCGCTGTGGCGCGATCTGCTCCCTACAATCGACTCGACGTACTGTTCAAGTACGCCTTCATCGATTTCCAGTCCGCGGACCGCACCACAACGGCTCTCCGACGCCCTCGCTACGAACACTCATGAAATGTGCGGGCTAGGTGGACAGCGCCCTGTGCGCAATGTCCTCGCGGCAGAAGCAGCCCGGCCAGCTGATCGCGCTGACGCGCTGGTAAGCCAGCGCCCGGGCGCGCGCGTAATCCTCACCCAGAGCACACACGGTCAGCACCCTGCCGCCAGCGGTGACCACCTCACCATCAAGCAGCGCGGTGCCAGCATGAAAGACCTTGACCTCGCCTAGCTGGGTCACATCCAGCCCGGTGATGGGGTCGCCGCTGCGCGGGGATTGCGGATAGCCTTCGGCGGCCATCACCACGCCGATTGCCGGGCGCGGATCCCACTTCAGGCTCCGCCCGGCGAGATCGCCGTTGGTGGCAGCGTGTAGCAGTGCATAGAGGTCGTCGTCCAGCCGCATCATCAGCGGCTGGGTCTCCGGATCGCCCATACGCACGTTGAACTCGAGCACCTTGATGCCGCCCTGCTCGTCAATCATCAGTCCGGCATAAAGGAAGCCGCGAAAACGCCGTCCCTCGGCAGCCAGTCCGGCCAGCGTGGGTTCGATCACCTGACGCTGAACAGCCTGTTCGATCGCCGCGGTAACTACCGGTGCCGGACTGTAGGCGCCCATGCCGCCGGTATTGGGGCCCTGGTCGCCGGCGTCGCGGCGCTTGTGATCCTGGCTGGAGGCCAGCGCCACATAGTCCAGACCGTCGGCCACCACCATGTAGCTGGCTTCTTCGCCGGCCAGGAAATCCTCAACCACAACCCGGTGGCCGGCGCTGCCCATGCTGCTGCCTTCGAGCATGTCCTGCAGCGCGGCTTCGGCAGCGGCCAGATCCATGGCTACCACCACACCCTTGCCGGCGGCCAGGCCGTCGGCCTTGATCACTATCGGCGCGCCGCGCTGACGCACATAGGCCAGCGCCTGGTCCAGATCGGTGTAGACCTGATGGGCGGCAGTGGGAATGCCGTGTCGTTCCAGGAAGGCCTTGGCATAGGTTTTGGACGCCTCCAGCTCGGCAGCCTGCTGGTTGGGTCCGAAGATGCGCAGCCCAGCAGCCTCGAAGGCATCCACCACGCCCGCGGCCAGCGGTACTTCGGGGCCGACGACGGTCAAGTCCACCTGCTCGTTGTTGGCTAACGCGATCAGGCCGTCAATGTCGGTGACTGCCACCGCGGCATTGCGCATGCCGCGCTCTCGGGCGGTGCCGGCATTGCCAGGCGCGACGATCACCTCGGCCACTTGCGCCGCGCGCAGCAGGCGCCAGGCCAGCGCGTGCTCGCGCCCACCGGCGCCGATTACCAATACCCGTTTAGTCTGCATGGTTTGCTTCCGTCGCTGTACGGCTCAGTGTCTGAAGTGGCGGCGGCCGGTGAAGACCATGGCCATGCCGTGTTCGTTGGCGGCGTCTATCACTTCTTCATCGCGTATCGAGCCGCCTGGCTGGACGATGGCACGGATGCCGGCCTTGGCGGCGGCATCGACGCCGTCGCGGAAGGGCAGGAAGGCATCGGAAGCCATGGCCGCGCCTTTCAGCTGCAGTTTGGCCTCTTCGGCCTTGATCGCGGCAATTCGGGCGCTGACCACGCGGCTCATCTGCCCGGCGCCGATGCCCAGCGTCGCCCCTTCGCGGGCGTAGACGATGGCGTTGGATTTGACGAACTGCGCCACTGACCAGGCAAAAGCCATATCGGCGAACTCCTGGCTGCTGGGCTGCCGCTCGCTGACCACCTTCCAGCTGGCCGGATCGTCCGGTCCATCGTCACCCTGTTGGACCAAGAAACCGCCCTGGATGCGCTTGTAATCCCGCCAGGCCGGACGCGGTGTCGGCCAGGACCCGCTGGCGAGCACGCGGACATTGGGTTTGGACACCAGCGCGGCGCTGGCCAATTCGTGTATCTCCGGAGCGATGATGACTTCCACAAACTGTCGTTCCAGGATTCGCCTGGCCGCTTCGGCGGGCAGCGGGCGATTGAAAGCGATGATGCCGCCAAAGGCGGAAATGGGATCGCAGGCATAGGCCTGTTCGTAGGCGCCAAGCAGCGTTGCGGCCACAGCCACGCCGCAGGGGTTGGCGTGTTTGACGATCACGCAGGCCGGTTCGTCGAATTGCTTGACGCACTCCAAAGCCGCGTCGGCATCGGCCAGATTGTTGAACGACAACGCCTTGCCCTGAACGATGCGCGCGCCGGCCACAGTGCCTGCCGCTGGCTTGTCCTCCAGATACAGCGCAGCGGACTGGTGCGGGTTCTCACCGTAGCGCAGGCTTTCGGCGCGACTGAGGGCCAGATTGATGGTCGGCGCATAGGATTCCTCGCCGGCCAGCCCGCCGAGCCAGTCGGCAACCCGGCCGTCATAGCGCGCGCTGTGGGCAAAGGCCTTGGCCGCCAGCTGCCGTCGCAGCGGCAGCGTGGTGCCGCCGGATTGCAGGGCGTTGACGATCTGCGCATAGTCCTGCGGATCGACGACCACGCTGACCCGCAGATGGTTCTTCGCCGCGGCGCGCAGCATGGCCGGTCCGCCGATGTCGATCTGCTCGATGGCCTCGGCGTCGGTGACGCCCTCGCTGGCGATGGTCTGCTCGAACGGGTAAAGATTGACCACCAGCAAATCGATGGGTGCGATCTGATGTTCGGCCATCACCGCATCATCGACACCGGCTCGGCCCAGCAGGCCGCCGTGTATCTTTGGGTGCAGAGTCTTAACCCGCCCGCCCATGATCTCCGGGAATCCGGTGACGCTGGAAACGTCGACCACGTCCAGACCGGCCTCGCGCAGCGTTTTTGCGGTCCCGCCTGTGGAATACAGCTCGACGTTGGCGTCAGCCAGCACCCGCGCCAGTTCGATCAATCCGCGTTTGTCGGAAACGCTGAGCAGGGCCCGACGCAGCGGGATGAGATTGGCAGCCATAGGGATTCCATAGTCAGGTTATCGGGCCCAGGCGCGAACGGTCCGCGCAGAGGGCGGGCGCAATCTACCACTGTCTGGTCGCGCAGGCAGCCTGCGCGTGGCGAGCGAGCCTGGGCAGACACTTCGTGTTCAGGTCAGCTTGTAGTCGACCAGTCGCTTGCGCAGGGTGGCTCGATTGATGCCGAGGATCTGCGCGGCGTGGCTGAGGTTGCCGTCGCAATGGCGAACGACTTCGCGCAACAAGGGTATTTCCACCTGCTGTAGGAACAACCGGTGCAGGTCGCTGCACTGTGTCCCATTGAGGTCGTCCAGATAGCGACAGATCGCCCGCTCAGCGCACTCGGCCAGAGTTGATTCCATCACCCCATCGCCACCCCCGCTAAGCTCCGGGCGGTCTTGACCAGCGGTGTTGGATCGACTGTTAGGGCTCACTTCGACGACTTACCATGTTTGTGCGTCAGCACGTGGCGACGGCGTGGATCGGATTTTGAAGCAAAGCATCCCGCGCTCGCCCTGGCGAGCGTTTACTGACGGTGAGATGCAATGCGGGTGAGAGAGCATAGCCCAAGCTGGGCTCATGGGTAAGGGCCGATCATCACATTTCTTCGGCAGGTTTCGCTCGCGGCCCTGGCCCGGATAATTCATGAGTCTTCTACTGCGACCGCCTTCGATGTGCTGTGGTGCGATCTGCTCCCTACGATCGACTCGACGTACTGTTCAAGTACGCCTTCATCGATTTTCAGTGATGCGGACCGCACCACAGCGGCTCTCCAACGCTCTCGCGACGAACACTCATGAAATATCCGGGCTAGTGTCGTGAACCACTGATTCGTTGCAGTCAGTTCCGATGGATTCCTTCCTCGGACAAGGCGTAGCACCGCGTGGGGACGACGAGCAACGCCGCATTCAGGGAAGCGGCGCTGCGCTGCCCATGGTGAGGACCCGCGAAGTTCCCCATGCCACCGTTCCGACTATCTCTGGATCGTCCCGCCGTGGAGCTCAGTGGCCGCGCGTTGCAATGCGCCGTTGTGGCCTGAACGAGCTATGGGGTTGCAGGCTTATCACCATTCATCTTCGCCCGGTTAGCATGGCCGATTGGCTTTGGCCGACCCGTGTACGTATAGACAATGCCCGCATTGGAAAGTGTGCGCCTGGAAACCTTGATCGATGATCGCGCCGCGCAGGCCGAGCGCTCGCGCAGCGTGGCGCTGCTGTGCACGCTTGCTCGCGAACTGCACGCCTGTGGAACCACGGCGCCGCGGCTGGAAGCGGCACTGCGCGGGATTGCCGATCGGCTCGGCCTTAGCGCGCAGATCTGGTCCGGACCGACATTGATACTGCTGTCGATACGCGATGCATCGCTGTCGGCCGGTGCGCCGGTACACACCGAGTTGCTGCGGGTGGAACCCAATGACATCAACCTCGGCCGGCTCAGCATGCTTGACGATATCGCCGAGGCCATCGTCGCCGGTGAAATGGACGTGGCAACAGCCGAAGCGGCGTTGGCTACCGCGCTGCAGCCGGTTTCCAAGGGTTGGAATCTGGCCCAGACCCTACTTGGGTTCCCACTGGCCTCGGCCAGCGTTGCCGGCCTGCTGCGTGCGCACCCCAATGAAATCGTGGCCTCGGCGGCGATTGGTCTGTTGATCGGCATGCTCGCCCTGGCCAGTGAACGGCATCCTCGTCTGGGAGAAAATCTCAGTGTGATTGCGGCCTTTCTGGCGGCACTGTCGGCTGCCGCTTTCGCCAACTGGATCGCCCCGGTGGCATTCAAGGTCGTGCTGATCGCCAGCTTGATCGTGCTGATGCCCGGGCTCACCCTGACCGTTGCGGTGGCCGAGTTGGGCATGCGTCATCTGGTCTCGGGCAGCGCCCGTCTGGCCGGCGGGGTGGTGACCCTGCTGGAGTTGGCCTTTGGCGCCCTGGCAGGCAGCAAGGCAGCAGAGCTCCTGGGCAGTTTCGATCAGACACTGACCCCTGGGACTGGCCCGAACTGGCTGCCCTGGGCCGTGATCCCGCTGGCCGGCCTGGCCTTCTCGTTGCTATTTCGCGCCCGCCTTTCCGATTGGCCTTTCGTGTTTCTGGCCGCAGCGGTGGCATTTGCCGTTTCCCACTACGGCACTTTCCTGGCGGGTCCGGAAATGGGTTTGTTCTTCGCTGCGCTGCTGCTGGCGTTGATCAGCAATGCGTTTGCCCGCTACCTCAATCGGCCAGGGGCGCTGCTGCGGGTACCCGGATTGATACTGCTCGTGCCGGGATCGGTGGGCTTCCGCAGCTTGAGCTTCATATTCGAAAAAGACGTGTTCCTTGGTCTGGATGCGGCATTTTCGGTGATCGTCATGGTCGCTTCGCTGGCCGCGGGGCTGCTCCTGGGTAATTCGCTGTTGCCGCCGCGGCGACTAACCGCATGAGCGGGCTTGCGGTCAGTTTCAAGCAATAAAAAAGGCCCGCAATGCGGGCCTTGGTGCTTCTGGTCGATTGATCCAGGGGCTGCCTAGATTGCCAGATCGTCCAGGGACTTGCCCGCAGCCAGCGCCTCGCGAACCCAAACGGGTTGCCTGCCGCGACCGCTCCAGGTCATGTCCGGGTTGCCAGGGTGGCGATACTTGGGCTTGACCGGCGATTTGGCCTTGCGCGCGCCGCCTTTGCCGCGGCCGCCGAATAGGTCGGAAATATCGTAGCCGTGCGCACGCGCCTTGGCGGCGAGTTCTTCGCGCAGCTTGTTGACGGTTTCTTCCTTGACTTCAACGATGCGCGCCTTGGCGCGACCGATCAGATCTTCGAGCTGATCGACATTCATATTCTTTAGATCTATAGCCATGATTGTCCTCTCTACTTGGCTGGTTTTACTCGTCGTCTCCGGCCCAGCTTTCTCAGTCCACTTCGCGCGCAGGGTCGATATGATATCGGCAACTGCGTGCGGGTCCGAAAACCACCGACCTGGGCTTGTGTTTGATCAATCCCTGACGAGGATGACGAATAATGCCAAAAAAAAGATTGATTATCGAGTGCCGGTCTCTCGATTTGCCGATCTCACCCTGACTGCGTCAAATAAGCTGGAACAGGCAGCCTATGCGCCCAGTTTGCTCAGTATGCGTTCGCGCACTTCGGCCATCGGCCACAATTCGTTCTCCGTCGATTCACGCTGCCGGTACTCGATCTGATCACTCTCTATTCCGCGCTCGGCGATCACCAGACGGTGCGGTATACCAATCAGTTCCAAATCGGCAAACATTACTCCGGGGCGCAGGCCGCGGTCGTCCAGTGCCACTTCGACGCCTTTGGACAGCAGTTCTGCATATAACGATTCGGTGTAGTCGACGACCGGGCTGTCGGCCTTCTTGTAAATAGGACAAAGCACGACCTGAAATGGCGCCATGGGCCCGGGCCAACAGATGCCTCTATCGTCGTGATTCTGCTCTATCGCTGCGGCCACAATGCGCGAGACGCCCACCCCGTAGCAGCCCATGTGCATGGTCCGCGCCTTGCCCTGCTCGTCGAGCACGTTGGCTCCCATGGCCTCGGCATACTTCTGACCCAGCTGAAAGACATGACCCACCTCGATGCCGCGAACCAGCTGCAGCGGTCCGGAACCATCAGCGGCGGGATCACCGGCGACCACCTTGCGCAAATCGGCCACCTGTTTGGCGACCGCATCCCTTTGCCAATTGGCACCGGTGTAGTGCGCGCCTTCAATATTGGCGCCGCATACGAAATCGGCAAGCAGGGCCGCGCTGCGATCAACAATCACCGGAATGTTCTCAGGCAGGCCGACCGGGCCGATGAAGCCCGGGCTGCAGCCCAACTGCTGGCGAATCTCGTCCTCGCTGGCCAATGCTGCCGCCGCACCCAATTCGGGCAGTTTGGCGGCTTTGATCTCGTTCAATTCATGGTCGCCGCGCAGGCACAGGGCGACCAGTCCCTTTTTGCCCTTGAGCAGCAAGGTCTTTAGGCACCGACTGGGCGGCGTTTGCAGAAACTCACTGATTTCCTCGATGCTGCGCTGAGTGGGGGTGTCGACTTTGCACAAGGGTGCGCTGGCCACGCCCGGACTGCCGACCGCAAGCGCTTCGGCCTTTTCCACGTTTGCCGCGTAGTCAGATGCATTGGAGATTGCAATCGCGTCTTCGCCTGAATCGGCCAGCACGTGAAACTCATGGCTGGCGCTGCCGCCGATGGCCCCGGTATCGGCATCCACGGCCCTAAAGCGCAGGCCCAGACGGGTGAAGATCCGCGCGTAGGCGTCATACATGACTTGATAGGTTTGCCCCAGGCATTCAGGGGTCAGATGAAAAGAGTAGGCGTCTTTCATCAAAAACTCGCGTGCCCGCATCACCCCGAAGCGAGGCCGGATTTCATCGCGGAATTTGGTTTGAATCTGGAAGAAATTCAGCGGCAGCTGTTTGTAGCTGCGAATCTCGAATCGGGCAAAATCGGTAATCACTTCCTCGTGGGTAGGACCGAAGCAGAAATCGCGCTGCAGGCGATCGCGAATCTTCAGCAACTGACCACCAAACTGCTCCCAACGCTGGGTTTCCTGCCACAGCTCGGCCGGTTGTACAGCCGGCATCAGCAGTTCCAATGCGCCGGCGCGCTCCATCTCTTCACGCACCACCGTTTCCACCCGGCGCAGCACGCGCAGGCCCAGCGGGGTCCAGGTGTAGATGCCGGCTGCCAGCTTGCGGATCATGCCGGCGCGCATCATCAGCTGGTGTGAGGCGATTTCTGCGTCGGCAGGGGTTTCCTTGCTGGTGTGCAGGTGGAATTGACTCAGGCGCATGGCGATCACAATTGGAAAGCGGGGGCGCGATTGTAACGACACCGGCACGGACATGTTCATCGCTGAAGCCAGCAACAGCGAACTGAGTGGCTTAAGGGGCCGCTCATACTCATGGATATCCGGGCTAGAATCCGCCCATGCCCACCACCTTGCGCATCAGCCTGGACGCGGTGATTGTCGCGGTGACCGATGACGTGCCGCGGGTGCTGACCGTCAACAGTCCGGACGACCAGCAGTTCGAGGCCTTGCCCTCCGGGCCGCTGGACATCCATCAGCATCCCACCCTGGAACGCGGCATTCGCGCCTGGGTCAGCGCACAGACCGATCTGCATCTGGGCTATCTGGAGCAGCTCTATACCTTTGGTGATCGCGACCGCGCCAGCTCCGGCAATGGTCAGCCCTCCAGGGTGGTCTCCACCGCCTATCTGGCGCTGGTGCGGGAGCAGTCGCCGTCGCCGGAGCTGCGCGCCCACTGGCGGCCCTGGTATGCCTTCCTGCCCTGGGAAGACTGGCGCGACGGCCGGCCGGAGTTTATCGATGACGACCTGGCGCCGCGCCTGCGTCACTGGGCCGGCACCGACGCCGTGCGCCGCGAGCGCATCGCCCTGTGCTTCGGTCTGGAACGCTCGCCGTGGGATCCGGAGCGCTGTTTGGAGCGCTACGAGTTGCTTTGGGAGATCGGTGTGGTGGCCGAGTCGCCGGCATTCGACGGCGCGGGATCCTCCGACTTTGCGGGTCGACCGATGGCCTGGGATCATCGCCGCATGCTGGCCACCGCGCTTGGACGGATGCGCGGCAAGATCAAATACCGGCCGGTGGTGTTCGAACTGCTGCCCAAGCGCTTCACCCTGTCCCAGCTGCAGCGGGTGGTCGAAGCGCTGGCCGGCAATAAGCTGCACACACAGAATTTTCGCCGCCTGGTGGAGCAGGGCGGGCTGGTCGAGCGGACCGGCGAGCATGAGCATGCCACCGGCGGTCGACCAGCGGCGCTGTTCAGGTTTCGCCACGAGGTGCTGCGCGAGCGGCCGGCACCCGGGGTCAACGTGCCCCGAGCCTGGTAGTTGCGAGTCAATCAAGGAATGAGCAGATGAATCAAACGACGGGTCCGGCAGTGGTCTTGCTGTCGGGCGGAATGGATTCGGCGGTGGTGCTGGCCCACGCCAGCGCTGCCGGGCACGCCTGTCATGCGCTCAGCGTGGACTACGGACAGCGCCATCGCGCCGAACTGGATGCGGCCGCCACCCTGGCCCGGGCGATGGGCGCGGTCAGTCACAAGAGCGTGAGTGTGGACCTGCGCAGCCTTGGCGGCTCGGCGCTCACCGATGAAATCGCGGTCCCGGAGCGGGCCAGCCCCGGCATACCGATTACCTATGTGCCCGCACGTAACACCGTCATGCTGTCAGTGGCCCTGGGCTGGGCAGAGGTGCTGGGCGCCAGGGACATCTACGTCGGCGTCAACGCGGTCGATTATTCGGGCTATCCGGACTGCCGGCCGGCATTCGTTTCCGCCTTTCAGGCGCTGGCGCACGTGGCCACCAAAGGCGGCGTGGAAGGCGAGGCGTGGCAGGTGCATGCGCCGCTGATGACCATGAGCAAGGCCGATATCGTCAATCGTGGCCTGCAGCTGGGGGTCGATTTTTCCCTCACCGTGTCCTGCTACCAGGCCGACCAGGCCGGTCGCGCCTGCGGCCGTTGTGACGCATGTCGGTTGCGAGCGAAGGGGTTTGAAGAGGCCGGTGTGGTTGATCCGACGCATTACGTTTGAGGGCCCAGGATCCAGGGCTCAGGGCCCAGTTGCAGCCCAACCATCCATCGCCCGGAGTTTGGCTCTGGGCTTCGTGCGCTACAGCTGTGGTGTACGCTGCGCTGTGCACGACCCACGACAACCCGCAGGTAACCGGAGCTTTCCTGGGCCCTGGGCCCTAGAGCCAAAACTTGCGTTACCTCGACAATCCACCACCCCAGAGCACTTGTATCCCACCAAACTCTCCCGCATCTTTAAGCCAATGGACTGTACGGAGGGCCGAGGATGAAGCGCCGTGCTGAACTGCTGGAAATGGACGACCCCTGGACCTGGTTGGCCAATGCGCCAGACGAGGCCATACCCCTGGACGAAGCCAGTCTGCTGATTGCGCGGGACGAGTATCCGCAGCTGCAAAGCGATCATTATTTGGCGCGTTTGGACGAACACGCCCAGCGGCTGGCCGAGTTGATGCATTCGCCCTACAGCATCGATGAGCCGCTGCGTCGGGTGGCCGCGCTGAATCGCTATCTGTTCGAGGAGGCCGGCTTTGTCGGCGAGCAGATGGATTACTACGATCCGCGCAACAGCTACATCAACGAAGTCCTGGATCGGCGTCGCGGGATCCCGATCAGCCTATCGGTGATCTATCTGCATCTAGCGCGCAGCGTGAATCTGGACGCCGAGGGGGTTTCCTTCCCCGGTCACTTCCTGGTCCGACTGCCGGTGGATGACGGCATCCTGGTGCTCGACCCCTTCCATCGCGGCCGCTCGCTGGGTACCGAGGAGCTGCGCCAGCGCGCCTGGGGCGTGCAGACCGGTGAACGGCCGGACGATGAGGCGCTGATCGACATGCTCGAGCCCACCCACAATCGCGGCATCCTGGTGCGCATGCTGCGCAATCTGAAGTCGGTCTATGCCGAGCAGCAGTCCTGGGACAAGGCGCTACGGGTGGCCGACAGGCTGGTGGTGTTGAACGCCGAGGCGGCCGATTACCGCGATCGCGGCCTGCTCTATCGCGCCGTTGGTGCCGACAACGCCGCCGCCCGCGATCTGTCGCAGTATCTGCAGATGGAGCCGGAGAGCGAGGCCGAGGAAAGCGCTCGCGAGTTGCTCACCGAGCTGGCGGCGCGTTCGCACCGGGTGCATTGACCTCAATGCGCCTATCCCTCAGGCGTCCAGTCGGTAGCTCTCGCTAGTAGCTTTCGTGAGCCGTGCGGACTGGAAGCATCCGCCGCCGAAGCTCTTCGGGTTGGCTTGCCGGCACCCCGGCGCATGCCGGGGTCCAGTGGCCTCTCAACGTGCTTGAAGAGCGCTGGGTCCCGGCTCAAGGCCGGGATGACACGTGCACTATTCAGGGAGTCCCTAGTGTGGTGAACCATTAATTCGTTGACTTTAGTTCCGATGGACAATTCCTGAGGCAAGGCGCGAGGAGGAGGCATAGCAGGGCTATGGTGACGACGAGCAACGCCGCATTCAGGGAAAAAGACGCGGAAATAATTCAAGGCATTAATGGTTCACCACACTAGCTAGCGAACCACCAACACCGGCACCTTCGAATGGGTCAGCACTCGGGTCGTTTCGCTGCCCAGGATCAGCCCGCTCAAGCCACGCCTTCCGTGTGAGGCCATGACGATCAGATCGCACACGCGCTGTTCGGCGATGTCCAGGATCAGTCGGTAGGGGTCGTCATTGAGCGCCCACTCGGTTTCACAGGGCACGCCGGCGTCGTCGGCGGCCTTGGACACCGCTTCCAGCACGTGTTCGGCCTCCTGCTTGGCGCGGGCCTGATACTCGTCCAGTGTGGGCAGATAGTAGATCGGCGCGATGGCTTCCACCGGCGGCACGTAGTTGGATACGGCATAGACAGCGACCAGCTCGGCGCCGATGTGGCGGGCCAGCGCGACCCCTTCGCTGATGGCGCGTTCGGACAGCTCCGAGCCGTCGGTGGCAATCAGTATGCGGCGGTACATTGGCAAGCTCCCGATTCAAGCTACGCATAGAATGACAGCAAATCGAGGCCGCCGGTTGCGCTGAGTCAAATCGGGCGCGGGTGCCGCGCTGTTACCGGTTCAAGTGCCGATGCAGCCCGCTCAGGCCAGCATGCTGCGCAGCATCCAGGCGTTCTTCTCGTGCACCTGCATGCGCTGGGTGAGCAGATCGGCGGTAGGCTCGTCGTTGGCGGCCTCGGCGTGCGGGAACACGCTGCGCGCCGTGCGCACGATGGCCTCTTGACCTTCCACCAGCTGCGCAATCATTTCTTTGGCATCGGGAACGCCGGTCTCTTCGGTGATGCTGGTCAGTTCACCGAACTGCCGATACGAGCCAGGTGCTGCCACGCCTAGCGCGCGTATGCGCTCGGCGATCTCGTCCACCGCGGTAGCCAACTCGACATACTGCCCTTCAAACATCGTGTGCAGCGTGTTGAACATTGGACCGGTGACATTCCAATGGAAGTTGTGGGTCTTCAGGTATAGCGTGTAACTGTCGGCCAGCAGTCTGGCCAGACCCTGCGCGATTTCTTCGCGCTGCGGCTCGCTTATCCCTATGTTGATTTTCATCGGTCTATCCTTTGCTTGGCTGGGTACAGACTAGCAATCGACGCCAGTTTAGTAAAATTGATTAATTTCATATTTTCGATCGCTTTCATCAATGTCTCAGCAATCTCACAATGCCAAGCTGCGCGCACTGGGTCGTCAACTGCGCCAGGTGCCGGCGCGCGACTGGCCGGGTCTGAAGCGCTCATTGCGGGCGCTCAACGGCGATGACCGCCAGGCGGTAGCGGCATTTGAGGGCCGACTGCAGCGTGCCTGCGCGCAGGTTGCCGCACGCCGTGCAGCGTTGCCCCAACTGCGCTACGACGACGCCCTGCCGATGGTCGGTCAGCGCGAGGCCTTTCTGCGCCTGCTGCGCCAGCATCAGGTGGTGGTGGTGGCCGGCTCCACCGGCTGCGGCAAGAGCACCCAGCTGCCCAAGCTGCTGCTGGAGGCCGGATACGGCACTCGAGGGCTGATTGGGGTCACCCAGCCGCGGCGCATTGCCGCCCGCTCGTTGGCGCGGCGGGTCGCCGATGAGCTGGGCGAGTCGGTCGGTGGCCGGATCGGCTGGCAGGTGCGATTTGCGCAGAATCTGGGCGAAACATCCCAGGTCAAGTTCATGACCGACGGCATTCTGCTCGCCGAAACCCAGGGTGATCGCGAGTTGCGCGGCTACGACGCGATCATCGTTGACGAGGTTCACGAGCGCTCGCTGAATATCGACTTTCTACTCGGCTATCTGCAGCGGCTGCTGTCTAAACGCCCCGATCTGAAGCTGGTCCTGGCCTCGGCGACGCTGGACACCGAACGTTTTGCCGAGCATTTCGGCGGCGCGCCGGTGCTGGCGGTGGAGGGCCGTGGATATCCGGTGGAGATTCGGCATCGGCCCCTGGTCAGCGAGGACAAGGGCGAGGATCTGGACCTGTATGAGGGTATCCACGCCGCCATCGTCGAGCTGTCGGCGGAGGATAGGCGCGGCGATGTGCTGGTCTTCCTGCCCGGGGAGCGCGAGATCCGCGACGCCCATCGGCACCTGGAGAACGCCGGCCTGCGGCATACCGAGATCGTGCCGCTGTACGGCCGCCTGAGCGCGCAGCTGCAGGATCGGGTGTTCAAGCCGGGCAGCGGGCGGCGCATCGTGCTGGCTACCAACGTCGCCGAGACCTCGCTGACCGTGCCGCGGATCAAGTTCGTTATTGATTCGGGGCTGGCGCGGGTGATGCGCTATGCGCCGCGCACCCAGGTGCAGCGACTGCAAGTCGAGCCGATCTCGCAGGCCGCCGCGGCGCAGCGGGCCGGACGCTGTGGGCGCACGTCGCCCGGGGTCTGCGTTCGGTTGTACGCCGAGGCCGACGCTCAGCGGCGTCCGGAATTCACCGATCCGGAGCTGCTGCGCTCGTCGCTGGCCGGGGTGATACTGTCCATGCTCAGCCTGCGTCTGGGCGACCCGGACCGTTTTCCGTTCATCGATCCGCCGGCTCGGCGTCTGCTGCACGAGGGTTGGCAGGTGCTGTTCGAACTCGGTGCGGTCGACGACAAGCGGCGCATCACCGACACCGGTCGGCTGATGGCCAAGCTGCCTATAGACGTGCGCATGGGACGCATGCTGGTGGCCTCGCGCGAGCGCGACGCGCTGGATGAGGCGTTGATCATCGCCAGCGCGTTGAGCGTGCAGGACCCCAAGGAGCGCCCTCAGGAGCGTCGCGGTGAAGCCGATTCCAAGCACGCCGTGTGGCGCGATGAGCGCTCGGACTTCCTCGGCTGGGTCAACCTGTGGCGGGCCTTCGAGCAGGTCGCAGCCGAGCAGACCCAACGCGGCCTGCGGCAGTGGTGCAGCGATAATCTGTTGTCCTATCCGAAGATGCGCGAGTGGCGCGAGCTGCATCGTCAGCTCAAGCTGCTGGTCAAGCAGCTGGAGTGGCGGATCAATGCCGAGCCGGCCAGCTACGAGGCGCTGCATCAATCCATCCTGGTGGCCTATCTGAGCCATATCGGCGAGCGCGACCCCAAACAGGACTACCGCGGTCCGCGGCAGCGCAAGTTCCGCCCCTTCCCGTCTTCGGCGCTGGCCCGCAGCGGCGGCCGCTGGCTGGTCGCCGCCAGCCTGTTGGAGACTCGGCGGCTGTACGCGCTGGAGGTGGCGCGCATCGAGCAGAAATGGATCGAGCCGCTGGCCGCGCACCTGCTCAGCCGCCAGCACTACGAGCCGCAGTGGGATGCCGTACAGGCCCAGTCCTGGTGTTTCGAAGATCTGCTGCTCGAAGGGCTGGCCGTCGTTCGCCGGCGGCGCACCCGGCTGGCTCCGTTGGACCAAGCGGCGGCGCGAGAGCTGTTCCTGCGCCACGGCCTGGTCCGCGGCGAGTGGCAGCTGCGTCATCCGGTCTTGCATCAGCACCGGCGTCTGTTCAATGAGGCGCAGGACAAGGAGGAAAAGCTGCGCCGCCGCGGACTGCTGCGCGACGAGTTGGAACTGGCCGCGTGGTTCGACCAGCGCATTCCCGCCGAGATCGTCGATGGCCGCAGTCTGCTGGCCTGGCTGCGCAATGCCGAGCCGACGCAGCTGGAGGCGCTGGTGCTGCGGATCAGCGATCTGGTCATTCCCGAAGCCAGCGCCAGCGAGCTGGATCTGTATCCGGCGCAGCTGGAACAGAACGGCATGTCGCTGCCGCTGCGCTACAGCTTTGATCCGCACGCCGACGACGACGGCGTCACCGCGAGCGTGGCGCTGGCCGATCTGGGCCGCATCGATGGCCAGCTGCTGCAGTGGCTGGTACCCGGCCTGCGCGAGGAGAAGGTGGTCGCCCTGATCAAGGGCCTGCCCAAGGCGCAGCGCCGCCATTACGTGCCTGCGCCGGACTTTGCGCGCGCTTTCCTGGAGGCCCATCCGACGCCGAAGGGCAGCCTGCACGGCGCGCTGGCCGCCTTTCTGACTCGGGTTACCGGCGCCCCGGTGCAGGCCGAGGACTTCGCCGCGGTCAGTCTGGCCGACCACCTGCAGCTGCGCTTGGAGATTCGCGATGGCGAAAAACTGCTGGCCAGCGACCGGGATATCGATAGCCTGATCAACGGATTGGCGCAGCGCGCGCAGCAGGCCTTCGCGCAGCGGGCTCGTGATGCCTTCGATGAGCAGCCACTGGCGGATTTTCCGGTCGAGGCCATCGCCGAATCGCAGCGGCTGGCCGACGGCGCCACCGCCTACCCGGCACTGACCGTCACCGAGGCCGGGGTGGTGTTACGTGGATACGTCGACCCCGCGGCGGCCGCCCAGGCCCATCGGCAGGGCGTCCGCCAGCTGTTACGCGAGCGTCTGGCCGACCAGCTGCGCTACTGGCGCCGGCACCTGCCGCTATCGGCACAGGCCGGTCTGCAGGCCGCGCCCATCGGCGGCACCGAGGCGATCGCCGAGGATCTGGTTGAAGGCGCATTCCTGGCGCTGACCGAAAACGTCGACCAGATTCGAGACCCTGAAGGCTACATGCGCTGCGCGGAAGCCGTTCGCGGCCAGCTCGGGCCGATGGTCAGTGAGCGTGGCCAGCAGATTGAGCGGTTGTTGATCCGCTACGGCGAGCTGCGCCGGCAGATGCAGCCGCCGCTGATGGGTTTTGCGGCCGCCAATCTGGCCGATCTGAAGGCGCAGCTGGAGCGCCTGCTGGGCACCGGCTTCGCCGGCCGTTGGTCAGCTGAACGACTGGGTCATATCGACCGTTATCTGCAGGCTGCAGCCAAACGCCTCGAGCGGATGCTGCTGGACCCTAGCAAGGATCAGCAAAAACAGCTTGAGGTGGCGCCTTTCGACGCCGAACTGCAGCGTCTGCGCGCAGCCGGCGCCAGCGAAGAACTGCTAGACCCGCTGCGCTGGGCCATCGAGGAACTGCGCGTGTCCGTGTTCGCCCAGGAGTTGGGTACGGCACTTCCGGTGTCGGCCAAGCGATTGCACCGGCTGGTGCGCAAGATCGAGAACGCGATTTGAGCAGCCCGCACGGCGTGCGTAAGGGTCTACTAATGCATTCTGCTCCCTCCGCTTGACTCGGCGCATCTGTTGCTGCATTGCAGCGCGATGGCGACGCCAGCTGTTACCCGCAGCTAAACGCAGTGTCCAAACCATGCGCTGTTTGGCTTTCTTGATCCTCCAGGGGTGGGATACACTGGGGTAATTTGTTTGCGTACAGGTCCACATGAAAGCTTGCCTATTGCCGCTTTGCCTCTCTCTTTTGGCTTACTCATCAATAGTTCCCGCCGCTGGCAACATGCGCCTGGGGATCAACGGGTCCGGTCCTATCGAGCTGGACAACGCGCAAACCCAGCAGCTGTTCACGCCGACCTTGACCACCCAGAAGCGCCTGCGGATGAAGCTGGCCCAGCCGGTGCTGTGCACCTCCTTCTCTACCGCGACCACCGATGTGGCGGTGGAACTGGTCAATCCTCAGGAGTTTTTCGCCAATCCGCTGGTCTACCCGCCGATCCGCGGCCTGTCGAGCATCAGCTATTTCGTCAACGACAATCAGAACCGCGGGCTACTGCAGATTTCTTCCACCGGCAGTGCGCCAGCAGGAAATGTGGCTTGCTGCATCCTGACTCCGGCGGCCAATGCACTGTGCCTGCAGGGCAACGCCACCCAGTCGGCCATCATCGATAGCGAACTGTTCGAGGACGGCTTTGAGAATTTCATCCCGCTGACCGGTCCGGATCTGATCGTCACCGTGCAGGCCCCGGCCACCGTGGGCCAGGGAGCGACGCTCAACTACGACATCGTGATTCGCAACGAGGGGGTCTCCACTGCGACCAGCGCGCGGATCCGCGAATACTTCCCCACGGTTGCTGCCAACCCGCCGGCGTTGACCACCGGCTCGTGGACCTGCAGCGCCACGCCGGGCAGCAGCTGCGCTACCGGGGCCGGCACCGGCATCATCAGCGCCGCGCCCAACGAACGGCTGTTCAACGTTGCCGTTGGCGGTACGGTCACCTTCAGCGTTACTCGCAGCGTGCTTAATTCGCCGCCGCCGATGATCGGCTCCACATTGCGCCTGAATGCCGCGGTATTCACCCGGCCGCAGGAGAACGAATCGCGCATCGGCAACAATCAGGCTGACGCCACCGTCACCATCCAGAACAACACTGCACCGACCATCAGCGACGTGGCCAACCAGACCATCGATGAAGATGGCGCTACCGGTGCTCTGGCCTTTACCGTGGGCGATGCGGAGACTGCGCCGGGCTCACTGGGGGTGAGTGCGGTCAGCAACAATCAGGCGCTGATCCCGAACGGCAATCTGGTCCTCGGCGGCAGCGGTGCCAATCGCACGATCACCGCCACGCCAGTGCAGGACGGCAACGGTACGGCGACCATCACCGTCACGGTCAGCGACGGCAGTGCGACCAGCAACGACACCTTCACCGTCACCGTCGATCCGATCAACGACGCGCCCAGCTTCACCGCTGGCGGTGATCTGAGCTTCACCACCGGGGCGGCTGCCGGTGCGCGCAATCCGGACTGGGCCAGCGATATCTCGCAATGTCCGCCGGCCCGACCCACCTGCGAGGGCAACGAGCCGGACATCGGGCTGAACTTCATGGTTCAGATCGACAGCGACACGGGCATCCTCAGCGGACCAGTCAGCGTCGGCACCGATGGCAAGATCCTTTTCGCGCTGGCCGACTCCGGCGGTGGCGTGGCCTCGGACGGCCTGGCCTGCATCGTGGTCACCCTGAACGATGGCGGCGACGGCAATCCGCCCAACGCCAACAGCCAGACCCAGGGGCCGTTCCGTATCGAGGTCGGTAGTCCGGGCGGCAGCTGTTTGCCGCGTTAGCAGAGCAGGGCCCGGGGCCCAGCGGCGGTCCGCTCGATCTGATCGGCGGACCGGCGGCGCTGCGCCGCCTTCGCTAAACTCGCCGGTACCCATTCCCAACTGCTCAAGATGCGCCGCAACGCGACTGAAAACCCGGACGCCGCTGGCGGCGAGACCTTGTGGCACGAGCAGGTCGCCGAGCCGCTGCGCGATGCGCTGCGCGAGGCCTGCGCGGCTTCGGACTCGCTGCGCGCCGATCTCGGCGCGGCGCAGGCGCTGCTGACCGACCTGGAGGTTGACGAGGAAACACGTCAGGCGGCGTTGATCGACGGCGCCGGGCTGACCACGACGGCCCTGCAGTTGCCCGGCGGCGGCTTGTCGGCCGGATTGCGCAATCTGCTTGTGGGACTGGAAGAGGCGAGCAAGGTCTGGGCGTTGTGGGACGACAAGGGCGTGCACACCAGCGCCGAAGGCCTGCGGCGGCTCCTGCTGGTACTGATTCGCGACCTGCGCGTGGTCTTCGTGCTGCTGGTGGCGCAGTTGGTGCGCCTGCGCGGATTGGCCCATGCCGACCCGGAGCAGGCTCGGCGCGCGGCCCAACTGACCGCTGACATCCACGCGCCGCTGGCCAATCGGCTCGGTATTTGGCAGCTGAAATGGGAGCTGGAGGACTGGACCTTCCGTTTTCTGCGTCCGGACGTCTATCGCCGCGTGGCCAAGCTGCTCGGCGAACGCCGCGCCGATCGCGAGCGCTATATCGACCAGGTGCTTGGTCAGCTGCGCCAGGCTCTGGCCGATGCCGGCATTGCCGGGGCGCAGATCGCCGGTCGCCCCAAGCACATCTTCAGTATCTGGAAGAAGATGCAGCGCAAGGGCGTGGACTTCGATCAGCTCTACGACGTGCGTGCGGTACGCGTGCTGGTCGCCGATGTCCCCACCTGCTACGCCGTGCTCGGCCTGGTGCACGGACTGTGGCCGTACATTCCGGGTGAGTTCGACGACTACATCGCCAATCCCAAGGGCAACGACTATCGTTCCCTGCATACCGCGGTCTTCGGCCCCGGCGGCACTTCGCTGGAAGTGCAGATCCGCACCTTTGAGATGCACCGCCAGGCGGAAATGGGCGTGGCCGCACACTGGCGCTACAAGGAAGGCGGCAGTGGCGATTCCAGCTTTGAGCGCAAGGTTGCCGAGATGCGCCAGCTGCTTGAGCACCGCGAAGAAGGTGAGGACGATAGCGCGCTGCTGGCCGGTTTCCCCACCGACGCGCTGGAAGACCGTGTCTATGTACTGACCCCCAAGGGTCAGGTGGTGGACATGGCCAAGGGCGCGACGGTGCTGGACTTCGCCTATCAGATCCACACCGACGTCGGGCACCGCTGTCGCGGCGCCAAGATCAACGGCCGCATCGTCCAGCTGACCCATCAGCCGCGCACCGGCGATCGCATCGAAATCCTGACCAATAAACAGCCGGCGCCGCGGCGCGACTGGCTGAATCAGCAGAACGGCTATCTGCATACCGCCAGAGCCCGCACCAAGGTGCGCAACTGGTTCAACCGGCTGGACTTCGAGCAGAACGTGCGCGACGGCAAGGAGATCGTCGATCGCGAGCTGTCGCGGCTGGCTCTGGCCGCCGGTGGACTGGAGGCGCTGTTGCCGCGTCTGCACGTCAACAGCGTGGACGAGATGTACGCGCAGGTGGCCTTGGGCGATCTGTCGCCCGGGCAGATTGCCAGGGTTGCCCATGAAGCCCAGGCGCCGGCCAAAGAGGAGATTCCGGCGCTCAAGCCGCAGGGGCGCAGCCCCGCTCAGGGCAAGGACGCGGTGGTCATCGATGGCGTCGGCAATCTGTTGGTGAGCATGGCGCAGTGCTGTAGGCCGGTGCCCGGCGACGCCATCTCAGGCTTCATCACCCGCGGCCGCGGTGTGCGCGTGCATCGTGCCGACTGCGGCAGCCTGGGTGCGTTGGCCACCCGCCACCCGGAGCGGGTGATCGAAGTGCAGTGGGGCAGGGCCGGCAGCCAGCGCTTCGAAGTGCGAGTGCGCATCGAGGCCTACGATCGCCACGGGCTGCTGCGCGATGTGGGCGCGGTGCTGGCCGCGGCGCAGGTCAGCGTGCTGCAGCTCAACAGTTCGGCGGCCAAGGACGGCAGTGCCACTGTGGAGGTGGATCTGGCGGTCAACGACTTTGCCCAGCTTTCCGAGCTGCTTGGCAAGCTGCGCAGCCTGCCCAATGTGATGGATGCGCAGCGGATGGGTTGAGCCGCTCGTTCTCGGCACGGGGCCTCCGCAGCTGCCCTAAAGCGGCCGCCGTAGGCATTTGTCGAGGTCTGCGGGCGCCTTCTCCTATGCCTGTGCCTCGCGCTTGGGCTAAGCTGCGCGCTTTGGCTTCAATGCTCGCAGGCCAACGCGGCCGGCGGCAGTGCGGGCTTAGGCGCAAATGGTCGATATTCCTGGCTACAAAATCATTCGTCAGCTGGGCCGTGGCGGAATGGCGACGGTGTATCTGGCCGAGCAGGCGCTGGTTGAGCGCGAGGTGGCGCTGAAAGTGATGGCGCCGCAGCTGACCGTCGATCCCAGCTTTGGTGAGCGCTTTCTGCGCGAGGCGCGGATTGCCGCCAAGCTGCGTCATCCGCATATCGTCTCGATCATCGAAGTCGGCGTGCACGGCGACTACCACTATGCGGCGATGGAGTACCTGGCCGGGCCGGTGCAGACGCGCGAAAGCGATACGCTAAGCCTGAAGGCGACGCTGCGAGTGGTGCGTGAGATCGCCACCGCGCTGGACTATGCGCACAGCAAGGGTGTGGTGCATCGCGACGTCAAGCCGGACAACATCCTGCTGCGTGAGGACGGTAGCGCGGTGCTCGGCGATTTCGGCATTGCCCGCGCCGCCGACGCAACCGGTGCGGTGACCCGTACCGGCGCGGTGGTCGGCACGCCGCTGTTCATGAGTCCGGAGCAGCTGCGCGGCAAGCAGGTCGACGGGCGCTCGGATTTGTACAGCCTGGGTGTAGTCGCCTTTCAGCTCCTCAGCGGCCGTCCACCCTATGTTGCCGAGGACGCGCTGGCGCTGGGGATCATGCACATGACCTCGCCGATTCCGGCGCTGCCGGCCAGTTTTCAGCCGGCGCAGGCGCTGGTTCACAAGCTGTTGGCCAAAGACCCCGCCGATCGCTACCAGACCGGTGCCGCGGTGGCTGCCGCAGTGACCGCGCTGGAAGCGCAGTTGGGCGGTAACGACGCGGCAGCATTGCCTGCGCCCGCGCCTGCGCCTGAAGCGCCGCCGCCCGAGGATATCGACCTGGGCAGCCCACGTGGTGGACGCGCCGAACCAACCATAGGCGAATTCGCAGAAGCGGTCGCTGACCGTTGGCGCGTGACCCCACGCCCGGCCAGTCGGCTGCGTCGCCGCCGCCGTTGGGGCCTGCCGCTGTTGCTGGTGCTGGTGCTGCTGGCCGCCGTCGGCTGGTGGCAGCGAGAGCTGTGGCTGCCGCAGGCGCAGCAGTGGCTGAACGAGCAGCTCGGCGCAACCGATCAGCGCCTAGAGCAATTCTCCGAGCGGCGCGCCAAAGGCGAGCTGATACGCCCCGGCGGAGACGATGCGCTGGCCGACCTCAGCGCGCTGCTGGCCGAGCAGCCGGACAACGCCCAAGCCTTGGGCGCGCTCGCCGCCGCTTGGCCGGAACTGGTCGCCGAGCTCAAGCGGCTGGACAACAGCGACCCGCCGGCAGCGCAACAGCTGCGCGCGCGGCTGCTGGCGCTGCGCCCGGACGATGCGGCCCTGCAGCCGCCAGCGGCGCCGACCAGCAACGATGCAGCACCCATCGCCAACAGCACCGTCGGCAGCGGTGCCCCGACGCCGACTTCATCGCTGTCAGAGGATCAGGTCCAGACGCTGCTGGATGAACAGCTGGAGGCCGCTCGAGCCGCCGAGCGGCAGCGCCAGTGGTATGGCGAGGACGGTGCCCTGGAGGCCTATCGCGCGGCGCTGGCGCTGCGCCCGGAGAGTGACGCCGCGCGAGTTGGGCTGCTGCGGCTGATCGATCGGATACTGATCGACGCGCGCGAGGCCGTGCAGCGTCGCCAGCAGACCGAACCCGCACAGGCCGCGGTGGAGGCCTTTGACGGCATCGAGGTGGCCAAGGCCGCGCGCGATGAGCTGATGCGACTGCTGCAGCTGGCCGAACGTCGCGGTGCCGGCGCCGACCGGGTGCAGCGCATCAACGCCGCCCTGGCCGCCGCCGATCAGCTGCTGCGCCGCGGCACGCCGGCCGATCAAGCGCTGATCGATCTGGCCACGCAGCTAGCCGATGCAGCCCAGCTGGACCGTCGCGATCCGCGTTTGCGCGAAACCATCGACAAAGTCGCCGCGCTGCTGCTGGTGCGCGCCGGCGAAAAACTGGAAGCCAACGACGCTGGCGGTGCCGAAGCGCTGCTCAAGGCGGCCGGCACGCTGACCCCGGACAGCGCCCAGCTGGAGGATCTGCAGATTCGGGTGGAACGAGCGGGGGCGGCTGGCGGTTAGTCAGCCGCTGTCGCTGCATACGGCGACAAACTGACTGGGGTGGCTCCGATCGATGTCCTGGTCGCCGCGCTGGCTGGGCACGAAAGCGCCAGCGCACAGCGCCGACCCACAGTGCGGCCAACTCGCTCATATCTCCGGTCCCGCAGTGGTGTTGTGGTCTTCTTCAGCTGTTGTGGGTCCGATCTGCGATCGGACGCTCTTCGCAATCAGGCCAAAGTCAGTTCAAGCGCGCCACCGCGCAGTGCTCACCCGATGCCGATCCTGCTTCTAGCCTCTTCCAAGCGCAATCCGCTCCCCGCTCAACGCCTTCTAAACAATTGGCCCTCTAGCGTGATTCGGCACTAGACGCTGATCGCGGCGATTGCGCCGCACCGCTGGAGATTCCGATGACCGCTATTCGCTCGCTGATTGCATTCCTGCTGCTCGCACCTGCATCTCTGTGGGCCGCAACCATCGCCCTCGCCCCTGGGGAAGTGGCGGTGGCTGCCAACGGTCAGTGCTCGCTGATCGAGGCCATCCACAATGCCAATGCTGACGCCCAGGTGGACAACGGCGATTGCGGCGCCGGCAGCGGCGCCGATACGCTGCTGCTGCCCGTCGGTGGTTTTGACGACTACGTGCTGCAGCAGCCCGATGCGGTCAATGCCGACAACGGCCTGCCGGTGATCAGCTCCGCGATCACCATCGACGCCCCGACCCCTGGCGTCATCCGTCGCGCTACCGCCGCCTGCAATCGCAACGGCACGGCGGACCCGGGAGAGTTTCGGCTGATCGAGGTGGTCAGCGGTGGGTCACTGACGCTGCGCAATCTGTCGCTGCGCAGCGGCTGCGCCGACGGCAGCGGCCCGCGCAATGACGGTGGTGCGGTACGGGTCAACAGCGGCGCAACGTTGATTGCCCATCGCGTGGATTTCGCCAGCAATCGCGCGCGGGACAAGAGCGGCGCGGTCGATGTGGATTCGGGCGCGACGGTGACCATTACCGCGAGCAAGTTTCAAAACAATCAGGCCGACGGCGGGGCCGGCGCCATTGGCAACGGTGATTCCATCGTGACCATCGATTCCTCGACCTTTTCCAACAACAGCGCTGGTGGTGAGGGCGGCGGCGCTATCGGCAATTTCGGGACACTGCATCTGCGCAACAGCACGGTGTCCGGCAATGACACGACCGGCAACGGCGGCGCCATCGGCAATGGCAGCGGTGGCACATCGGTGATCGAGTTCAGCACCCTGGTCGACAACAGCGCCAGCGGCGCGCTGGGCGGCGGTGGCATCGGCAATGCCGG
Organism: Gammaproteobacteria bacterium; assembly: GCA_030430155.1. Lineage (GTDB taxonomy): Bacteria > Pseudomonadota > Gammaproteobacteria > Xanthomonadales > SZUA-5 > SZUA-5. The sequence continues at coordinate 28,196 of JAUIFV010000018.1, forward strand.
CACGCTGCAGATCAAGAACTCGATCGTTGCCGACAACGGCGCCGATGACTGTGTCAATCTGGGTGCCTTCGAGGCCTTTGGTGAGAATTTCGACAGCAGCGGCAGCTGCGCGGCAATCGACCCGGACTTCGTCCAAGCCACACTGGCTGCACTCAACCTGGGCAATCTGTCCAGCAACAGCGGATTCACTTTCAGCCACCTGCCCGGCGCCGGTAGCGTGGTCATCGATGCGGTCAGCGACTGCACCGCAGTGGACGGTCTGACCGCCTATGAGCGCGACCAGCGCGATCTGCCCCGGCCCTGGGATGGCGACGGTCAGAACGGCGCGCAGTGCGATGTCGGCTCGGTGGAGGTGATTCCGCTGGGCAGCGAGCAGATCGTGGTGGACGGAGTGAGCTGCACCCTGGGCGATGCCATCGAGGCGGCCAACAGCAGCCAAACGGTGGCCGGCTGCGCGAACGCCCTGTTCGGCAGCGACACGCTGATCCTCAATGCCCCGGTGCTGCTGACCGGCGCAGACACCCTGCGCTCGACCGAACGCGAAGGCGCCTTTGCCGCGCTGCCCGACATCACCAGTCAGATCAGTATCGAGCCGGGCACGCACCGCCGTATCGAGCGTGATCCTGGCCTGGACTGCGTCAGCGCCGACGGCCCCAATGAGTTCCGGCTGTTCAACGTGGTGGCCGAAGGCGAACTCCGGCTGGAAGACGTCGAACTGGCCAACGGCTGCGCCAATCGCGGCGGCGCGGTGCTGGTGGCTGACGCCGCTCTGCTGGCCCTGCAGCGCGACGATACAGGCGTCAGCATGATCGGCAACACCGCGCGCTCGACCACCTTGAGCGCACAAGGCGGCGCGATCTGGATCGATTCCAGCGCCCAATCGGAGATCAATGGGGCGCGCTTTGAGGGCAACCGGGCCATCGGCGCGCGTGCTCAGGGCGGCGCGTTGTGGGAGAACGGTGCGCTCGTTGAGTTGCTCGGCAGCCGCTTTGACGGCAATCAGGCGCTGGCGATGGGCGCGACCATCGCGGAGAGGGAAGCACAAGGCGGCGCAGCCCATCTGGTCCGGTCAAGCATCCGTAGCGGCGTCTTCAGCGACAATCTTGCCCAAGGGGGCGATGCTGCAGGCAGCATCGGAGGAAGCGCCAGGGGTGGTGCGCTGTACGTAGACAACCTTGATGAAAGCGCGCCGCAAATTGCCGATACGTTGTTCGAAGGCAATTCGGCCCGTGGCGGGCAGGGTAATACCGGGGGCAGGGCCGAGGGCGGCGCCGCGTTCCTGTCCAGATCCGGGATCACGATCGTTCGCGCCACCTTCCAGTACAACCTGGCCGAAGCTGGTCTGGGTATGGCAAACGCGGAGGCTGCCATCGGTGGTGCGCTCAGGACGACGGCTTTGGTCGAACTTGACCACGTCACCATTTCCCACAACGAGGCTCGTGGCGGCAGTTCAGTACCGATCGGCGGGAACGCCGAGGGCGGCGGTCTCTCCCTTGACACCGGCTCAGTGCCATTGATGCTGCGCCATTCCACCGTTGCCGCCAACCGGGCAATCGCCGGCACTGGCGGCGTGCCCGGAGTCGCATTAGGCGGCGGCCTGTCGATTAGGGACAAGGGCACAACGCAGATTTTCTCCTCAGTGCTGGAGGGCAATGTGGCGGTCGTTGGTGCAGCGATCTCGCCCTCGGAATGCTTCGCTGATAGCGATGGCACATTCGACAGCCTGGGCTTCAACACCCTGGCTGAAGCCAGCCCGGACTGCGCCTTCGACGAGCCCAGCGACCAGACCGGCGTCGGTCCTTCGCTGATCCCGCTGGGCGACTACGGCTGCGTGGAGACTCTGCCCGACGGTGCCTGCCTGCCCACCCATCCGGTGCGCGTCGGTCGACCGGCCCAGGATGCCGCCAGCTGCGCCTCCGGGGCCACCGAAGACGCCCGCGGTTCCTCGCGCCCCTGGGACGACCCCAACGTGGTCAATGCCGACGACGGCTGCGATGCCGGCGCCTATGAATCGCGCGATGTCGACAACGATGGCTTCGACGACGATTCCATCCGAATCCACGACGACGGCTTCGAGTAGCAATGGGCTGCCGCTAGCAGACCTGATCCAGCATGCCGATGGCTGCGAAGACGATGGCGGGCAGCGCCCGCCCGCTCGATCCAGCTAGGGCTGGCGGCTTGCGCCGACCAGGGCACAAACCTATGCTCGAGCGCTGCGGCGGTCAGTCATGCTAGGCGATTATTTGCGCCGGCTGGGCTGGTTGCGGGGAAGGGTGAAATCGCCGCCTCGCCTGCCGCCGTCGACGAATCAGCCGCGGCAGCGGGTTGGGGGGCGGATGCGGGAACAGCCATCGGGCGCTGCGACGCGGCTGCTGTTGATCGAGGATGATCAGCGCTTCGGTCGGGCGCTGCTGGCCGCGCTCAACGCTCAGGGCTTTGAGGTGGAGTGGAGTCAGGACGGCCTGCGCGGGCTGGATCTGGCGCTGGGCCACGCCTGGGGTGCGGTGATCCTGGATCTGATGATCCCCACGCTCAATGGGCCCACGGTTTTGCGTCGGCTGCGCGAGGAATCGCAGGTCCCAGTGCTGATACTGACCGCCAGGCATTCGCTGCAGGATCGGGTCGATCAGCTCGATCACGGCGCGGATGACTATCTGACCAAACCGGTGGAGCTGCCCGAACTGGTGGCGCGGCTGCGCGCGCTGATCCGGCGTGCTGCGGGTTCGGCGAATCAATCCTTGACGCTGGGCGATCTGGAGATTGACCTCTACCAGCGACTGGTGCATCGCCAGGGCCAGCGCATCGAGCTGACGTCCACCGAGTTCCGCCTGCTCGAGCATCTGATCCGCAACCGCGGGCGCACGCTGGCCACTGCCGAGATCGCCAAAGTCGTGTCGGGCAGCGGTGATTTGCTTACCGCGGCGACGGTGCGCGCCCACGTTCGCAACCTGCGAGCCAAGCTGGGCGAGTCGACCGTGCAAACGCGGCGCGGCTACGGCTACTTGATCCCGGATCAGGCGCAATGAGCAGCGCCGGCGATTCGGCGGCGGTGTCCACCGGTATTCCGGTATCGGTGCTGCGCATGGCCTCGGGAAATACCGTGCAGGTGCTGGCCGCTTTTGCGCTGCTTGCTGTGCTGTTTCGAGCGGCAGGAGCCTGCTACTCGTACGTGCTCGGCCCGCCGTTGATGGTCTGGTTGCAGGTGCTGAGTGCTGTGCTCTATCTCGGGCTGGCGCTAGGGCCCTGCCGGCGTGGTCAGGCCAATCTCTTTCTCGCCGTCATTGGTCCCGAATTCGTCGTCTGGGGTGTTGCGATGGTCCTGAGTTACGGACTGGGCAGCTTGTTCCATCTGCACACCCTGTTCGTCACCGCTGGGATCATCCTGCTCTTGCACGAGCAACCGGTGCGTCAACGCCTGGTGCTGTTTGTGCTGCCGATCGTGCTACCGATCCCCTTCATGCTGGTGCTGCGTACAAGCGTGCCGGCGGTTTTGCTCGACCACGAGCATGAGCAGTTTGTCGCCATCTTCAATCAAGGCGTGGGTGCGGCCTACTTCATGATCATCTGCGGTCTGGCGACGCTGGACCACGCCCGCGCCCGTCAGCTGGCCGAATCCCGCGCCGAGATGCAAACCCGGCTCATCGAAGACTTGAGCCACGAACTGCGCACCCCCATTGCCACCGTGCTGACCTCGGCGCAGGGCGCGCAGCTCGGCGGTCAAGCCAGCGCCGAGGTCAGCGAGTGCCTGCAGTGGATCGAGGAATCGGCCCGGGCGGCCGGACGGTTGACGCAACGGATGCTCGATCTGGCCACCCTGGATCGCGGCTGGCGGCCGGATTCAAAGCCTGTGGCGCTGGCCGACGGGGTCGCCGAGATCGTCGAGCGCATTCGGCCGCTGGCCGGCGCACACGGTGCGAGTCTGCGCGCCAGGCTGGATCCGGCATTGCACAGGGAGGTCGACCTGGCCTCGCTGGAGATCGTGCTGCAAAACCTGATTGGCAACGCGCTGGCACACTCGCCCCGGGGCAGTGTGGTGACCGTCCAGCTGCGCGTGGGCGGCAACGGCCTGCCGCGAATCGCGGTGGCTGATCAAGGCGAGGGGATTGCCGCCGAGGATCTGCCGCGGGTCTTTGATCGGCTGTGGCGCGCCGACCGCGCCCGTACTCGTGACGAGGGCCGTTTTGGGCTGGGCCTGTCCATCGCCCAACGCCATGCTCACTTGATGGATGCGCGCATCGAGGTTCAGTCCAAGCTGGGCAAGGGCTCGATCTTCACCGTGGTTTTCGTGGTTTGAGTTCAACTCAACGCAAACTCAACAAAACGGCGCCTAGGGTGGAGCAACGCTACCGCGACTGAACAACCGCGCGGTGGCGACTCAATCCACCTGGAGCCACTCATGCGCATAGCACACTGTCTACCGCCATCATCTGTACTCGGTCGCGTGTTCCGCCGCCCACTTTCGGTTGGCGCCTTGCTGTTCGCATCTACAGCCGCGAGCGCGTCCGGCAATGGCCCCTTCGGTCTCCCCGACATGCCCATCGTAGACGGCCAGGTTCTGGCGATGGCTGCAGACGGCGACCTGCTCTACGTCGGGGGTATCTTCGACATGGTCGGCCCGGCCACCGGCCCGGCGGTGGAGATCGACCTGGTCAGCGGCGCCATTTCGCTGCAGTCGCTGGGCATCGCTGCGGCAGAAGAAAACGACGTCCGAACAGTCGTCTCCGATGGCAGCGGCGGATGGTACATCGGCGGAAGATTCACCGAGGTCGGCGGCCTGCCGCGGCGGGGCTTGGCCCGAGTGCTCGCCGACGGCAGCGTGGACCCGGCCTTCGACGCCCAGCTCGATGACGACGTGGAACTGCTGCTGCTGCACGCCGGCAACCTCTATGTGATGGGCGATTTCTCACAGGTGGGCGCCAGCGCGCGCAGTACCGCCGCCGCGGTCGACCCGACCACCGGCGCGGTGACGATGTGGGCGCCCGAGCCCAATCGAGGCATCGCCGCCATTGCCGTCGGGCCAACCGGACTGCTGGTCGGTGGGCGCTTCGACAACATCGGCGGTGTGCAGCGCAGCCGCTTCGCCGAATTGGACCCGATCAGCGGCGCCGCCACCGCCCTGCAGGTGGACATCAATGGCGGAAGCAATCGATTGGTAACAGCCTTGGCCGTTGTCGGCAACACCGCCTACCTGGGCGGCTCCTTCACCGGCATTGGCGGACAGCCGCGGGATCGCCTGGCGGCGGTCGACCTGAGCACCGGACTGCCCACGGCCTGGAATCCGGGCGCCGACGCTAATCCGAACGTCCTGCTCGCCGCCGACGATGTGCTTTGGGTGGGCGGCGTCTTTTCCATGCTCGACGGGACAGCCCGACAGGGTGTGGGCGCCTTCGACCTGACCAGCGGCAACCTCAGCACCTGGGATCCTGCCCTGGGCGCCGATGGATATGTCGAGGCGATCGCCCTTGGCGGGAAGGGCACGGTGATACTGGGTGGGGAATTTGACAGCGTGGGTGGTGTGGATCGTCTCAATCTGGTCGAAGTCGACGATTCCAGCGGGATGGCCGTGGGCTTTGGCCAGGGCACAGGTCAGCCGGTGCGAGCGCTGGCCCGTGACGGCGCCCGACTGATGGTCGGCGGTGATTTCGCCACGGTTGGAGGCCTGATCCGGCGCAATCTGGCCGCATATACCGTTTCCACCGGCGAGCCCACCGCCTGGGCGCCGAGCGTATCGGCACAGAACCCACTCATCCTCGACGTGGCGGTGTCCGGGAATACGCTGTACGTCGGCGGGGGATTCAGCGAGATCAACGGCGCTGCGCGTGAGAATCTTGCCGCGATCAACGCGGACGACGGGACCCTGCTGCCCTGGAATCCCGCCCCCAACGACTTCGTCTATGCGCTGGAGATCGTCGATGATTCGGTCTATGTGGGCGGCGAGTTCGGGCAGATCGGCGGGCAGTCGCGGTCCTTTCTGGCCGAGCTCGACGCCACCAGTGGTGCAGCCAGCGCCTGGGCGCCCAGCCTGTCCGAGACGGTTTACGCGCTCGCGGTCAGCGACGACACCGCCTACGTCGGACTGCGACTCGGCGACTCGATTCGTGCCAACAGCGCATTCGCCTTCGACCTAGTGAGTGCGATGCCCACGGCCTGGGATCCCAACCTCATCAATCAGTCTGTCGACAGTCTGGCCATCGACGGCGCGGAGGTCCTGGTCGGCGGGCTGTTTGCGCAACTCGGTGGCCAGCCGCGCGAGAACCTGGGCGCGGTCGATGCCACGGTGGGATTAGCCACCGGATGGGACCCCGGAGCTGGCGGCCGGGTCGGCGACTTGCTGGTCGATGGCCGAACGGTGTACGTGGCCGGCAGCATCAACGGGGCAGGCACCGGGGTAGCTGCGCGGGGTGGTCAGGGTTCGGTCGGAGTCGCGGCGGTGGACCGGATCAGCGGTGCGACCGTCTGGCTGCCGGAGATCAGCGGCAATGGGTCAGCCGTGGCGCTGTCGGGCGAATGGGTAGCCGTCGGCGGCAACTTCCGCAGCATGGGCCGCGGTGGCCTGCTGCTCTTGCGTGGGCCGGAATTCCTTTTCGCTGACGGCTTTGAGGCGCCGTAGGAACACCTATCGCCGCTGCAGACATCGCGCAGTAGGGAGCGGAGAAGTTCCGTAGAGGCGGCTTGTGCTGCGGATTAAAACGCTGAAATCATTGCGATTTCGTGCAGATGGTGGCTATGGGTGGACTCGAACCACCGACCCCAGCATTATGAGTGCTGTGCTCTAACCGGCTGAGCTACATAGCCACTGAGCCGCGCAGAATGCCACAGCGCTGGCCACTCGTCCACAGTCTTTTCCGATTATCGCCGCCTCTGCGGCGCGCCCCCGTCTGCGCGCTCACCTGCGCTTCGGCCGAGCAAACCCGGATTTCTCATAGCACGCGTTCTGCGGACAGCGCCGCCAAGACAGGTAGGAGGCATGCGGGCCAAGCTGAATGTCAGCCAACCTTCATCGAAGCTTTGTTGCAGTGCAACATAAACAGGGTTATGCTGCACCGCAACATCGAACCACTGGGAGAGCACCGCAATGTTTGATCAAGTCAGCAATCAGTTCCTTTCCTTCGGCAAGCAGGCCGCTGAGACCCTTCTGAAAGCCAACGCCATCGCCAGCGAAGGCGTCGAGAAGATGATCGACGTGCAGCTGAAGACCATGGAAGACCGCTTCAACGCCACTTCCGAGCTGGTCAGCATGGCCTCCGAGGCGCGCGACGCCGAAGCCTTCAAGACCCTGCTGCCCAAGAGCGTGTCGCTGATGAAGGATTCCGGTGAGAAGCTGTACTCCACCAGCCAGGAAATCTTCGGCATCGTGGTCAAGACCAACGAAGCCCTGGGCGATCTGGCCAAGACCAACTTCGAATCCGCCAACGGCGCGGTGAAGAAGGCGACTGCGAAAGCGGCCAAGTAAGCGAATCAACGATTCAGCGGGACTGCCTGGCAGGCCCGTACAGTTTGCGGTACACGCGAGCCTCCCTCCCTCCCCTTGTGGTTGCTCGGGTTGCCGCACCGGTCGGAGTCCGGCCGGTTCTTGCGTGACAGTGACGGCGTGCCCCACGGAAGGGGCGCGCCGTTTCTTTTTGCGCGTGGCAGTGATCAGTACGCGTGAAGCATTGGCCCTTTGTCGCGCGGTCGGCGACAATGCGCCGCTGACGCACCTTAGGGATGGGAGGACCGGTGGCAGAAACGCGCGAGGCGAAAGTTCCGGACATTGGCGATTTCGACGAGGTGCCGGTCATCGAGGTGCTGGTCGCGGTCGGCGACGAGGTCAAGGCCGATCAGGGCTTGATCACCCTGGAGTCGGACAAGGCGACCATGGAAGTGCCGGCGCCTTTCGCTGGCGTGATTCGCGACATCATGGTCAAGGTTGGCGACAATCTGTCCGAAGGTGCGGTGGTTGCGCTGATCGAAGCGGCCGAACAGGGTAGCGAGGGGCAGTCCAGTGACGCGGCCCCGGCGAGCGAATCTGCCAGTACTGATGTGTCCACGGCCGAGGCCGGCGAGCTGATCGAAGCCAAAGTGCCGGACATCGGCGACTACCAGGGCGTGCCGGTGATCGAGGTGCTGGTCGCGGTGGGCGATACGGTCAAGGCTGATCAGGGGCTGGTCACCCTGGAGTCGGACAAGGCGACCATGGAAGTGCCTTCGCCCGCTGACGGTGTGGTGGAAAGCATCGCGGTCAAGGTCGGCGACGAGCTTGCTGAGGGCAGTCTGGTGGCCACATTGCGCGGTGGAAGTAGCGCCAGCGCGTCCAAGACCGCAGCGCCTGCCCCGGCGCAGGAAAGGGCAGAGTCGACCAAGCAGTCCCCACCGCCCGCACCCCCCACCCCTCAGCGACCGCCAGCGCCGCTGCCGCCCGCACCCAACAGCGGCGGCAAGCCGGCCCACGCTTCCCCCGGCATCCGTCGCTATGCCCGCGAACTGGGTGTGGACCTCAGTCAGGTCAGCGGCACCGGACGCAAGGGCAGAATCACCCGCGAAGACGTCAACGCCTTCGTCAAGGGCGCGCTGAGTGCGCCCAGGTCGTCGACTGCCGGCAGCGGTGGCGGACTGGATCTGCTGCCCTGGCCGAAAGTGGATTTTTCCAAGTTCGGCGAGGTGGAATCGCAGCCGCTGTCCCGCATCAAGAAGATCTCGGGCGCCAATCTGGCCCGCAACTGGGCGATGATTCCGCACGTCACCCAGCAGGACGAGGCCGACATCACCGAGATGGAGGCCTTCCGCAAACAGATCGGCAGCGAACAGAAGGACGTCAAGGTCACTCCGCTGGTGTTCCTGATCAAGGCGGTGGTGCGCGCGCTGCAGGCCTTTCCCAGCTTCAACGCCTCGCTGGACGGCGACAACCTGGTGCTGAAGAAGTATTTTCACGTCGGTATCGCCGTCGACACGCCCGATGGGCTGGTGGTGCCGGTGATCCGCGACTGCGATCGCAAGAGCCTGCTGGATCTGGCTCGCGAGCTGGCCGAGGTCAGCGGCCGCGCCCGCGACAAGAAGCTCAAAGGCGAGGACATGCAGGGCGGCTGTTTTTCGATTTCCTCCCTTGGTGGCATCGGCGGCACCGGGTTCACGCCGATCATCAACGCCCCCGAAGTGGCCATCCTCGGCGTGTCCCGATCGGCAATGAAGCCGGTTTGGCAGGGCGACAGCTTCCAGCCGCGGCTGATGCTGCCGCTGTCGCTCAGCTACGACCACCGGGTGATCGATGGCGCCGCTGCGGCGCGCTTTACCGCTTATCTGGCGCAGCAGCTGGGGGATATACGGCGGCTGTTGCTTTAGATTTCAGGGCTGAGGGCTGAGTCAAGAGCCACTTTCGTGCAGGCATTGGCTTGCATGAGTTTTCACATCGGGCGACCATTGCCCGGGCATTTACCAATGGGGTGTTAGGTGAGCAAATTTACGTTGTCGGCGCTGTGCGCCGGGTTGTTGTTGGGTACGGGCGGACTTTGGGCACAGGATGCGGTCGAGCAGGAGTTGGCCGGAACGGGTGATGTCAATCCGACCAGCGAAACCAATCCGGATCCGCAGGCGCGCATCAATGCACTGGAGGGACTGGCCGGTGGCGGCCTGCTGCTGATTCCCGAATCGACCAATGACCGGGTGATGGCTTTCGATCCGGCGACCGGCGATCTGGTCGATGCCGACTTCATCCCGTCCGACCCGACTAATCTGTCCACGCCCATCGAAGCGATATTGAGTGCCGACGGCAGCCGTGTACTGGTTTCCGACCAGCTCGAAGACGTGGTCCAGTCCTATGACCCGATGACCGGCACCTTCGTCGCCACCTTCGCTCCCGCCGGCGGCGCCAACACCGCGATCCTTGACAACGTTCGCGGCATTGGCCTGCGCCCCAACGGCAATCTGCTGGTCAGCGTCGGCGGCGGCGCCAACGATGACGCCATCGCCGAATTCGACACCAGCGGCAACTCGGTCGGCAACTTTGTTGCCAACGGCGCAGCCGGCCTGGATTCGCCCTTCGACGTATTCGCTGTGGTTACGCCGGGTGGTGTGCTCGCGGCGGGCGATTTCCTGGTTCCAGGCATTACTTCCGATGCGATCCATCGCTATGACGCCAGCGGCGCGGCGCAGGCCGATTTCAGCGCGCTCAATACCTTCGGTGAGCAGATCGCCCAGGCTGCCAATGGCAATGTGCTGGTGGCAAATTTCTCCGGCACCGAGGAAGGTATCGTCGAATACATGCCGGACGGCACGCAGGTGGCGATCTACGACGTCGCCTCGCTAGGCGGCTACCGCGGTGTCTATGAGTTGCCCAACGGCAATCTGTTGATCACCAACGGCGGCGGCGTGCACGAGATTGACCGCTCCTCCAACCTGATCCGTACTGTCGTGGCCGGTGTCAGCGCCCGCTTCATCAGCCTCGCCCAGGGTTCCCAGGCCGATCTGGCATTGACCAAGACCGGCCCGGCGGCGCCGCTGGCGCCCAATGAGCAGGGCAGCTTCGTGCTTGGCGTCAGCAATCTTGGCCCGGGCGATGCGCAGAATGTGGTGGTCACCGATACTTTCCCGCCTGGCCTGACCTTCGCTGGCAGCGACTGCGGTGCCACTGTGGCCGGCCAGGTGGTGACCTGGAATGTGGGCAACCTCACCGCTATGTCCAGCGCCAGTTGCGTGGTCAACTTCTCCGCCGCGGTTGCTGGCAGTTACAGCAATAGCGCCAGCGTCGCCAGCGACACCACCGATCCGGAGCCGGCCAACAACAGCGCTACGGCCACGGCCAGCGTGACTTCCGCCGACCTGACCCTGGTCAAAACCGCCGGTGGCCCGGTCGCGCTGGGCGATGTGGGCACCTTCGGACTGACCGTGAACAACACCGGCCCGAGCACGGCGATCAACGTGGTGGTGACTGACGTGCTGCCGGCCGACGTGCTGTACATCTCCGATACCTGCGGTGGCAGCGTGGTAGGTGATGTGTTCACCTGGGCCGTTGGCGACCTGGGCATGAATGCGTCGGCCTCCTGTACGGTGACCGTCTCGCTGCTGGTGGCGGAGGTGAGCAACACCGCGACGGTGACCAGCGACACCTCCGATCCCAATCTGGCCGATAACACCAGCACCACCATCCTGTCGCGCAATATCGAACCGGTGCCGACCTTCGGTAGCTGGGGACTGCTGCTGTTGCTGCTTGGCTTGGGTGGCGTTGGCCTTTGGTTCCTACCCAGGCTCAGCGCGCGCTAGTCGCCAGCTCAGTAGAAGCGTAGTACCGAACGCCCCCGGAATCCTCCGGGGGCGTTTTTGTGTGCCGGCAGCGCAGCCGGTCGGGTTATGCTTGACGGCTATCGCACACGGGACGGGGTGAGGATGGCTGAGCAAGTGCAGGTTCGGGTGCCGGACATCGGTGATTTCGACAAGGTGCCGGTGATCGAGGTGCTGGTCGCCGTAGGCGATACGGTCAAGGTGGACCAGGGCCTGCTGACGCTGGAGTCGGACAAGGCGACCATGGAGGTGCCTACTCCCAGCGCCGGGGTGATTGCCAGCATTGCGGTGAAAGTCGGCGATGAGGTCTCGGCCGGAGATCTGGTGGCGAACCTGGAGATCGCCTCGGCCGCGTCCGAAGCCCAGCCCGATGAATCAGCGAAGACGCCGCCCAAAGCCGAATCCAAGCCTGCCGAGCAGCCCAAGGCCGCGGCGGTCAGCGCCGAGCAGGAGGGCGATCTGCGCTGCCAACTGGTCGTGCTGGGCGCCGGCCCCGGTGGCTACACGGCCGCCTTCCGCGCTGCCGATCTGGGTCTGGACGTCATTCTGATCGAACGCTATCCGGTGCTCGGCGGGGTTTGTTTGAACGTCGGCTGCATCCCCTCCAAGGCGCTGCTGCACGCCGCCGAGGTGATCGACGAGGCCGCCCATTTCGCCGACATCGGCATCGAATTCAAGCCGCCGAAGATCGATCTGGACAAGCTGCGCGGCTACAAGTCCAAGGTGGTTGGCCAGCTCAACGGCGGGCTGGGCAGCATGGCCAAGCAGCGCAAGGTGCGGGTGGTCACCGGCAGCGGTGCCTTCGTCGACCCGCACACCATAGAAGTGAGCGCCGACGGCGGCAGCCAGCGGGTGCGCTTCGAGCAGGCGATCATTGCCGCCGGCTCGCAGCCGGTGAAGCTGCCCAGTTTTCCCTGGGACGATAAGCGGGTGATGGATTCCACCGACGCGCTGGAACTGGCCGACGTGCCGAAGCGGCTGTTGGTGGTCGGTGGCGGCATCATCGGTTTGGAGATGGCCAGCGTCTACGCGGCGCTGGGCAGCCAGATCACCGTGGTTGAGCTGATGGATCAGCTGATGCCAGGCACCGACAAGGATCTGCTCAAGCCGCTGCAAAAGCGCATTGCCAAACGCTACGCGGCGATCCACACCAAGACCAAGGTGACCAAGGTGGAGGCCGGCAAGAAGGGACTGACCGCCTGGTTTGAGGGCGATGGTGCGCCGGAGAAAGCGGAATTCGACCGGGTGTTGGTTTCGGTAGGCCGCGCCGCCAACGGCAACAAGATCAACGCAGGCGCGGCAGGCGTGGCGGTGAGCGAGCGCGGCTTTATCGCCGTCGATGAGCAGATGCGCACCAACGTGCCGCACATCTACGCCATTGGCGACATCGTCGGCCAGCCGATGCTGGCGCACAAGGCCACACACGAAGGCAAGGTTGCCGCCGAAGTCGCTGCGGGCGAAAAGAGCAGCTTCGTGGCCAGGGTGATTCCATCGGTGGCCTACACCGATCCGGAAATCGCCTGGGTGGGTCTGACCGAGACCGAGGCCAAGGCCAAGGGCATCAAATACGGTAAGGGCGTGTTTCCGCACGCCGCCAGCGGGCGCGCAATAGGCATCGGCCGCACCGAGGGCTTCACCAAACTGCTGTTCGATGAGGAGACCCATCGAGTGGTCGGCGGCGCAGTGGTCTGTCCGCATGCCGGTGATCTCATCGCCGAGATCGCGCTGGCCATCGAGATGGGCTGCGATGCGCAGGATCTGGCGCTGACCATCCATCCGCATCCGACCCTGTCGGAAACCGTGAACTTCGCCGCCGAGGTCTATGAAGGCACGGTCACCGACCTCTATATCCCGCAGAAAAAACGTTGAGCTGCGCGGCCCGGCGGCGCGCGATTCCGGTCGATGCCCAAGTATTGATGCGAGGGCACACGCCTAAAGCGGCGCTGCCTGCTAAGCTGCGCGGCCGCGCAAGTATGCACGTCGCGACAGTCACAGTGTCTTGCCTCCGGTTGATAGGCGGTTCCGACCGATGTTGGATGGCGGCGTGCTCGACTGCCTTGCGGCTGACGCGAGGTCGGGTGGTGCGTATCGCTGGACCGGCTTGTACCCCAGACTTGCTACCGTAGTGTGACCCCCGAACTGTCCTGATGCTGATCCACCTTCTCATCTTCCTCGCCGGGCTGACCGTCCTCACCTTGGGCGCCGACCAGTTCCTGCGTGGCGCCTCCGATCTGGCGCGGCGCTTTGGGGTCAAGGAATTTGTGATCGGCATGCTGTTGATCGGCTTCGGCACTTCGGCGCCCGAACTCACCGTCAATCTGGCTGCGGCCTTTCACGGTCGCTACGACCTGGCGATCGGCAACGTGGTCGGCAGCAACGTGGCCAACGTCGGCTTGATCCTGGGGATCTCCGCGCTGATCGCGCCGCTGGCGGTGCAGATGCGACTGGTCAAGGTGGAAGCACCGATACTGATCGCGGCCAGCGTCGGGCTGTGGCTGCTGTGCGCCGATGGCGAGTTGTCCAGGCTGGATGGGCTAATCCTGCTGGCCGGCTTTGCCGGGGTCATTGCCCTGGTCGCCACCGATATGCGCCTGGAGCCCAGCAACGTGCAGGACGTGCTGGCCGAATCGGTACCCGAGCACAGCGACTTCTCTCCCGGTAAGACCGTGATGCGTACCCTGGGCGGCTTGATCGGACTGGTGTTGGGTGCGGAGTTGATGGTCGAGGGCGCGGTCGCCATGGCCCGGATCTGGGGTATGAGCGAGCTGATGATCGGCCTGACCGTAGTCGCCATCGGCACCAGCCTGCCGGAGTTGGCCTCTTCGGGTATGGCTGCCTGGCGCGGTCAGGTGGATATCGCGCTGGGCAACGTGCTCGGCTCGTGTTTGTTCAATATCTTCCTCATCCTTGGGATCAATTCCACCGTCCATCCGCTGCCGGTGGGGCGCACCGTAGTCACCACCGAGCTGCCGATCATGATCGGGTTCGCCGTGGCGATGGTGCCGATCATGCTGCGCAACAAGCGAATCAGCCGGCGCAGCGGCAGCCTGCTGCTGCTGGCCTATGTCGGCTATCTGCTGTGGCAGATCAACTTCGGGCTCGCCGCAGAGACTTGATCGGCAGTCGGATGGCTTGACGGCTCAGCCTGCTCGCAGCGACAGCGCCGTCAAGACCGCCAGCGCATCTTCCCGCGCAGGCCAGGGCACCAGCAAATGATCGTGATGCAGAGCGGCGATTACGTTGGCGCTGATCCCTGCGTCGGTGAGCGCCGTAGCGATTGCTGCGGTCAGTCCCACGGCCTGCAGACTGGAGTGCACGCGCAGGCTGATCAGGGCGAACGGTCCTTCCCCTTGCAGTTCTGCCGCCGTAGCGCACGCTTGGCTGACCACTGCGCTGATGCCCTCGGACTCGGCGAACAAGGCGAAGGGTTGCAGCCGCTGCAGCTGGGCAGCATCGGGCCAGTCCGGCAGGCGCAGGTAGGCATAGGGCTCAGCCTGCAGCTGTGGCTGCATCTGCTGCAGCAGCACTTGCAGGTCGGTGATCGGAGCGCTCACCGCGCTCTGACCAGCCCTAATCGACGTAGCCCGCGATGGGCCAGTCTAGCCAGGCGTTCCAGACGGCTGGCCGACAGCGCGTCACGTATCTCGTTGACTTCGGTGGTCAGCCGGGCGACGTCGCCGTA
>JAUIFV010000219.1 GCA_030430155.1 Gammaproteobacteria bacterium
AGAAAACCAAAGGACAGAGCAACAGCAGACAGCAAAGACGAAAGCAACAGAGCTCGGCAGCTCTTGACAGCGGGTGGGGTCATAGAAGGATGTGGTGAGGCACGAACCGCATCGCTCGCGTCATGACCGTTGAGGTTGGGAGCCTCGATCGATGCGGTTCGCTCCACTCACCACATCCTACGCAAGGCAGCTTGAATGGCTCAGCGCCGCGTCCCGCAGAGGCGGGTGAGCGCTCGGCTGGACTGAGGGCAGAGAGCAAGTCGCCCTACTCAAACCCATCCCGCAGCAACAAATCACCCTGCGCAACCACGCTGAAGTCGCGCTTGAGTCGGGTGATGTTGCCCTGCTGGTCGGCGATCGCCACCTGTAGCCAGGCCTCGGCGGTGGGCGGCAGGGCGGCGCTCAAGGCGATGCGCTGGCGACCGTCGCCCAAGGGACTGGCCAGGTCAGCCAGTTCGCTGTCGGCGGGGCGGCCGTTGACCGGGAAACTTGCGCGCACCGACAGGGTGCCGGTGGCGATACCGGAGTTGGCGTCGGCGTAGGCGAAGTGCAGCTCGGCGACCTGTGCGTTTTCACCTGGGCGCGGCTGGCTGATGGTCAGGGTGGGCTTCAGATCATCGAGCAGCCAGCCGTAGCCGCTGTCGTCGATATCAATGGGCGCGCCCAGATCGATCCAGCGCACGAAGGCCAGCCGCTCGTCGGCGCTCAGGGGAGCGGCCGGCGGGGGCGGCATGATGCTGCCGGTGTAGTCCAGATCAGCCTCGTTTCGGTCGGCGCCCGCGGGCAGGGTGGCCGGATCGCCGGGCACGCTTTCGGTGGGGTGGTCGGCGTTGCTCCAGCCGTCGGTGCGCTGGCCGTACAGCTTCCAGATCAGCAGGCTGCGCCGACTCTGGAAGCGACGCACGTAGCGGCTGGCATTGCTCTGCCGCCAGACGCCGTTGCTGATCACCGGCGGATAGCCGAACTGCGCGGCGCTGTCGCCGGCCAGCCGGTAGTAGTCGCCGGGCAGACCGTCGACCGGGTCCAGCGAGGCCAGATCGAGCGCCCCCGGCGGGTTGGCGCCCTGATGACAGGAGACGCAGCGGGCCTGCAGGATCGGGCGGATATCGCGCACGAACTCCACATCAAATACCCCGCCGGGCTCCACTCGCAGCGCCGGTTCGCCGTTATTGCGAGTCAGCAGCGGCGTCGTCGCGGCCAGATCGGGCACGCTGTAATCGGCTTGCGCCGCCGCCGTGGTGGCGAAATCCAGCGGCTGCTGGCTGTGCGCGTGGCAGCCGCCGCAGTTGCTGCGCACTTCGCCCGGACGGACCTGATGCCAGGTCTGCGAGGAGTTCAGCACCATCCCCAGGCGGTCCAGGGTCTGGAAGGTGAAGGGCGTATCGGCCGGGATCTTGGCCAGAAAACTGGTGTCCGGATTGCCTTCGATATCGAGCACGGGTTGACCCTGGCTATTGCTCTTGCGCAGCGGGATCTCGCCGAGCACGCGCAGCCGCTCGTTGGCGTGATTGACAAAGCGCCGCCCTGAGTTCGGCCCGTAGCTGCGATGGGTGTTGGGCTCCATCGCCACCAGCCGCACCGCCCAGATATCGCTATTGTCGTAACGGCCAGCGTCGGCGCCTTGGGTGGACCAGTTGCTGCTCTGACCGTTCTCGCTGGTGTTGAAGGCATCCAGGCCGTCGAAGGTGTTGGCCCAGGAGCGCACGAAGCCGGGGAAGCTCTCGCGCTTGTAGAAGCTGGGCGCGCCGACCAGCCCATAGGGTGTGCCTTCGGGCAGCAGCGGATGGGCCTGACCGTCGTTAGGCAGCCAGGGCAGCGCGTCCGGCTCTGCCACGCCGTGGACGGCCGAATAGGGCACGAGGGCGCGCGGCCAAGCCTCGTTGTAGAGCGGATCGTTGCGCACCAGAACCAGATCCTCCGGGCCCTCGATCACTGCCCCGTCGGCGGCGATGTAGATGCCGGCGTCGTAGTAGGGCACCGGGGTCGGCCGATTCAAATCGTTCGCTGGTCCGGCCGTCCACACCAGCAGCAGATCGTCGTGCGGCGCCGCCGACGGATGGGTGAACTTGCCGACCCGCTCGCCGCCGGCGCCTTCAGGCGCAGCCTCGTCGTCACCGTGGGTGAAGGGGGTGATCGAATACAGCCCACGCGGGGTGAAGGGCATGGTGAAGTCGTAGCGGATGCCACTGCCGATGGTGCGTGCGATGGGCGGGTTGTCGGCGCCGAAGGCGCTGTGGAAGCGCGGCTCGCCGGGTGGCGGATTGACCGGCAGCCGGTACAGCGCGCCGAAGCCGTTGTTGTTGAGGTTGTAGTAATCGACCACCACCAGATCGCCGCTGCCCAGCTGGGTCATGAAGTGGAAGGCCTGCGGCGAGCGAAAGGCGCTGACCACCGGTTCCCAGTTGCGCCCGTCAGGCCAGATGGCCCAGATCCCCCACAGCCGCCGATCGCGCAGCCCCTGCGCCTCGTGGGTGGAAAACATGATTCGACCGTCGCGCAGCACGGTGGGATGCAGCGCACTGGAGATGGTCATCGGCGCGATCGCGGTGACGTTGCCGCCGTCGATGTCCATCACATACAGCTGCAGGGTCGGCGCGGTGAAGCCCTTCGGCGGCTCGAAGCCGTTGCGATTGCTGGTAAACGCAATCCGCCCGCCGGGCAGCGGCATCGGCCCCAGATTGAGAATCCCGTAGCCGAGCCGATTGAAGCCCGACGGCGGATTCACCGGATTGCTCTCGTCCCAATTGCCGGCACCGGTGTTCGGCGTGAACTCGCCGAAGGTGAGTCTTTCGATCTGCCGGCTGGGCACATGGATGCGGTAGATGTCGGCGCCCTGCAGGGGCAGATTGTCGCGCTGCGAGTTCAGCGCCGATGGCCGCAGGTCCGGGAACAGGCTGTAGTAGACCCACTCGCCGTCAAAGGAAACCACCGGATCGGTGACCCCGCCGTTGCCGCCGGCAACCAGCACCTCCTCACTGCCGTCCACCCGCAGCAGCATCAGATCCGCCCCCGGATCCAGCCGCGCCGGATGAAAGACCTCCGGCCAAGTGGTGTTCTGCGCATCGCCAAAGCGGGCCTGACGCACGTAGACGATGTCGTAGTCGCGCACCTGCGCACTGGCCACATCGGCCAGCGCCAGCAGCGACGCCAAGAGCCAGGACCAGCCGTGTCTGCGCATGTGATTACCCTCCGAAGGCTATCCAGCCTAGCGGCACAGCCTCGCGGGCGCGTTGAAGGTGATCACGGAATCATCACGCCAGGAGTGACGGCGGAGGATGGTCCCCAGGGACTCCCTGAACAATGCACGCGAGCCGCGTTGCGAGTCCTGCGTCTGCCCACGTTACCAACAAGCGGGGGCGCAGTCCCGACAGGCATAGTCACTCTATGCCCGAGGGCTGCAACGCCGCAGCAGACGCTGGGCCTCCAGAACTCTACGGGACGACGCCTCCATGTCTTGCTAAGAAATGGGCCCGCCAGCTGCGTTGGACGTCTTGCCCTTAAGCGCAGGCTATGACCTGCGACGCCCGCCTTACTGGCGAACCCAACCTTGCTAAGACATGGAGGTGCCGTCGCGGCCACGTGCATTGTTCAGGGAGTCCCTAGGGTTGGCGCACCCCATCGACGACCAGCGGCATCCGCTCACTGGCGTTTTCGACATCCACCACCTGCTCGGTAATGGACCACGAGCCAAGCTTGCGTTCGGCGATGACGAAGACGTCCGCCGAGCCCTTGGGCCCATGCACCGTGTAGCTGATGTCCGCATGCCCGGAGCCGCCGCCGCTGGTGTGCATGCTGCCCATCACCAGATATCCCGGCTCGATAGGCGTGCCCAGCTGTTCCTGCAGAGCGCTGCTTTCGCGGACGTTGTCCAGCGACAGCTCATAGGCCTGCCCCTTCATCGCCGTGTTGAGCAGGAAGAAGATGCCGAAGATGAAGCCGAAGACCAAGGTCACGCCGCCGGCGACCAACAGGATGACGGTGCCCTTTCTCATGATCCGCAGTCCTCAACCAACTCAGCAAAGCCTTGCGCAGGCGCGCTTCCCAGTCCGGCACCTCGCCGATGATCGTCAGCACCCAGTCCACGCCTAGTCGCGGATCGCCGCGCCGCAGGCCTCGCGATGCGCCTCCATAAACAGTTGCCAGAGCGTGTAGTCCTGAACTCGATCTTGCAACTGGCCGCGCACTTGCTCCACTGCTGGCGGTTCGGTGCGCATAAAGTGCTGCTTATGCTCGCACAAGCGTCAGCCCATCGCTGCCCCGGGCGCGCAGGCGGCGCTCCACTCCGGCGCCCATCAGCACGATCCCCGGTATCTGCACCAGGTGGAAGATGCCGTTGTGATCGAAGGGCCAGATCAGGGTGAAGGATAGGTCGGTCTGTTGGATTGCGGCGGCGATCAAGGTGATCGCGACGCCGGCGGCCAGGGGAGACGCTCCGGGTTCACCCCGTCTTGCCAAGCGTAGATACACCGCCAATGCATACAGAAGTGCGACGGCTTCGTAGAGGACGAAGACCAAAAATGCGCCGTTGGCGACAACGGTGATCGCATAGAAGACCAGTCCCAGCCCCACTGCCGGCCATAGCCAACGGCGACCGCTTGCCACACCGCGGCCGTCGACCGCTGCGGCCACCGCGATCAGGCCCAGCATCAGTCCCAGCGACAGGTACAGCGGCTGCCAAAGCAGGTCGCGCAGCGGCGTGGACAGGTCCAGGCCATGGGCGACGGCACCGAGCATCGAGGCCACGGTGAGCAGCGCGAAGATCGCCATCCACAGTCGTGCGCGAAAGGGATCGCGATTGCGCAGCACGGCCAGCCGGATCAGGCAGGCAATGGCCAGCATCCCCAGAATCAGATCGGTGGCGCCGGTGGTGACTTCGGTGAGTATGGGGTTCACGCAGTTGGAACTCGAGTCGGCCACCAGCGATTGTGACCAAATCGGCTATTGGCTTTGCCTACGCGCGGACCAATAGGACAGAAAATCACGCCCGGTGGCGTTGCTCAGGCCTTGCAAACGATCACCCACCAGCGTTGCCGAATGGTGGTATTGCCCTGAGCCATCGGCGGTGACGAATGCGATGCGCACGGCTCCCCAGTCGGTGTTGATCCGCGCCTGGGTGACTTCCGTACCGTAGAAGCTTCCGCGGAAGCGATTGCCGTCGACGCTGCTGATCACGAACTCCTGAAAGTAGGCGGGATCCCCGGGGCGCGGGCGGAGGTCGACCTGCCAGCTGCCGATCAACACGTTGGCGTCCACCGACGGCCGGCGATCTGCGCTCGTAGCGCATCCGCTGAGCAGAGTCAGGATGAGGATCAGAGCGATGCTTCGCATGATTGCACTCCGCTTGGTGGCGCTACTTCGGCTCCAGGTGATCGCGCACCAGCCGATCGAACAGACGCACGCCGAAGCCGCTGGCGCCGACCGGCACGGTAGGCAATGCGGGATCATCGCGCCAGGCCATGGAGGCGATGTCCAGATGCGCCCAGGGCACCTCCGGGGCGACCCAGCTGCCAATGAAGTAGGCGCCAACGCCGGCGCCGGCCTTGCGGTTGCCGCTGCTGTGGCGCAGATCGGCAATCGGCGATTCCAAATCCTTGGCGTAGGAGTCGTGCAGCGGCAATCGCCATAGCTCCTCGCCGCTGGCAACGCCGGCATCGATCAGCAGGCTGGCCAGGGTCTCATCGCGGGCAAACAGGCCGGCGTATTCGTCGCCGACGGCGGTGACCTGGGAGCCGGTCAGGGTGGCGATATCGATGATCGCGCGCGGTCGGTCGCGCTCCTGCACGAACCACAGCGCGTCGACCAGCACCATCCGCCCCTCGGCATCGGTGCTCATGATTTCAAAGGTCTTGCCGCTGGCGGTGCGTACCACATCACCCGGTCGCGAAGCGCTGCCCGAGGGCATGTTCTCGGCCAGCGCCGCCACCGCCACCACGTTGACCTTGGCCTGGCGTTTGGCCAGCGCCAGCAGCGCGCCTACTGACGAGCCGGCGCCGCTCATGTCGTACTTCATCCGCCACATGTTCTCGTTGTCTTTCAGCGAGATGCCGCCGGTGTCGAAGGTGATGCCCTTGCCGACGAAGGCGAACGGCGCCTCATCATTGCCGGCACCGCGATAGCGGGCGACGAACAGCCGCGGCGGGCGCTGGCTGCCGGCGCCCACGGCGAGCAGCGAGCGCATCCCCAGGCTGGCCAGCTGAATCTCGTCCAGCACCTCGATCTGCACGTTGGCGACGCCGGCAAAGGCTGCCCGCGCGCGCTCGACGAAGATTTCGGGGTAGACCGCGTTGCCCGGTTCGCTGGACAAATCGCGAGCAAAACGCACGCCCTCGGCAACGTGCTGCCAGTCGTTTTCCCAAGCCGTACGCGAGCCCCGCGGATCGGCCACCCGGATCACAATCTCGCCCTCACCCAGCACCGGCGCATCCGGCTTGGGGGTGCGGTACTGATCGAAGCGATAGCCGCCCAGCGCCGCGCCCAGGGCCAGATGCGCGCCGGCGGCGGGGATGCTGGCGTCGGGCCAGAGCAACTCGATGCGCGGCGCTGCGCTGTTTACCGCGGCCTGCCCCACCAGCCCGCCGACGTCCTCCAGCACCCTCGTGCTCAGCGGCTGATCGCCGATGCCGATCAGCAGCACCTGCTCGTAGCCGCCGACTCCGGGCAGATTGAGCACGCTACCCAACTCACCGCTAAAGCCCGCCGTCTTCGCCGCGCGCGTCAATGCCCCGTCGCTGGCGGTATCCAGCGTCGCGTAGTCGCCTAAAGCCGGCAGGCCCTTCTTCACGACCAGCGCAACCGCACCGCTGTCCGGAATGGCATGGTCGTCAAAGCTGATTGCGCGCTGGCTGGCGCTTGCGGGCCACGCCAATGCGGCAATCAGTAAGGCGATCAGAGAGCACAGGAAGCGAGGCATGGGTATTTCCCTTTTCGGTCAGATCGTAGACGGACAGCACGTGCTGAGGTAGGGAAGATCGCACGAGAATCGTGCAGATCAGCTCAAAGCTCAGCGCGCACTTGATCCTAAACTCACGGCGCTTGGATACTGATCAGTTCGTACTGCGGCCGAGCCAATAGCGGAGTACTGCGAGCGACCGACCGGCTTGTGATAGGGGTCGGGGAGGAGACCTCCCCGCCCTCCGAACCGTACGTGCGGTTCTCCCGCATACGGCTCTCCAGCCGGATGTTTCCTCATCGGGATTGGCACGCCAGGGACCAGGCGTCGGTCAGGG
>JAUIFV010000220.1 GCA_030430155.1 Gammaproteobacteria bacterium
CTGCTGGTTGGCCTGGGCCAGGAAGTCGGCCTTCTCTGGCGCCTCAGCAGAGCTGCTTTGGACCAGGATCACATCCAGCGCTGGCAGCGCCGCAGCCAGCGGGTCTTCCAGGGTGAAGCCCACACCGAACAGCACAATGGCGTGCAGCAGCGCGGCAAAGCCGGTGGTCATGCTGAGGCGGTCGGCGGGTCCAGCGCGGGTCATCAGGCGCTCACCCCGAGTCGGTCAAACAGCATTCCGGCGATATTGCCGCCCGTTGCTGCGTCGATCTCACGGACGCACGTCGGGCTGGTAACGTTGACCTCAGTCAGATATTTGCCGATCACGTCCAATCCGACAAAACGCAGTCCGCGCTTACGCAGTTCGGGGCCGACCTGGGCGCAGATCCAACGATCGTGGTCGTCTATCTCGCGCACTTCGCCACGGCCGCCTTGGGCCAGATTGCCGCGAAACTCGCGGCCCTGGGGGATCCGCGCCAGGCAGTGCGGTACCGCCTCGCCGTCGATCATCAGGATCCGCTTATCGCCGGTGCTGATCTCCGGCAGGTAGCGCTGGACCATGGCGTAGCGACGCCCATAGTTGGTCAGGGTGTCCAGGATCACGCCGATGTTCGGATCCTCGGCGCGGGCCATGAATACGTTGCTGCCGCCCATGCCGTCGAGCACCTTGGCCACCGCGTGTTCCTGTTGGTCAATGAATTCGCGCAGCATGGCCTTGTCGCTGGACACCAGCAGCGGCGGCAGGCACTGCGGAAACCACAGTGCAGCCAGCTTTTCGTTGGCGTCACGCAGTCCCTGCGGCGAGTTGACCACCTGTACGCCCTGCTGCTCGGCCAATTCCAGAATCTGGGTGGCGTACAAATACTCGCCATCAAAGGGCGGGTCCTTGCGAATCAGGATCGCCGCCAGCTCGCCCAGTGCGATCCATTGCGGCGGCCCCAGCTCGAACCACCGCTGCGCATCGTTGGCCACTTTGACCGGGCGCAGCCGACCGACCGCCTGGCCATCGCGGATGGCCAGATCACCGAGTTGGAAGTAGCGCAAATCCAGCCCGCGACGCTGCGCTTCCAGCATCAAGGCCAGGCTGGTGTCCTTCTTCGGGGCGATATTTTCGATGGGATCCATCAGTACGGCGACGGTCGATGGCATGGCGAAGCGGAACTCTTTGCTAAAAAAGGGGCATCAATTGCAATCTTGGCAGACTCGGGCGAGCTTTGGTGAAAGTCGCGTGTAGTATTATTCCATCGGATTGGTGGGTCGTGATGTAGTGGCGGCGCGGGCACCGATAGGAGTCAGGCGGGGATCTCAAGTTGCACAAAGATCTTCGAGTGGTAATGTGCCTATGGCGCAATAACTTAGCGAATAAACTTGACAGCAGTGTAGGCTATGGCTAAAGACTGCTGAGAAGGCCTGAAGTTGAGCTGGATGCGGGGCTTCAGTGATAGGGTCGAAAGCTTGCCAGTGGACCGGGGGTGAATGTGGACGAGCAGGAGAAGAGGCCTGACATGACCGGCATGCGTGTCATGGTCATCGACGACAGCAAGACCATCCGTCGAACTGCCGAAACCTTGCTGAAGAAAGAAGGTTGCGATGTGGTGACCGCGACCGACGGCTTCGAGGCGCTGGCCAAAATCAGTGACCATCAGCCGCAAATCATCTTTGTTGACATCATGATGCCGCGTTTGGATGGCTACCAGACCTGCGCCCTGATAAAGAACAATCAGGTTTTCAAGCACACGCCGGTGATCATGCTGTCCAGTCGCGACGGGCTTTTCGATAAGGCGCGCGGGCGCATTGTCGGGTCGGAGCAATACCTGACCAAGCCCTTCACCCGCGATGAGTTGTTGGGGGCGATACGGAGGTTTGTACCGTCCGGCTAGCGCGGCGAGACGAATCGGTATGCGAGGAGGCATTCGATACGCATTGCAACAGGGGTCTGGCTGATGGCGCACATTTTGATCGTGGATGATTCGCCAACCGATGTGAGGGTTCTAAGCACCATGCTGGAGCGCAACGGCTTCATGACATCGTCGGCATCCAATGCCGAGGAGGGCATCGAGAAGGCGCGCAAC
This sequence comes from Gammaproteobacteria bacterium, assembly GCA_030430155.1. GTDB lineage: Bacteria > Pseudomonadota > Gammaproteobacteria > Xanthomonadales > SZUA-5 > SZUA-5. The sequence goes on from JAUIFV010000220.1 coordinate 2,072, forward strand.
GAGCAACCGGACCTGATCCTGATGGACGTGATCATGCCCGGTACCAGCGGCTTCCAGGCCACTCGCAGCTTGAGTCGCGACAGCGCCACGGCGCACATCCCGGTAGTGATCGTGACCACCAAGAGCATGGAGACGGATCGAGTTTGGGGCATGCGGCAGGGGGCGAAGGATTTCGTCGTCAAGCCGGTGCGTGAAGCAGACCTGTTGGACCGCGTGCGGTCCATCCTCGAGCGTTGAGCACAGGGGTCGATGGGTAGGATCGACAGCATGAATGACGGCGCCAGCCAAAGCACTCTCAATCCTTTCGACGCACTGGTCGACTATGAGCGCCGTTCGCTGGTGCACACGCCAGGCATGCCGGAGGAGTTGGAGGCGCCCGGACTGTGGCGCGGCATCGCTTTTCGCCTCGGCGACGCGATGCTGTTGAGCGGGCTCGATGACGTCAACGAAATCCTGCGCTTCCCGGCGCTGACGCCGGTGCCCGGGACCAAAGCCTGGATGCTGGGTATTGCCAACGTCCGCGGCAACCTGATCCCCATCGTCGACCTGCGCGCGATGCTGGAAGGCGAGGCCGAACGAATGACCGAGCGCACGCGGGTGTTGACCACCAGCGTGCAGGGTTCGTTGGTGGGATTGCTGGTCTCGGAAGTGCTCGGTCAGCGGAGTTTCTTTGAGGAGAATCTGCAGGGCGTCAGCGCCCACGCCGATTCGCCGATCAGTCGTTTTCTCAGCGGCGAGGTGGAAATCGATGTGCGCCGCTGGGGCGTGTTGAACATGAGTGAGTTGTGCCAGTCAGCCGAGTTCATGCAGGCGGCTGCCTAGGCACCCGATCGTTGCGGAGTCAATTGGGGGAGTAAAACCGAAATGAGTGCGGCAGGTGGAGTGCAACAACGGGAATCGACGCCCCTGATCACTATTCTGGTGGTGTTGTTTATCGCCGCTCTGGCGGTGTTCGCGGCGAACTTCGTGCAGCAGTTCCGACTATCCAACAAGGATCAGCAGGCCACCGCATTGGCTGCAGACATCCAGGTGAAGTCGCAGCAGCTCGCCAAGTACGCCGCTGAGGCGGCAGGCGGACGCTTCGAGGCCTTCCAGGAGCTCAGCGATACCCAGCTCACCATCGCCCAGAATATCGAGAAGCTGGTCGGAGGCGACGCCGAGCTGGATGTGCCGGCGATTACCGAGAACCCGGAGGTCAAGCCCGCACTTGATCAGGTGGTATCGGTTTGGACCGAGATTTCCAGCGCCTCCAGCAACGTGTTGGCGAAGGAAGAAATCGTCCTTGAGATGACCGATATCCGCCAGCAGTTCGAATCCCGCGTGCCGTTGCTGCAGGCGCGCTCAGACGAAATCGTTAAGGTGTTGGCAGAGCGCGGCGCTCCTGCCGATCAGATCTACATCGCCGGTCGCCAGGTGACCCTGGCCGACCGTCTGCTGCGCCGCTTGGGTGAGATCATGCTCGGTGACACCACCGCGGCCGATGGATTCAATCGCGACGCCGCCATCTTCGGTCGCGTGTTGGACGGCCTGCAAAACGGCAACGCTGAACTGGGCATTCGCCAGATCGACATCCCGCAGGCGCGCGACATTCTCAACGAGGTCTATGAGATCTTCCAGGAGATCGGCCAATACGTCGATCAGATTGTGAAGGGCTCCACCGATCTGGCCGATGTGCGGCAGTCCTCTGACACCGTCTCGCTCAACTCCAACGCTCTGCTCGACAACGCCAAGCTGCTTGAAGTCGATTACGTGGACCAGGATCAGAACCGGGTCTTCCCCTCGGTGCCGGTGGCGCTGGGTTCGGGTCTGGTGATGCTGATCTGTCTGTTGGGCTTGGGCTTTGTGTATCTGCGCGATCAACAGCGTCGTTTGAAGGTTACCGCCGAGTTGAACCAACGAAACCAGGAGGCAATTCTGCGCCTGCTGGACGAAATGGGATCGCTGGCAGAAGGGGACTTGACCGTCCGCGCAACCGTTACCGAGGACATCACCGGGGCAATCGCAGACTCCATCAACTTCGCAGTTGAGGCACTGCGCTCCCTGGTGACCACCATCAATGAGACCGCAGTGCAGGTGGCCGCGGCAGCCCAGGAAACCCAGGCTACCGCCATGCACCTGGCAGAAGCAGCAGAGCATCAGGCACAGCAGATCACTTCGGCTTCGGCGGCAATCAACGAAATCGCAGTTTCCATCGACGAGGTCTCGCGCAACTCGGCCGAAAGCGCCGACGTGGCACAGCGCTCAGTGCAAATCGCCGGTAAGGGTGCGGCGATCGTGCGACAAACCATTCAGGGCATGGACAACATCCGTGACCAGATCCAGGAAACCTCAAAGCGTATCAAGCGACTGGGTGAGTCCTCGCAGGAAATTGGCTCGATCGTTGAACTGATTAACGACATCGCAGAGCAAACCAACATCCTGGCACTGAACGCCGCAATTCAGGCCGCATCGGCCGGTGAAGCGGGCCGCGGCTTCGCGGTCGTTGCCGACGAGGTGCAGCGCCTGGCAGAGCGCGCCTCAAACGCCACCAAACGAATTGAAACCCTGGTGCAAACCATTCAGTCCGACACCAACGAGGCGGTCAACTCGATGGAACAGACCACCGCCGAGGTGGTCGCCGGTGCCCGATTGGCCGAGGACGCCGGCTTGGCCCTGGGCGAGATTGAGAAGGTCTCCAACGACTTGGCAGACTTGATTCAGAACATCTCCGAAGCGGCACGGCAGCAGTCCGCAGCGGCAACCAACATCTCCGCAACCATGAACGTGATTCAGGAGATCACCACGCAAACCTCGGTGGGTGCCAGTCAAACCGCCGAATCCATCGGTAACTTGGCACAGCTGGCAGCAGACCTGCGTCGCTCGGTTGCTGACTTCAAGCTGCCGACCTGAGTTGAAGGACAGTATCGGTGGTGGCAGTGCACGGTAGTGGAGACGACAGGCTGGCGCAGCGCGCCGGCTCGGCGTCTGTACCGGCGATGGCCGGGACCGACATTCCGGGCATGGACGAGGATCTGTTCAAGCGCTGGGTCAAGCTGCTTGAGCAGCGCACCGGTATCGTCGTTCCCAGCAATCGACGCAGCTTTCTGCTGACCAATTTGCGTGGGCGAATGCGCGAGGCGGGGTATACCAGCTTCGAGGCCTACTACACGGATCTGCAAAGCGGCCCGAAGGCGGCAGTGGAGTGGGCGACCCTGGTTGATCGGTTGACCATCCACCAGACCCACTTCTTTCGTCACCCGCCGTCTTATGACTACATCGAGAAGACCTGGCTGCCGGCCCGCACTGCGGCGTTGAGCTGGGACGGCTCCATCCATGCCTGGAGTGTCGGTTGTGCCAGCGGCGAGGAGGCCTATTCGCTGGCAATGGCCATCGACCGCGGATTGGACACGGTGCCCGGACGTTCCTACTTTGGGATTACCGCCACCGACGTCAGCCAGCCGGCGCTAGCCACTGGACGCGCCGGTCGTTATCCCAATCTGCGGCGCAGCGAGATTCCGACCGAGGCCGCGCGCCGCTATACCAAAGACATCGATCAGCAGACCTTTGAAATCGACGAACGCTTGCGCCGACGGGTGGCGTTTTCGGTATTCAATCTGCTCGATCTGGGCCGGGCGCCGGTGAAGGAGATCGATCTGATCTTCTGCCAGAACGTGTTGATCTATTTTCCTCGCGAGCGCCGTCTGGAGATGCTCGCGGGCTTTGCCAGCCTGCTAAAACCAGGCGGTGTGATGATCCTCGGCCCCGGCGAGGTGACTCAATGGAATTACCCGGGGCTCGAACGGGTGAGCAACCGTCAGGTGCTCGCCTACAGACGTCTTGACGATCCGCGTCCGAGCCTGGATTCGGTATGACACAGCGTAAGCCCGCTCAGCGGAGGGCGAGCACATGAGCAGCAACAACGAAATTGATTTCACCACTCTGAACTGGGTCAAGCAGGAGCTTGAGGACACCCTCAAGCAGGCGCGCCAGTCTTTGGAGTCCTTCGTCGAGGATCCGCAGGATGCCTCGCTGATGCGCTTTTGTGCCAGCTATCTGCACCAGGTGCAGGGCACGCTACGCATGGTCGAGCTGTATGGCGCGGCGATGGTGGTCGAGGAAATGGAACGCTTGGCCCAGGGCATCCTCGATGCCAAGGTCAAACAGTCCGAAGAGACCTACCAGATTCTAATGCGCGGCATGCTCCAGGTGCCTGACTACCTGGATAGATTGCAGAGCGGCCATCGCGATATCCCAATCGTCCTGCTGCCGCTGCTCAATGATCTGCGCGCCTGTCGCGGTGAGAAGCTGCTCACTGAGACCGCGCTGTTCGCGCCCGATCTGTCCAGGCAACTGCCCGATGAGGCCAAGGGACCGGTAAATCCGCTGCCTGAACCGGTCCTCAAGGCCAATGCCGGTCGATTGCGCATGGCCTTTCAGCTCGGTCTGCTGAAGTGGTTCAAGGGCGAGGACGTCAACGGCAACACCGGTCGTCTGGCATTGGTCCTGGAACGACTACAGTCGGCGACCACGCAGATCGACGCACGCAGGCTGTGGTGGACCGGTGCCGGTCTGCTCGATGCGGTACGCGCCAACAAGGTCGAGTCCTCGGTATCGGTCAAGCTTCTGGTTGGCCGCGTGGATCGCGAGATCAAGCATTTGGTGGATGGCGGCGAAGCCTGGTTTGCCAAGCACCCGCCCACCGAATTGACCAAGAACCTGCTCTATTATCTGGCCCAAACCAGCGAAGCTGGCCCTCGAGTGGAGGCCATACAGTCGCTCTACGATCTGGGCGCGCTGCTGCCCAGTGCGGACGAGTTGGAGCACGCCCGCGGGGTGATGTCCGGCGCCAATCGCGCGCTGTTGGGCACCGTTGGCGATGCGATCAAGGAAGATGTGCTGCGGGTCAAGGATGGATTGGATCTGTTCCTGCGCGGCGGCAGCAACAATGGTGCCGAGTTGGAACCGCAGAGCGACGCGCTGCAGCGCGTTGCCGACACGCTGGGCATGCTTGGACTAGGCGTCCCGCGACGTTTGGTGCTCGATCAGAAGGATGTCGTCGATCAGGTTGTCGAGGGTCTCGCGCTCGATCTCCTCGATCTTGGCCCGCAGCTCGGCGACGGTCTGGGCGTCCTCCATCGCCGCGGCGACGAACGGG
>JAUIFV010000221.1 GCA_030430155.1 Gammaproteobacteria bacterium
ATAGCAACTCCATGCCCTGCCAGACCCGTCCGACCAGGGTGACGTTGCGATCCAGATGGCGCGGCGAATGGCCGGTGACCACGTACAGCTCGGCGCCGCTGCCGCTGTCGGCCGCCTCGCCGCGGCCGACCCCAAGCATGCCGTAGCAGTGGGCCAGCCAGGCCAGGCTCTGATCGGGATCGCGCGCGACCGGCATGCCACCCAGGTAGCCCACCTGTGCCGCGTAGACATCGCCATCGGGGAGAGCGCTGAACAGCTCCAGTCCGTCGCTGCTGCGTTCGTACTCGCCCTGCAGCTGCGCTTGGGCCTTGCCCAGGTCACGTTTGCCGTCCGGATCGCCCCACTGCACCACGTAGTTGTCCTGCGATCGGACGATCGGCAAGGCGTTGTAGTAGCCCTGGCGCACCAGCTGCAGGATGTTGCCGACGTGGGCGGGCGCGAACTGCGGATTGAGCTCGATCACCACCCGACCACCGCCCAGATCCATATACAGCGTCCGTTCCGGATCCAGCTCACGCCAATCGCTGGCCTGGGTGGCAGCAATGACTTCGGCCGTGGTCTTGGGCCACTCCTTGGCAGGCAGCGGCGCAGCGCAAAGGCCGAGTGCGAGTATCAGCAGCCAAGATCGGTTCATGCTCAGATCTCCATCGTCTCGTTGGGCAGGCCATCGTGCCGCCAGCGTAGCGGCGGGATCATATCCAGGCAGGGCAACTGTGCCTCCCGGTTGATCTGCTCAAACAGCTGCCGAACCGGTGCGCTCCAGCCTTCCGCAGGACAGATTTGCGGATTTTTAACAATTGCACTGATCGGCTCTCCGGCTACCGGCGCGCGCCCGGATCCAGACCCGCCGCTGGGCAGCCAATGTTCCCAGGTCGGCATCGCCGTGATCGCTAGCCGCGCTGCCGCGCGCCAGCCGAAACGGTCGCTGGGCGGCGCGCCGGGATCGCGCTCCATACGCTCCCCCAGCGGACTCATGAATGCCTTCGGCGGGACCGGTGCCGCCGCGCTGAGGTCGTCCAGAAAGCCCTCCAGTCCATCAATGCCAAGTGCCTCGAAGCTGCGCGCAAAGGTCCAGCGGCTGGACCCATGCGAAGCCACCAGCAGCATCGGCGCAGATCTAGAATGACCCACAGCTGTTGCCGCTAAGGCGCTGATCGCCATGTAGTCCTCGCTTCCGGCCGAGGTGCTGCGCAGGGGCCGCAAAGTAGCCAAGCGACTCACCCCGCGGCGGCGCAGAGTGCGATCCAACGCGGACCGGCTCATGCTCGGCAAGATGAACTGGCGGGTCAGCGCGAGCAGATCATCCAGCGGCAGGCGCAGCGCCAAGCGGATGAATACGACCAGGTTCTCCTGCGACCCGTTGAGGTTGGTTTGCAGCCGCTTCGGGCGATGCGATCGATCGTGCACGCTGTCGCGCCGGCGCCATTTGCGAATGGTCTGCGGGCTGACCCCGAATCGTTCAGCTAGTTCTGACACCCGGCCTTCAGCTTCCTGAATCTGCTTTCTCAATGCCGCCGTGGTGTGCGCCCGAGCGCTGCCGTCGTAATACATAAGTTACTGAGCTGCAATACAAAACTTGCGCTTTGTGGCGAAGTGCTGGGCAGCGAGTATGGGATCGCTGCAATTTGGATGCAATCATCCGGGACCTGACAGCTTGGTGTAACATGCCTGTCATCGGCAAATCGTAGCTTTTGCCGCTGCATTCACCCGGGGCGCGTCTGTGCCCTTTTTTGATCCTTCCAAGAGGTAGTCGAGATGAGAACACGGAACGGCCGGACCGGCCTTAGCACCGCGATCAGGAATGCCCTGGCCGGTGTCGGCACCGCGATGTGGCCCGCGCTGACCGCAGCGCTGATCGTTAGCGCAGTACCGGTGAGCAGCGTCTACGCGCAACAAACGTCGTCCAGCCTGAGCGGCTCGGTCACCGATACCGACGGCAATGCGGTTGCCAATGCCACCGTCATTCTGATGCATCAGCCCTCCGGCACTCGCTCGGAATCCTATACCGGTGACTCCGGTACTTTCTTCCAGGGCGGTCTGCGCGTCGGTGGTCCCTACCAGGTGATCGTCAGCGCTCCGGGTCATCAGACCAACACCGTCGACAACGTGTTTCTGCGTCCGGGCAGCCAGCCGCCGCTGCGGCTGAGCATCCAGGCCAGCGCCGCCGAGCTGGACGCGGTTGTGGTCACCGCCACCCTGGACACCACCCGTGACCTGAATGCCGGCGTGGGCTCCTCCTTCGACTCCATCGACATCGACAACCAGCCGGCCACGCGCCGCGACGTGATCCGCACCCTGCTGCGTGATCCGCTGGCCTCCTCGCGCGGCGAGGGCAATTTGTCGGTCGCCGGTGCCAACCCGCGCTTCAACGGTCTGGCCATCGACGGTGCGCTGCAGCAGGACGATTTCGGTCTGGGCGCCAACACCTACGCCACCGAGCGTTCGCCGATCAATCTGGACGCGGTGGAGTCCGCCTCGCTGGTGGCTTCGGACTACGGCGTGACCGCGTCGGGCTTCACCGGCGGTCTGGTCAACATCGTCACCAAGTCCGGTGGCAACGAGTTCGACGGTTCGGCCTTCTATTACTATCTGGATGAAGGCTTCCTGGGCGACGAGTTCGGTGAGGACGGCGAGCGCCGCTTCGATTCTCCGCCCTTCAAGGAGCGCGAGTACGGCCTGACCTTCAGCGGCCCGATCATCAAGGACAAGCTGTTCTTCTTCGTCTCCTACGACGAGTTCGAGTCGTCGAGCAGTGTCGACTTCAGCATTCGCGACGCGGACGAAGGGATTCAGCCGGGCTTCTTCGACGCCTTGAACAGCATCATTTTGAACACCTATGGCTTCGACTCCGGCGGTCGGCCGACCACCGCAGCGACGCCGGTGACCTCCGAGCGCGCCCTGGTCAAGCTGGACTGGAACATCAACGACGATCACCGCGCCTCGTTCACGTATCAGGATACGCAGGAAACCGGGACGATCGTTGACCAGTTCTCGCTGCGCTCGGCCTGGTATGAAGCCCCGGTCGATTTGCGCGCCTACACCTTCCAGCTGTTCTCTGACTGGTCGCCGAACTTCTCGACCACTTTCCGCGCCAACTACAAGGATTTCGAGCGCGGTCAGAACTGCTTCGCGGGACCGGGTGTCGGTCATCTGGAAGTGGAGTTCGATCCCGACGATCTCGTCGGCACGCCGCTGGAAGGTCTGCTAACCGAGGTCACCGACGAGTTCATCGCCGGCTGCGATCGTTTCCGTCACGCTAATCAGTTCAATGACGAGCGCACCCAGCTGTTCTTCTCCGGTGACTACTACTTCGACGAGCACGTGCTGACCTTCGGTGTGGAATGGGAGGAGTTTGAGCTGTTCAACCTCTTCGTTCCTTCCGCGAACGGCCGCCTGATTTTTGACGGGTTTGACCAACTTTCCACCGCCACCGGTCAAATCGACTACATCAACGTCACCTCCAATAACGCTACCGATGCCGCCGCGGCCTGGGGCTACAAGAAGCTGTCCTATTTCGTGCAAGACACCTGGCAGGCCACTGACAATCTGGAGCTGAAAATCGGCGCCCGATACGAGGAATTCGATCAGAGCGATAGGCCGGCATTCGATCCTCTGATTCAGGCCACCTACGGCCTGGATACCAGCAAGAACCTGGATGGTAACGGGCTGTTCATGCCGCGCGTCGGCTTCCGCTGGACCCCGTTGGACCGCACTACGTTTACCGGTGGCTTTGGCCTGTTCGCCGGCGGCGATCCGAAGGTGTGGATTTCCAACTCCTACCAAGCGCCGACCTTTTTCGCCAGGCAACGAAACCTGTCCGGTCTGAGCCTGTTCAGCGTACCGCAGTCCCTACAGAACTCGGTGGCGTCGGGAATCCCGGTGGCGGTTGACGCCATCGATCCGGACTTCCAGACCCCGGCCGATTGGAAGGCCTCGCTGCGTCTGGATCAGGTCTTCGACATGCCCGTCGATTTCCTCGGCGACGACTGGACCTTCACCGCGCAGTACCTCTACACCCGTCCGCGTGACGGCTTCCTGTGGACCAACTTCGCACAGACCGAACTGGCAGCGGCTCAGCCCACCGGCGTGGCCCCGGACGGTCGTACCATCTACGCCGATCTGGACGATCTGCGCATCAACAACCTGACCGTGCTGGGCAACTACGAGGGGGGCTCCAGCCACACCTGGTCGGTGGCTCTGGCCAAGCGCTGGGCCTCCGGCGTGGACTTCAGCGTCAGCTACGCCAAGCAGAGCAACGAGGTGATCACCGAGGGCACCTCCTCACGCGGCATCTCCAACTGGCGCGGCATCACCGCGATTGATCGCAACAATCCGGAAGCGCGCATCTCGCCGTTCCAGATCACCGATTCCTTCAAGCTCAATCTGGGCTATGAAAAGGCCTTTTTCGGCGACTACGCGACCCGCTTCGATCTGTTCGGTCAGCTGCAGAGCGGCAGTCCCTTCACGTACACCTTCGACATTGACAGAGATAACGCGTTGTTCGGTCGTGCCGGTCAGAGTGAGAGCCCGTTCGACAACAACCCGCTGTATGTTCCCAACCGCGGCAACGACCCGCTGGTGGTCTACGCTTCCGGCTTCGACCAGACGGCTTTCTTCGAGTTCATCGACAGCCGCAACATCGAGACCGGCAAGATTCACGATGTGAACTCGGACAGCTCGCGCTGGCTGCGGCAGTGGGATCTGCGTATCCAGCAGGAGCTGCCGGGTATCCCGGGCATGGAGCGGCTGTTCGGCGACAACAAGCTGAAGCTGATCGTCGACGTGGACAACGTGCTCAACCTGCTCAACAGCGAGTGGGGCAACTTCTACAACGGTCCGGGCAACAATCAGCTGCCTATCGTCAGAGCTGACCTGGTGTCCCGCGCCGATGTGGCGGCCAACGGCATCGACAACGCGACCGCGCTGGAAGGCGACGCGCCCCGCACGACCTGCTTGCAGGCCAGCGACTGCGTGTACCGCTTCAACAGCTATCGTGATCGTGACGTCGATAGTCTGAGCGCCAGTCAGTCGGTCTACCGTATCCGCGTGGGTCTGCGCTTCGAGTTCTAAGCGCTGATCCACCCGCTACGGGTGCAAACACAGCCTGCGCGGCCGGGATGGCGCGCAGGCTGTTTGTTTTTGTATCTTGCGTGTTTGCGCGATTGTGGTCGTTGAATCAGCGATTTGACGCCCACGGCTTGCCTTTTGCGGCCGCTGGGACCACCCTACGCAGCCACGCCAATCGTGCCGTCGGGGGGTCGTTGCGGGAACGGTGCCAGCCTGGATTATTCATGAACGTTCGTAGCGAGGGTTTCGCTTCGCATGCTGTGGGGCGGATCGCGGACCTTAAGATCGATGATGGCGTACATGCAGTACGTCGAGTCGATAGCAGGGAGCAAGCCGCAGTAGAAGGTTCATGAATTACGCGGGCTAGGACGCCGTCACCTGTAGAGCCGCATGGTCAATATCAGTTTGTTTTCCCGTCTGGTTCCGCTCAAGGCCCTGCTGCCGGCGGATCGGACCCAACTCGCCAAACAGTCCAGCGTGTTGCAGTACCGGGCCGGGCAGCCGGTGTTCCGTAACGGCGAGCTGGCCAAGACCCAGGCCTATCTGATCGAAGGCGAGATCGAGCTGATGGACGAGCGTGGCGCGCAGGTGCTGCACGCCAAGGATCCGGCCGCGGCATTTCCGCTGGCGCCGGGACCGCGACGCAGCGCAGCAGCGCTGGCGCTGAAGCCGAGCAAGGTGCTGTATGTGGACCGCGATCAGCTGGATGTCTTTTTGACCTGGACCCAGACCGGCGAGGTCGAGGTTTCGGAGATCGGCAGCGAGGTGGACGACGAGCCACACGACTGGATGACCGCGCTGCTGCAGAGCAAGGCCTTTCTGCGCATTCCGCCGGCCAACATTGCGCAGATCTTTTCCAGCATGGAGCCGGTGACTTTCAACGCCGGAGAAACCATCATCACTCAGGGCGAGCCCGGCGACTACTATTACGTGGTGACCGAGGGGCGCTGCCAGGTGCTGCTGGAACAGGGCATGGAGGAAGAGGAGCTGGCCCAGCTTGGCGTCGGGCGCTGCTTCGGCGAGGAGGCGCTGGTCTCCGGGGAGCCGCGTAATGCGAGCGTGCGCGCGCTGTCTCGCTGCACCCTGATGCGGCTGTCCAGTACGGCCTTCAATCGGTTGCTCAAGGCGCCGCTGCTGGATGAAGTGGAACTGGACTCCAAACCCGAAACCGCGACGCTGCTGGATGTCCGATTGCCGGCAGAGTTCGATCGAGGGCACCTGCGCGGTGCCTTCAATCTGCCGCTGGGTCATTTGCGCACGCTGGCCGCCGAGTTGGACCCCAAGCAGGAATACTGGGTCTATTGCGACACCGGCAGGCGCAGCGCCTCGGCGGCTTTTCTACTTAGCGAACGCGGTTTCACCGCCCGCCTGGTGCGCGGCGGGGTGAGTGCAGAAGCCTTCGGTCGGTAGGCCGATCCCTCAATCACCAAACCGCGAATTACGGACCCGACGCGCCCAAATCATTGGCGCGCGGTCTTCATGGAGTGAATATGAGCATTGCTGATCAGCGGGTAACCGCCACCATTCTTCCCAGCAGCGGCATGGAAGTGCTTTCCAGGGCCGAGGTGCGCCGCCTTTGCGACGCCACCGCGAGTGGATTGAACAATCTGTTCAGACGCTGCGCCCTGGCGGTGCTGTCGACCGGTAGCGAGAACGACGATGCCCGCGCGCTAATCGCGCGCTATCCCGATTTCGACATCCGCGTAGTGCAGCAGGATCGCGGGGTCAAGCTGGAGTTGGTTAACGCGCCTTCCCACGCCTTCGTTGACGGCAAGATCATTCGCGGCACCCGCGACCTGCTGTTTGCGGTCCTGCGCGACATCCTTTACGTCAATTCTCAGCTGCGTCTGGGCGATGCGGATCTGGCCGACAGTGACGGCACCACCGATCTGGTGTTCTCCATCCTGCGCCATGCCGGCCTGCTCAAGGCCCAGTTCGATCCCAATCTGGTGGTGTGCTGGGGCGGCCACTCGATTTCCAGGGATGAGTACATCTACACCAAGCGGGTCGGCTACGAGATGGGCCTGCGCGGCAAGGACATCTGCACCGGCTGCGGTCCCGGCGCAATGAAGGGGCCGATGAAGGGGGCCACCATCGCCCACGCCAAGCAGCGCCGGCGCA
>JAUIFV010000222.1 GCA_030430155.1 Gammaproteobacteria bacterium
GCCCCCACAGCCATCGTCCCCACCGACCTCTCCGTCGCCGGGATGTTTGCCCAGGCCGACTGGGTGGTCAAAGCGGTGATGATCGGGCTGATCGTGGCCTCGGTGGTCTCCTGGACGGTGTTCCTGGCCAAGCACCTCGAACTACACCGTGCCAGGCGCCGATCCATAACGCTCCTGAACGCCGTCGCCTCCGCCCGCTCCCTGGCCGACCTCCCGAATGAACACCAGAACGACCCCCTGATCAGCGGCCTGCGCGAAGAACTCAGCCAATCGGCCGACGCGCTCAACGACCGCGAGGGGCTGAAGGAACGCATCATTTCCCGCTTCAATCGCTTCGAGGCATTGCTTGCGCGGCAGAAGACCCAGGGCGTCACCATCCTGGCCACCATCGGCGCGACCGCGCCCTTTGTCGGGCTGTTTGGGACCGTGTGGGGGATCATGAACAGCTTCATCGGCATCGCCGAGAAGCAAACCACCAATCTGGCGGTGGTTGCGCCGGGCATCGCCGAGGCGCTGTTGGCCACCGCGCTGGGCCTGGTCGCGGCGATTCCGGCGGTGGTCATCTACAACCACTTCGCCCGCCGCATCGCGGCGCATCGCGCGATCGTCAGCGATACCGCGGCGGCGCTGCTGCGGCTGCTGTCCCGCGACCTCAGTCGCGGCGCGCTGAAGGTCTGAGCATGGCCCTGGAACTCGCCTCAGACAGCGACGATCTGGCGATCGCGCACGAGATCAACGTCACCCCGTTTATCGATGTGATGCTGGTGCTGCTGATCATCTTCATGGTGGCCGCGCCGCTGGCGACGGTGGACATCAACGTCGACCTGCCGGTCTCCAACGCGCCGCCAGCGCCCAAGCCCGAGAGTCCGGTGCACCTGTCGATCCAGGCCGACGGCACGCTGTCGGTCAACGAGCAGACGGTCACCCTGGACAGCCTGGGCGCGACCATCGTCGAGGTCACCGCGGCCGACCGCGAACAGCGGGTGTTCCTGCGCGCGGACAAGTCGGTGGTCTACGACGAGATCATGCGGGCGATGAATGCGCTGCGGGTCGAGGGCTACGTGCATGTCGCCCTGGTGGGCGCCGAGCGCGGCGACCCCTAAGGTGGGCAATGCATCCCATCGGCCGGTCGAGCCACCGTGGCTGGCCGCCGGCACACTGGTTCTGGCGGTGCACGGCGCGATCCTGTTCGGTTTACTGACGGCGCGAGCGCCGCTGGACCCGATTCCGGCCGGACCGGCGGTGCTGGTCGAGCTGCTGCCGCCGGACGAGCCCGCACCGGAGGTCGTCGATGAGCCCGACCTGCCGACGCCGCCGCCGCCGGAACCGCCGCCGCCACCTGTTGTGCGCCCGCCCATTGAAGTCGCGCCGGTCGCCGCGCCGCTGCCCAAGGAGGTCGTGGCCGTGCCGCCGCCTCCGCCACCGCCGCCTCCCGACGTCGTTGCCGAGCCCGCGCCGACTCCAGAGCGACCGGTAGCGCGACCGGCAACGCCGACGGTCGCAACGGCCAGCGTATCGGTGCCCGCTGCGAACCTGGAACCGCGCGCGAAGCAGCAGGAAATGGACTACTTCAGCCTGGTCAACGCCCACCTGGCGCGCAACAAGCGCTACCCGCGCAAGGCACGCCGCGCGCGCCAGCAGGGCGTGGTGACGGTGCGCTTTACCGTGCATCGCGACGGCAGGGTCAGCGGCGCCGAGATCCGCCAATCCAGCGGCCAGGCGCTGCTCGACGCCGCCACCTTGGACCTGCTGGACCGGGTGTCACCGCTGCCCCGTTTTCCACGCGAGATGACGCGCCAAAGCGTCACCGTGACTTTGCCCATCGACTACTCCCTGCGTACCGATTAACCCCACAGAGGATCAACCGTGAAGAAGAATCCCAACGCCGTACAGCGCCCGCTTTCCCTGCGCAAACCCCTGGCCCGGGCCACCTCCGCCATCCTCGGCCTATCCGCTGCCGTGATGGTCGCGCCGGCCGCGGCCCAGCAGGCTGCCGACACCGATGAGGTGGTGCTCGACACCCTGCAGATCGAGGACCGCACCGCCGACGTCAATCCCTACGGCACGCCCGGCGCGCCGTACAAGGCCGAGCGCTCGGCGGATTTCCGCCACACCCGACCGCTGGCCGAACTGCCGCAAACCATCACCGTACTGACCGAGAACCAGATCGACGATTCCGGCTACACCGACCTGGCACGCATCCTCGACGCCCAGCCCGGCATTACCGTGGGCACCGGTGAGAACGGCAACGCCTTCGGCGACCGCTACATCATCCGCGGCCAGGAAGCGCGCAGCGACGTGTTCGTCGACGGTCTGCGCGATCCCGGCATGACCACCCGCGAAAGCTTCGTGGTCGAGCAGATCGAGGTGTCCAAGGGCCCGAGCAGCAGCTTCGGTGGCCGCGGCACCGCCGGCGGCGCGATCAATCTGATCACCAAGTCGGCGACCACCGACTACAGCTTCTTCGACATCACCGCCGGCCTGGGCACCGACAGCTATCACCGCTTCACCGCCGATGCCAATTTCGCCGTTTCCGACGGCTTTGCGATCCGCGCCAATCTGCTGCATTCCGACACGGACGTTCCGGACCGCTCGCCCACTGACCGGCACCGCGAGGGCGCCGCGCTGTCAGCCACCTGGACAGCGTCGGAGCAGTTCGACCTGACCCTGGACTACTACGGGCTGCGCGCCGAGGACAATCCGGACATCGGCGACTATCTGTCCGGCAGCGCCGAGGACGGCAACCGCACGCCGGTGGAGACGCCGGTCTACGCGCAGGGCGAGGACTTCCAGGAATCCGACGTCGACACCTTCACCAGCCGCCTGAACTGGCACTTCAGCGACAGCGTGAGTCTGTCCAATCGCACCCGCTACGGCACCTCGGACAACGGCTACGTGGTCACCGGCGCGCGCGGCACCACCACCCACCCCGACGATCCCAACGGCGCCTACGAGACGATATCGCTGTCCACCCACCAGGGCTGGCAGGACGTGGAGTACTTCGCCAATCAGGCCAATTTGTTGATCGAGAGCGAGGTCGGCGGCGGCCACAACGACCTGATCATCGGCGCCGAATACACCGACCACCAGGTGCTCAACGGCGTCTTCGACGTCGACAACCTGGGCGCCACCAACTGCCTCACCCCTGGTCGCGGCTCTGGCGCGGCGCAGGACAGCCACTGTGCCATCGGCCCCGACGGTCAGGCGGTCGCTAACATCAACAGCCTGCTCGGACGGCAGATCGTCCGCGACCGCTGGGATTCGGATTGGCAGGTGCAGACCGTGTCGGCCTACGTCATGGACACTCTGGACGTCAGCGATTCGGTCACGATTTTCGGCGGTCTGCGCTGGGACAGCTTCGATTATGAGCTGCTGACCCAGAACGGTTCGCTGGAGGTGACCCGGTACGAGTACGACGACAGCTTCTGGAATGGCCATCTGGGCGTGACCTACCACGTCAACGACACGGCCATGGTCTATGCCTCCTTCGCCACCGCTGCGGACGTCAACGGCGGCGAGTCGGACGTCGGCGCATCGGCCAGCTACGGCGGACTGCAGACCATCGGCGGCGAGTTCCGCGGCGGCTCCCCGGAACGCTCGATCAACTGGGAGCTGGGCACCAAGCTGAACGTCTTCAATGACAAGTTCCTGTTCACCGCAGCGATCTTCCAGACCACCAAGAAGGACGTCTTCGAGGCCGCCGGCCGTGGCTACACGCCTGAAGGCACCGGCAATACCGGCGAGAACCGGGTGCGCGGCTTCGAGCTCGGCCTGGCCGGCAACATCACCGAGGCCTGGTCGGTACAGGGTGGTTTGACGGTGCTGGATACCGAGGTGCTGGAATCCGATGTGGACCAGCTCAACATCGGCAAGACCCTGGCCAACACGGCCGACTTCCAGGCCTCGCTGCAGACCCGCTATCAGATGACCGACGCCTTCGCATTCGGCGCCGCCATCAAGCACAAGGGCGAGCGCTATGGCGGTCAACCGGACACCGCGGCGCCCTTCGTCACCCGCGACGACGGCAGCTTCGAGTACAGCAATACCGTACCCTCCTATACCGTCACCGACATCTTCGCCGAGTACCGTTTCAACCCCAACCTGTCGATGCGAGTCAACATCAACAACGTCTTTGACAAGGACTACTACACCGCGGTCTATCGCAGTGGCGCATTCCTGTACAAGGGCGACGCGCGACAGGCCGTGGCCACCCTCAACCTGCGCTTCTGACCCGGCGGTCGGGGTGGCCGTGAACGCGGCCACCTCGGCACCTTGCGAACACGACCTCCATGCTCATTGTTATCGACAAGCTGTTGAACAAGAACGAGGTGGCGCAGATGCGCGCTCGCCTGGACGGATCGGGCTGGCTGGACGGGGCGGACACCGCCGGCAGCCGCTCGATTGCGGTCAAACAGAATCTGCAGCTGCCGCGCGGCGATGCGCTGGCGCAGGAGCTGGGCAACGCCATCCTGCGCAAGCTCGGCAATCACCCCGAATTCGTGTCGGCCAGCCTGGCCGAGAAGATCTGGCCGCCGGTGTTCAACTGCTATCGCGACGGCGGCCACTACGGCACCCATTCAGACGCCGCGCTGATGCGCCTGCCCGAAGCCGGGCTGAGCATCCGCAGCGATCTGTCGGCGACTCTGTTCCTGACCGAGCCCGATGAGTACGACGGCGGCGAACTGGTCGCCGAAACCGCCTTTGGCGCGCAGTCGGTCAAGCTGGAGGCCGGCGACATGGTGCTCTATCCCTCGTCCAGCCTGCACCAGGTGACGCCGGTCACGCGCGGACAGCGGATCTGCGCGATCACCTGGATCCAGAGCGCGGTGGCCGACGAAGGCGCGCGCGCCCTGCTCTACGATCTGGACTGCTCGATCCGCGCGCTGACCCCGGATAGAGCCAAGGACGACGCCGACATCAATCGGCTGATCCACGTCTATCACAACCTGCTGCGGCGCTGGGCCCAGGTCTGAGCGCGCGCTTCAACCACCGCTGGCTGCTGTGGCCGCTGCTGGCCGTGCCGGCGCTGCTGGTGATGGACGAGCTGGTCGCCGGGGCCCTGCCGATGAAGCTCTACGCGGCCAGCGGCGAGTGGAGCATGCGGCTGATGACGCTGGCCCTGTTGCCGGGGCCGTTGGCCGAGTTCTTCGGACGCACTCCGCTGCTGCGCCTGTGGCTGAAGATTCGCCGCAATCTGGGCGTCACAGCCTTCCTCTACGCTGCGCTGCACCTGCTCATTTACGTCCTCGACATGGGCCAGCTGCACGCCATTTTCGACGAACTCACGCTGCCGGCGATCTGGACAGGCTGGCTGGCCTTGTTCGCGCTGCTGATCCCGGCGGCGATCAGCTTCGACGCGGCGATGCGCGCGCTGCAGTGGCGCTGGCAGCTGTTGCAATATCTGGTCTATCCGGCCTGCCTGCTGGCGCTGATCCATTGCCTGCTGTTGGGCTGGAACGCCGCATCGACCCTGGTCTACATCATTCCGATCAGC
Organism: Gammaproteobacteria bacterium; assembly: GCA_030430155.1. GTDB lineage: Bacteria > Pseudomonadota > Gammaproteobacteria > Xanthomonadales > SZUA-5 > SZUA-5. Next base: position 5,495 of record JAUIFV010000222.1, read on the forward strand.
GCGGCCTGGGCGCTGCGCGCGCTGGCGCGCTCGGGCATTCACTTAAGGAGAGTACGCTCATGATTCGTCGCCACGCATTCGTTCGACTGTTGACCGCCGCGGCCTTGGCGCTGGTCGTTGCCCCCGCCTACGCCGACGGCGACATCCAATGCGGCAGCGGTCCGCAACAGGACTGGCAGCCGATGAAGGCGCTGCAGAAGAAGGCCTGGCTGGAGCGCTGGGAGGTCGTCGAGATGAAGATCGAGGGCGACTGCTACGAGGTCTACGCCCGCACCGAATCGGGTCAGTCCATCGAAGCCTTCTTCCATCCCGACACCCTGGAGAAGCTGGTGGTGTTCCGGCGTGGGCAGGAAATCTATCGGGCAGAGGGGTTTGAGGGCTGAGCTCGTTTGGCGGGCGTGACCACCTGCCCATGGCAGCGACTGCGCGTGTTGGCAAGATGGCGTCGCTAACTCCGGACTACCCATGCTTGATCTCGAACTCACCCTGCGCGCCTTCGCCACGCTGGCCCTGCTGCAGCTGATCACCCTGCTGCTGATCGGCGCGCGGGACCGGACCCGCTGGCTGGCGGCCGGCTATGCGCTGGGCGTGCTGGCCTTCGTACTGACTTCCAGCGTGCACAGCCGAGCGCTGCTCGGTGACAGCCACGCGCTGTGGGTGCTGATCTGCGTGTGCAAGGCGGGGATGTTCTGGCTGCTGGCGCGGTCGCTGTTCGACGATGGATTCCGGCTGCGCGCGGCGCACGCGCTGGGTATCGCCGGCATGGCGGTCTACGGGCTGATCCAGCAGCTGTATCTGTACACCATTCCCAATCCCACTCCGGCTCAGCAGCTGGCCGGCTTCGGCTTCGATCTGCTGGTGGTGGGGCTGGTGGTATCGGCGCTGCGCGGGGTATGGCAGGGTTTGGCCACCGATCTGGTGGAACCGCGGCGGCGGCTGCGAATGGGCTTTGTGGCCGCGGTGGGCGGCTATCTGGCGCTGGCGGCGCTGGTGCAGATCTACAACCAGCTGGCGGAGGTTCGCACGCCGGGGCTGCTGGTCAATGGCAATCTGGTGCTGATGACCATGGCCAGCCTGGCCGCCTCGGCCAGCCTGCTGCGGCTGCGCCGACGCAGTTGGCTGGAGCCGATGAACCAGACCAGGCCAGCCGACGGTCCGGTCCGACCGGCGCTGCTGGCGGCCCTGCGCAAAGCGATGAGCGAGGAGCGCATCTACCGCCAGGAGAAGCTCAGCATCGGCCAGCTGGCGGCACACCTGCAGTGCAGCGAGGCGGCGCTGCGGCAGGCCATCAATCAGGGTCTGGGCTATCGCAATTTCAACGACTTCCTGCACGCCTATCGGATCGACGAGGTGCGGCAGCAGCTGGCCGACGCCGATCGCGCGCAGATCCCGGTGCTGACCCTGGCCCTGGACGTGGGCTATGGCTCCATCGGCCCCTTCAACCGCGCCTTCAAGGAGCGCACCGGGCTGACGCCGACTCGCTACCGGCAGCGCGAGCTGGCGGCGGCGGATTAGCTTCTCTTCAAACCAAGAAGCGCCGCAGAGACCCGCCGACCAACCCGCGCTTGGCAAGATCTGGTGCGGGTCACTACGGCCGACGATTGGCAATCCGAAACCGGCGCGGTCAGGAACGTAGGCCGTGGTA
>JAUIFV010000223.1 GCA_030430155.1 Gammaproteobacteria bacterium
TCGCTGAAATCCAGTTCCATCAAACCAAAGCACAAAGACCCATACCCCGTATTCCCCCGAGACCCGACCATGCTTAACCCGTTGATCCAACGCGGCACCCTGATGACCGTGATCGTCCTGATCATCGCGGTCCTGGGCACCCTGGCGGCGCTGAAAATCCCGGTGCAGATGATCCCGGATCTGGAGGTGCGCTCGATCTCGGTGGAAACGCGCTGGCCGGGGGCGACGCCGCAGGACGTGGAGAAGGAGATCCTGATCGAGCAGGAGGAATACCTGCGCAGCGTGCCCAACCTGGCGCGGATGCTCTCTTCGGCCTCCACCGGCCGCGCCGAGATCGACCTGGAGTTTCCATTCGGTACCGATATCGACGAGGCCCTGATCCAGGTCAGCAACGCGCTCAGTCAGGTGCCCAGCTATCCGGAGAACGTCGACGAGCCCTCGCTGTCGTCCAGCTCCTTTTCCTCCAACGCCTTCATGTACTACCGCGTGGTGCCGCTGCCCGACAACCCGCTGTCGGTGGACACCGACCTGATGTTCGATTTCATCGATGACAACGTGCGCACCCGGATGGAGCGGGTGCCCGGAGTGTCGCAGGTGTCGGTCTTCGGCGGCGCCGAGCGCCAGCTGCAGATCATCGTCGACCCGCAGCGGCTGGCCCAGCGCGGCATCTCGCTGGTGCAGGTGCGCGACGCGGTGCGGGCGCGCAATCGCGACTATTCCGGCGGCGACGTGGACACCGGCAAACGTCGCTATCTGCTGCGCACCGTTGGCCGCTTCGACAGCGTCGAGTCCCTGGGCGAGCTGATCATCGCCGAGCAGGGCGACAACCTGACCCGATTGCGCGACGTGGCGCAAGTCCGCGCCGACCATTCGGAGATCCGCTCGCTGTCCTTTTCCAACGGCCAGCCCGGGATCAGCATGGCGGTGCGCCGCGAGCCCGGCTCCAACGTCATCGACATCAAGCGGCAGATGCTGCCGACGGTGGAGCAGATCAATCGCGACGTGCTCGAGCCGGTCGGAATGCGCATGTATCTGACCTCCGACGACGTGCGCTATGTGGAGGATTCGATCGCCAACGTCTGGCAAAACCTGGCCATCGGCGCGCTGCTGGCCTGCGGAATCCTGTTCTTGTTCCTGCGTTCGCTGCCCGGCACGCTGATCGCCATCGTCGGCCTGCCGCTGTGCACCATCGCCGCCTTCATCGGCCTGCAGCTGGGCGGTCGCACCATCAACGTGATTTCCCTGGCCGGGGTGGCCTTCGCCATGGGCATGACCCTGGACAACACCATCGTGGTGCTGGAGAACATCGAGCGGTTGCGGCGCCAGGGGCTAAGTCGCTTTGAGGCCGCGCTGGCCGGGGTACGCGAGGTCTGGCCGGCGCTGCTGGCCTCGACCATGACCACCGTTTTAGTCTTCGCGCCGGTGCTGTTCATCGCCCAGGAGGCCGGGCAGCTGTATTCCGACGTCGCCATCGCCATCGCCGCGGCGATCCTGACCTCGATGCTGGTGGCAATCAGCATCGTCCCGGCGCTGGCGGCGCGGGTGGGACTGCGCTCCAGCGCGGAGACCACCAAGGGCATCAGCGCGGCGGTGTCGCGCTGGGTGCGAGCGATGATCCAGACGCCGACCAGCCGCGGCGCCACCGCCGGCGGGGTGCTCGCGGTGACCCTGGTGATCGCCTGGCTGCTCACTCCGGCGGCCGAGTATCTGCCTGAGGGCGAAGAGGCCAAGACCTTCTCGGTGATGATCGCCCCGCCCGGCTACAGCCTGCAGGAGATGGCGGTGATCGGCGCCGAAGTGCAGAAGGATCTGCAGCCCTACGTGGAAGCCGATCCGGCCGATTTCGACAGCGGCCAGAGCCCGGTGCCGGCGATACGCGTGCTCAACATGAGCATCTCGCCGGGTTCGCTGCGGATCATCGCCGAGACCATCGATCCGGGTCATATCAACGCGCTGATGGACGCCATCGACGAACGCTTCCGCGCCTATCCGGGGATGCGCGCCTTCTCCTCGCGCGGCTCGATCATCTCCAGCAATGACGGCGGCACGCGCAGTGTCAATCTGGATATTTCCGGATCCGACCTGACCGAGATCTACGCCGTCGCCGAAGCGGCCTACCGCCGCGCCGAGCAGGCCTTCGACGGACCGCGCATCGGCTCCTCGCCCTCGTCACTAGTGCTCGGCCAGCCGCTGATCCAGCTGCGTCCGCGCTGGGATCGGCTCGCCGAACTGGGACTGTCCGCTCCGGCTCTGGGCTTCACCGTTGCTGCGCTTAGCGATGGCGCATTTGTCGATGAGTTCTTTCTCAACAACGACAAGATCGACATCTACCTGTACGGCCCGGAGCTGAGCGCGCAGTCGCTTAGCGCCATCCCCGATCTTCCCATCCACACGCCGGCCGGCGCGGTGCTGCCGCTGCGCGCGCTGGCCGAGATTGTCGAAACCGTCGACACCGAGACCCTGCGCCGGGTCAATGGCCGCCGCACGGTGACCCTGAACATCATCGCGCCGCGTTCGGTGGCGCTGGAAACCGCGGTGGAAACGGTGCGCACCGAGGTCGTGCGGGCGATGGTCGATGCCGGCGAGGTGCCACCAGGGGTGAGCATCGATTTCTCCGGCGCCAGCGATCAGCTGGACGCCACTCGCCAAGCCCTTTCGGGCAACTTTCTGGTCTCGGTGCTGCTCTGCTATCTGATACTGGTCGCCATCTTCACCCACTGGGGCTACCCGCTGCTGATCCTGACCACCGTCCCCTTGGGCATCGCCGGCGGCATCATCGGTCTGGCTCTGCTCAACATCTTCGTCAATCAGCCCTTCGACATGATCACCATGCTGGGCTTTTTGATCCTGGTCGGCACGGTGGTCAACAACCCCATCCTGCTGGTCGACCAGGCCCTGCGCTTCAGGCGCGAGGGCCAGCACGAGGTGGTCGAGGCGGTGATCAACGCGGTGCAGGTGCGCCTGAGGCCGATGCTGATGTCCACCACTACCACCCTATTCGGGCTGGCCCCGCTGGTATTCATTCCCGGCGCCGGCGTGGAGCTGTATCGCGGAGTGGGCGCCATCGTGCTGTTCGGGCTGCTGTTCTCGCTGGCCGTCTCGCTGACCTTCCTGCCGGCGCTGTTGACCAGCGTGCTGCAGTTCGCCGAGTCACGGAATCGCAAGGCGGCTATTGCGTGATTGCGGCGTACCGCGCAGCATTCGCGCTTTAGCCATTGGAGTAGTCCATGAGCGGCAGCAGAGATCATCTGGAAATGATCGCCAAGTCCATCGAAGGCTTCCTGAGCGGCGGTAGCCTGAATGCCGCCGAACTGGGCGAGATCATCGATATCGCCGAGCGCGACGGTCAGGTCGACCAGAACGAAATCCGCGTCCTGCGCAGCATTGTCGCCAAGATCAAGCCGGAGGAAGTGGACGCCGAGCTGCGCGAGCAGCTGGCGCGGATTAGCCGGCGGATTGGTGGCGTTGGGAAGGATTGAGCCGCCGCGCAGCGAAACTGCGTGTCGCCGCATGCAAGCTCGTACGCTTACTACGCGCGGCGACCGGCGTAGATCACCGCTGCAATCCCCCCGAGTATTGCCACCGACGCCAGCATCAGGCGCAGGCTCAGCGCCTCGTCGAGCAACACCACCCCGCCAATAGCAGTCAGCACCGGCACCGACAGCTGCACGCTGGCCGCGGTGACCGCGCGCAGGGCCGGCAGCGCCGCATACCAGATGGCGTAGCCGATCCCTGAGGTCAGCGCGCCGGAGGCCACGGCATAGGCGACGCCGCTGGCGTCCCAGGTCAATTCGGTGCTCGACAGCAGCGGCGCCAGCGCGCACAACGCAATGGCCATCGGCACGGCGCGCAGGAAGTTGCCGGCGGTGGCGCGTGTGGGATCACCGCCGCCCTTGCCGCGCAGGCTGTAGACACCCCAGGCCACGCCTGCTGCCAACATCAGAGCCGCGGCAAGCAGCGGCGGTCGTGCCAACCCGGGCAGCAGCAAGCCGATCAGCCCGGCAATTGCCAGACCCAAGCCCAGCCACTGGCCCAGGCTCAACCGCTCGCCGCGAGCCAGCCCATAGCCGATCATTGTCGCCTGCACCGCCCCGAACAGCAGCAGCGCCCCGGCGGCCGCGGACAACCCGCGGTAGGCGAAGGAGAAGCCGGCCGCGTAGGCAAACAGCGCCAGCGCCGAGATCCAGCTGCCAGCAGTCCAGGCGCCACTGCGCAGGCCGACGATCAGCCACAGCGCCAGCGCGCCGGAGGCGATGCGCAGGCCGGTAAAGCTGCCGGCATCGATAGCGGTGTGCTGCAGTGCGGCCCGACACAGCAGCGAATTGCCGGCGAAGGCGAGCATCGCCAGCACCGTAAGCAGGATCGCACGGCCGGCGGTCGCCGGCATCATCCGCGCTTCTGGCGCTTATTCCACGCGCGCAGCACCGCCTGCCCCGGCGCTCCGCGCAGTTGGATTACGCGGCCGTGATCAGCCACATGAATATGCACCTTGCGCCAGAACAGCAGTTGACGCTCTTCCACCGATTCGATCGCGCGCCAGGGCAGCAGCAGCGGTTCCATGGCGCCGAAGGCGGCAGGCATCATGCAGCCCAGGCCGATGCCGCGATCGCCCACCCACACCCGCAACACGCCGTTGAAGTGCACCCAGCCGAAACTGCCGCCGGCCATGCCGTAGTAATCGCCATCGGGCTCACGTTCGGCGGCGAAACGCCGCGCCAGTGCCCGCCAGCCGCTGAGCAGCGCCAGCAGCCAGAGGACCCCGGCCCAGAAGGCCACCATCACCACCAACCCAGCGACGATGATCAGCATCAGCTCGAAGGTGTTCATCGCTCCGGTGTCTCCCGTCGCTGCGCCAGCAGCACCGTCTGCTGATCGCAAGTCGGATCCTCAAACACAAACTCGATGATCGCCAAGCCCAGCTCGCCGAGAAGCGCTTCGTACTCCTGCGGCGACAGACTGGCGTGGTAGATGGGCTCGCCTTCGACCTGTCCGATCACCTCGCCGGCGCGAGGGCCGACGGTGAGCATCAGCGCGCCGTTGGGCGCAAGGTGGGCCGCCAGCCGTGGCAGCGTGCTGCGCTGGTCGGCGGCGCTCAAGTGGAAGAAGCTGTTCCAGCCGATGATGCCGTCGAAGGTCTCACCCAGTTCCAGCTCTCGCATGTCGGCCTGCAGCCAGCGCGACTGCGGCAGGCGCACGCGGGCCAGAGCCAGCATCGGCGCGCTGAAATCGACGCCGGTCACATCGAATCCGTCGGCGAGGAAATGGCGCGCGATGGGGTCGCCGGCGCCGCAGCCCAGATCGAGGATGCGCCCGCCCGGCGGCAGCAGCGCGCTGAAGCGGTCCAGCCAGGGCTTTTCGTGCAGGCCCTTTGGGCGGTGTCTATCGAAGCCGGCGGCGTGACGTTCGTAGACCGCCTGAGTCGTCGCGGCGATGGCGGCAAAGTCGTCGGCGATGACGGCGCTCATTGCGCCGGCTTGCCGTTGCGGTACACCGCGCGGCCGACGAAGTACAGTCCCAGGGCGATCGCGAAGGGAACGCCGCCGACGGGAATCACCACCGGCAGGGACTCGACCAGATTGCCGATGCCGCTCCCTCCCTGCATGCTGGCGATCAAAACGCAGCCGCTGCAAACCCCGCAAAAGGCCATCACCAGCACGCTGATCACCATCAGGATGCTGCCCAGGATCACCAGACCGACGCTGCCATCGTTCGGCTGGTCTGGACCTTGCCGCGGATCGTCACTCATGCGGGGAGCCCTCGATTGCGCTGCAGCCGCTGGCGCAACTGGTCGATTTCGCCATTACGGTAGAACAGATTGTAGGTGTCGAAGGGGATGATCTTGCGATCGGCGGTGAGGAAGTGGATGCAGCTGCGTTTGACCCCACCCAGATCGAAGTTGTAGCGATCCATGAATTCGACGATGGCGACTCTGAACACATCCTGGTAGCCCAGCTGCGCCGGCGCCGGGAATTGCGGCAGGCAGCATAGGAAGCTGGCCAGCTGCTCGGTGTTCTCACCAAAGGTTCCCAGCGAAAACAGCTCGACCAGCTTGTCACGCAGTCCGGGATGCTTCTCGAAGGTGATCGCATTGGGCGCGGCCGAAAGGATCTCCTCTTTCGATAGCAGCGAGGTCACCGGCAGCACCTGCCGACCGCGGCGTATCCCGTAGCCGATCCCAATCATCTCCGGATGACAGGGCAGCGGAATCAGATCGTCGGCGCCGAACACGCCGGAGGTATCGGCGATGTTGCGGCGGATCTCGCTGAGCACCACCCGGTCGGCCTTGCCAAAGCCCTCATTGCGACCGGCATCCTGGGTCGGCTGAAAGGTCACTCCGCGCACGCATGACCACTGCAGCGCGTGCTGCACAATGGCCCCGCATTCGTCCTCGTTGGCGCCGCGGCGAATCGTGCAGACCAGGGTGGTGGAAAGCCCTGCCCGCTCCAGATTCTCCAACGCCTGCTGGCGGATCCGGCGCAGATCGGCGCCGCGTATGGTCTTCAGCGCCTCGCCGCGCAGCGAATCGAACTGCAGGTAGACTTCAAAGCCGGGGGACAACTCGGTCAATTGGGCGACGAAGTCCGGCTCACGGGCGATGCGCAGGCCGTTCGTATTGAGCATCAGATGGCGGATGGGCTTGCACTTGGCCAGGCGCAGGATGTCGAGGATCTGCGGATGCAGAGTCGGCTCGCCGCCGGAGATCTGCAGCAGATCGGGCTCGCCTTCGGCCTCTACCAGGGCGTCCATCATCGCCTCGATGGTGGCCAGATCGCGCGTCCCGCCAGCGGCCGGAGATGAGCTGGCAAAGCAGGTCGGGCAGCTCAGATTGCAGTGCTCGTTGACCTCCAGGATGGCCAGACAGGAATGCTGCTCGTGATCTGGGCATAAGCCACAATCATAAGGACAACCAAAGTGAGTTTTGGTATTAAATTTATGTGGCATGTCACCAGGTTTTAAAAAGTCTCTGCAACGTTTGTAGTATTCAATATCTGTGGCAATTAACACCTTTTCGCTACCATGCGTTTGACATTGCTTTACCATATAAACACATTCATCCTGAAATATGAGTTTAGCGGGGATGCGTTTTAGGCATTTAGTACATAAAGTTATGGTGAAATCATAACATATGTATTTAC
>JAUIFV010000224.1 GCA_030430155.1 Gammaproteobacteria bacterium
CCGCTGGCCATCGTCGCGCTGATCGGCATGCTGCTGGAGGCCGCCGTGGCCGCGGCCTTTCCCTTTCTGCTCAAGCCGATGCTGGACGACGTGTTCATCGCCCGTGATCAGGCCCTGATCCGCTGGCTGCCGGCAATCATCCTGGCCCTGTTCCTGATTCGTGGCGTGGCCCTGTTCATGGCCAACTTCTCTGTGGCCAGAATCAATCACAGCCTGATCCGGGACCTGCGTGCGGCCTGCTTCGAGCGCTATCTGCGCCTGCCTTCGCGCTACTTCGGTCGCAACCAGAGCGGCGAGCTCAGCGCCCGTCTGACCTACCACGTCGAACAGGTGGGGCAGACCTGCACTGAAGGCCTGAAGATCTCGGTACTGGACGGACTCACCGTGATCGGGCTGATCGGCGTGATGCTGTATCGATCGGTGTCGCTGACCCTGAGCGTGCTGCTGATCGGGCCGCTGATCGCGCTGCTGGTCAGCTATGTAGGCAAGCGCTACCGGCGCATCTCGCGCACCGTGCAGGCCTCGATGTCCGATGTCGCGCAGATGACCCAGGAAGCGGTGGGCGCCGAGCGCGAAATCAAGATCTACAGCGCGAGTGGGTTGTTCGAAAAGCGCTTCGCACGTACCAACCGGCAGCACTACGGCGGGCAGATGAAGATCGCCGCCACCAATGCGCTGAGCACGGCCACGGTGCAGTTTCTGGCCGCCTTCGCGCTGGCCATGGTGATCTTTGTCGCCACCCGACCGGGGCGCCTGGAAGGGCTGAGTCCGGGCGACTTCATGTCCTTCATCACCGCGATGCTGTTGATACTGCCGTCGCTGAAGCGGCTGACCACGGTACAAGCGCTGATCGGGCGCGGTCTGGCTGCGGCCGAGAGCCTGTTCGCGCTGCTCGATGAACCGGTCGAGGACGACCATAGCGGCGCGCCACTGCGACGCGAGCAGGTGCGCGGCGAACTGCGTTTGGACAACGTCAGCATGCGCTACGCCGACGATCGGGCCCCGGCGTTGAACGGCGTGAACCTCACCCTGCCGGCTGGGAAGATCACCGCGTTGGTCGGACGCTCGGGCAGCGGCAAGTCGACGTTGGCCGCGCTGCTGGCTCGCTTTCACGACCCGCAGGAGGGCCGGATATGTTTGGATGATCGACCGCTGACCGACTTCAAGCTGGCCGATTTGCGCGCCCAGATTGCCTTGGTCAGCCAGCATGTGGTGCTTCTCAACGACAGCATTGCCGCCAACATTGCGCTTGGCGTAGGTGGTCGTACCGATGGCGATACGGCGCTAAGCCGTGAGGCCATCGAGGCCGCCGCCGCTGCCGCCCACGTCACCGAGTTTGCGCAGAAGCTGCCGCAGGGCCTGGATACGCCGATCGGTGAAAACGGCGCCAGTCTTTCCGGCGGCCAGCGGCAGCGCATCGCTATCGCCCGGGCTATCCTCAAGGACGCGCCCATACTGATCCTGGACGAGGCGACTTCGGCGCTGGATAACGAGTCCGAGCGGCTGATCCAGGCGGCGCTGGAGCAGATCACCAAGGACCGCACCACGCTGGTCATTGCCCATCGCCTGAGCACGGTGGAGAACGCCGATCGGGTGGTGGTGATGGAGGCTGGCACGGTGCTGGAGCAGGGTAGCCACGCCGAACTGCTGGCCGCAGGCGGCGCCTATGCCCAGCTCTACCGTAGTCAGCTGGAAGATCCCGCGGAGCAACACGAGGTCGGTGATGAGCGGGCCGATTGAGCGTTGGACCCAGGCGCTGGAAGCGCGATGGTATAGCGAGGATCCGGTGCCGCCGGCGCTGCGCGTGGCGGCGGGACTGTACGCGGGTCTGCGCTGGCTGAACGCGGCGCCTTGGCGGTTCGGTCTGCGCACCCCGGCTGAGCTGAATGTGCCGGTGATCGTGGTCGGCAACATCAGCGTCGGCGGTACCGGCAAGACTCCGTTGGTGTTGGCCATCGTCGAGCACCTGCGTCAACGCGGCATGCGTCCGGGGGTGATCTCGCGCGGCTATGGTCGACGCAGCCGAGGTCTGCGCCGGGTGCTGCCAGACAGCAGCGCCGCCGAGGTGGGCGACGAGCCGGTACTGATAGCCCGCCGCAGCAAGCTGCCGGTGGCGGTGGCAGAGCGTCGGGTGGAGGCAGCACGGCTGCTGCTGGCCAAGGGTGAGGCGAATGTTCTGGTCGCCGATGATGGCCTGGAGCATCACGGATTGCCGCGCAATCTGGAGATCGTGGTGGTCGATGGCGAGCGCGGCTTCGGCAACGGTCGGCTGCTGCCCGCCGGCCCGCTGCGTGCGCCCCTCAATCGCCTGGATGGGGTCGATCTGCTGGTCGCCAACGGCGGCAGCGGCAAGGGCGCCTATCCGATGCGCCTGCGCCCATACAGGCTGCAGCGCTTTCGCGACGGCGTGGAAATCAATCTGGGCTGGCTGCGCGGTCGCGCGGTTCGGGCGCTGGCCGGGATCGGTCACCCACAGCGCTTTTTCGATCTGCTGGTCGACCTGGGCGCGCAGCTGACCGGGACCGAGGCGCTGCCCGATCACGCCAGCCCGGCCAGACTGCGCGCCGCGCTGCTCGGTAGTGGACCGGTGCTGATGACCGAAAAGGACGCCGCCAAGCTCAGCCCCAGCAGCGAGGAGGCCGACATCTACGTGCTCGGTGTGGAGGCGCAGCTGCCGAGCGAATTCTGGAGCGCTTTCGACCAGGCTTTGGAGCGCAGCGGCGCAGTCACTTAGTGACGTCTTGAACGGGTAAACTCACGCCAATGACTAAAGTCGTCATCGCCATTCCGGCCCGATTTGAATCCGTCCGCCTGCCGGGAAAGCCCCTGCGGGCGCTGGCCGGGCGGCCGCTGATTGCTCACGTGATTGACCGTGCACGCGAAGTCGGCGACCTGCCGATTATCGTTGCCACCGAGGACATGCGCATCGCCGAGGTCGCCGAATCCCTCGGCGTGCAGGTGTGTTTGACCGATCCCAACCACCGCAGCGGCAGTGATCGGTTGAGCGAATGCGCCAAGCGGATGAACCTGAGCAAGGACACCGTGCTGGTCAATCTGCAGGGCGATGAGCCGCTGATGCCGGCGCTGTGCATGCGCCAGGTCGCCAAGCTGCTCATTGACCATCCGGAAGCGGCTATTGCCACCCTGGCCACGCCCATTACCGATGCCAAGTCCCTGTTTGACCCCAACGTGGTCAAAGTGGTTTGTGACCGCAGCGGCTATGCGCTGTATTTCTCCCGAGCGCCGGTGCCGTGGGCCCGGGACGCCTTCGCCAACGATCAGCGGCGACTGCCCGCCGGCCTGGGCGCGCGTCGCCACATCGGTCTGTACGCCTACCGGGTGGGCGCGCTGCAGCAGTTCACTGCGCTGCCGCCGTCGGCGCTGGAGTCGGCCGAGTCGCTGGAGCAGCTGCGCGCGCTGGAGAATGGACTGAAGATCGTGGTCGCCAACGCCCGAGCGGCGGTGCCGGCTGGGGTGGACACCGAGGAGGATTTGCAGCGGGTCGAGCAGATGCTCGCCTCCGGGGTAACCTTGAGCGCGGTTGCGCCAACCAACGAACCGCTGGCCGTCGGCGCCAGTCAGCGTGCATTCCGCGTCGCCTTCGTGTGCATGGGCAATATCTGTCGCTCGCCGCTAAGCGAGGTCCTGGCGCGGGCACGTTCGAAAAGCGACGGCATCGGCGAGTGGCTGCAGGTGGAGTCGCGCGGTACCCATGCCAGTCACGAGGGCGGTCCGGCCGATCTGCGCGCCCAGGCGCTGGCCCGTCGCTTGAAGCTGGATCTGCGCGGGCATCGGGCGCAGCGGCTGATGGCCGAGGATTTTCGTCAGTTCGACCTGCTGATCGCCCATGATCAGGCCAATCTCAACCAGATGCGTGCCCTGTGTCCTCCCGAACGCCGCGATCGGCTGAGATTGTTACTGGACTTTGCACCTGAGCTGCAACAACGTGAGGTGCCAGATCCCTACAATGGCAGCGACGCCGACTTCGCTCGTGCCTACGCGTTGATCGACAAGGGCGTGCAGGGATTCCTAAGCTGGCTGCGCCAACAACGGGATCGACGCAGCGGCAAAGGGGCGGCCCGTTTGAGCCATCAGGAGTAGCAGCATGGACAGTTCCGGCCAATCGCTCTATCTGCACGAATGGCCCGAGGGTCTGGAGTGGGTCAACTGCGAGGAGCCGCCGCGGCTTTCGGATATGCGCGGCAAGGTCATCATCCTGTTCTTCTTCAACGGCTCCAGCGTACTCTGCGAGCAGGCCCTGGCCGAGCTTAAGGAGCTGCACAACCACTACCACGACGGCGTGGCGCTGATAGGCATCCACACGCCCAAGTATTCGCACGAAACCCGCAACGAGGCGGTGCTCAAGGCGCTCAATCGCTTGTTCATGCGCTTTCCCGTGGCCAATGATCGCGAGTTCGCCGCCTGGCGTAGCTTCAGCATCCCGTCCTGGCCCTGCATGACCCTGATCGACTGCGATGGTCAGATCGTCGCCAGCTATGCCGGCTACGGTCGTGCCAATGAGGTCACTGCAAGGGTGGAAAACATGCTTGATCGCGCGGGATTGAGCGATCAACGCAACTTCGAGCCCCTGCCGCAGGCGCGCAAGCCGGAGCCGCGCAAGCCCCTGAGTTTTCCATCGCGGATCATCGCGACGGCCAGTCAGCTCTATCTCTCCGACAGCGGCCGCAACAAGATCTACGAGCTCAATTTCGACGGCCACACCTCGCGGGTGTTCGGCTCCGGCAATGCAGGTCTGTGGGACGCCAAGGGTGCCGAGGCGGGCTTCAATAACCCGCAGGGCCTGGCCACCTGGGGCGATCTGCTCTACGTCGCCGATTGTGGCAATCATTCCATTCGTCGAGTCCGACTGGTCAACGGCGAAGTGGAGACCCTCTGCGGCACCGGCAAGATGGCGCCGCCGGTGGAGCAGGACTTCCGCCTGCCCAAGGAAACGCCGCTGACCTCGCCGCAGGACGTGGCAGTACATCAGGAGCGGTTATTCATCGCGGTGGCCGGTTTCCACCAGATTCTGGAACTGGACATGGGTCGCGATCGGCTGCGCGTCTTTGCCGGTAACGGTCGCGCCGATCTGGCCGACGGCAGCGGTGGCTTTGCCAGCTTCGCCGAGCCCTGCGGACTGAGCGTGGCGCGCGACACGCTGTTTGTTGCCGATGCGCAAAATTCGGCGCTGCGCGGGATCCGGCTAGGCGACACCCGTGTGCAGACCTTGCTGGGTCTGGGGCCGTTCGACTACGGCGATGTCGATGGCAACGCAACTCTGGCCCGGCTGCAGCATCCGATGGGGGTATACGCCGATGGCGCGCGCGGCCTGGTTTGGCTCTGCGACACCTACAACAACAAGATCAAGGTCTACTCGCTGGCCAAAGGCGAAGTGAAGACGCTGAATCTGAAGTATGCGCTGAATGAGCCGCGCGGCGTGTGCGTGGCCAACAATGCGGTGTGGATCGCCAATACCGGGGCCCACGAGGTGCTGCGTCTGGATTTGAAGACCGGGCGCTTGAGTCGACTGCCGGTTGGTGAGTAAGCCCTTATCCCGCATCATTCAACGTTTTGAATGATGCCGGTTAGCCCTTTTGACGGCCGCGCCTACGCGCGCCGGCTGACTACCGGCCCCGGTGTCTACCGCATGCTCGATGCCGAAGGGCAGGCGCTGTACGTGGGCAAGGCGGCGAACCTGCGCAAGCGGGTGGAAAGCTACTTCGGTCGTCAGCCCAAGGAGACCCGGATCGCCGCGATGCTGGCCCAGGTGGCCAGCATGGAAGTCATCGTCACCCGCACCGATGGCGAGGCGCTGCTGCTGGAAGCGCAGCTGATCAAGTCGCTCAAGCCGCGCTACAACATCGATCTGCGCGACGACAAGAGCTATCCCTTCATCCGCCTCAGCGAGCATCCCTTTCCGCAGCTGAGTTTCTATCGCGGTGCGCGCGATCGACCGGGACGTTTCTTCGGTCCCTTTCCCAGCGCCCAGGCGGTGCGCATCACGCTTAACCAGCTGTTTCGATTGTTTCGCCTGCGCCAGTGCGAGGACAGCGTTTACAACAACCGCAGTCGGCCCTGCCTGCAGCATCAGATCGGCCGCTGCAGCGCGCCCTGCGTGGGCCTGATCGACGCCGACGCCTACGCGCGCAGCCTGCGTCACGCGGTGATGTTCCTCGACGGTCAAAGTGAATCGCTGTTTGCCGAGCTGGGCGAGGAAATGGAGCAGGCCGCGGCGCAGCTGCGCTTCGAGCGGGCGGCTGAGCTGCGCGATCAGATCGCCGCCCTGCAGCGGGTGCGCGGCAGCCAGTTCGTGCAGGGCGAACGGGGCGAGCTGGACGTGGTTGCCGCGGTGGTCAAGGACGGTCGTCCGTGCATCGAGGTGCTGTTTTTCCGCGGCGGACTGAGTCTGGGCAACCGCAGCTACTTTCCCAAAGCGCCGGGTACGCTGGACCCGGCACAAATCCTTCGTGCCTTTATCCTGCAGCACTATCTTTCGCTGCCGCCGCCGGCTGAGCTGCTGCTCAGCCATCCCATCGAGGATCAGAAGGCGCTGGCCGAGCTGCTCAGCCAGACCCACGGCAGGCGCACCAAACTGGTAGCCAAGCCGCGCGGTGAGCGGGCGCGCTGGGTGGAAATGGCCATGCGCACGGCTGACAACGCGCTGGCCGCCAAGGCTGCCGACGCGGCCAGCGCGGCGGCGCGGATGGACGATCTGGCCCAGCTGCTGGAGCTGGAGCGACTGGAGCGCGTCGAGTGCTTCGACATCAGCCACACTCAGGGCAGCGAAACCGTCGCCAGCTGTGTGGTCTTCGGCCCCGAGGGAGCGCTGAAGGCCGACTACAGACGCTACAACATCAGCGGTATCACCCCCGGCGACGACTACGCCGCCATGCATCAGGCGCTGACCCGACGCTTCAAACGCCTGGCCGCCGGTGACGGCAAGCAGCCCGATCTGCTGCTGATCGACGGCGGCCGCGGCCAGCTGGCGCAGGCGCAGAAGGTGATCGACGAGCTGCAGATCGAGGGCGTGATGCTGCTCGGCGTGGCCAAAGGCGAAGAGCGTC
>JAUIFV010000019.1 GCA_030430155.1 Gammaproteobacteria bacterium
CGATAACCCGCGATGTTTCCGAGCATGTGGCAACCGAGAGTGCACTGGCACGGAGCCAACAGCGTTTGGACTATGTACTGGAGGAGGCGCAGGTAGGCCAATGGTGTCTGGATCTGCGTACTCGGGTGGCCACTCGGTCGGCCCATCATGATCGCTGTTTTGGCTATCCGGAGCAGCTTGCGGAGTGGAACTACGACGTCTTTCTCAGCCATGTCCATCCGCTGGATAGGAGCCAGGTGCAGCGCAACGTTGACGCCGTCTGCGCCGGCGGCCAACGCCAGCTCGATCACGAGTTTCGCGTGATTTGGCCAGATGGAAGCGAGCACTGGTTGTGGTCGCGCGGCACGGTGGAGCGTGATGCCAACGGAGAGCCGGAAATGCTCTCCGGCATCTGCGTTGATATCACCGACCGCAAGCATGCAGAAGCGGCGGCCGAGCTGAACTACGAGCGCTGGAAGCTGGCAAACCGGGACAGCAAGGATGGCCTTTGGGATTGGGATATCCGCGCCAGGGAAGTCACCTATTCGGACTTTTGGGCGAGGATGCTGGGTTTTGAACCCGGCGAACTGACCAGCGCAGAAGAGGAATGGAGCGGTCGCGTCCACGCCGACGACGTCGATCACAGTCAGCGCAGTTTGCGTAATGCACTGAAGGGAAAGACCGCGAGCCATACTGTATGCCAACGGCTACGCTGCCGCGACGGCAGCTGGAAATGGGTGCTCAGTCGCGGCGTGGTTATCGCCCGCGACAGCGCCGGCTACGCTACCCGCATGGTCGGCAGCAACGTCGACATCGACCAGGTTCAGCGCGAGGCCGAGCGTGTCGATCATCTCCGCGAGCGCCTGGAATTGGCGGTGATGGGTTCCGGCTTCGGTGTCTGGGAGCTGGATCTGGCCAGCAACGAGCTGATCTGGGATCAGCGCATGCACGAGGTCTACGGGTATACCGAAGCGAGCTTTGACGGCAATCCCGAGACTTGGCGAGCCTGCTTGTACGCGCAAGATCTGGAGATCGTGGACCAACGCTTGCAGGCCTTACTCGATGGCCAGCGGGTCGAATTGTTCGAATTTCGAATCCGCCGAGCGAACGACGGCTGCGAACGGCGTATCGAGGCCAATGGCTATCTGCAGCGTGATGCCATGGGTCAGCCGCAGCGGCTGGTGGGAATGAATCGTGATGTCACCGAGCGCTGGCAGATGGATCAGCGCCTGCGTCTGCTCGGCTCCAGTCTGGCCAACCTGCAGGAGATGGTGCTGATCGCCGAGGCCGCTCGACCCGACAAGGAGGCGCGGTTCGTCTACGCCAACCCGGTCTTTTACTCCCGCACGGGCTATCAGCGGGCGGACCTGGAACAGCTGTCGCCCTTCGCACTGTGCGATCGCGACGAGAACGAATCCGCTTTGAGCCTGCTCAAACAGGCTCGGCAGCAGGAAACCGCCGCGCGCTGCGACTTGATTGCAAAGACGCGCTCAGGAGACCACTTCTGGGTGGATCTGCAGCTGGTTCCGATCGGCGAGAGGGACCAGGCGGCCACGCATTGGGTACTGATCGGTCTGGAGATCACCGCGCGCAAGAGCGCCGAAGCACAGATGCGCCTGCTCAATGCCTCGCTGGAGCGTCGGGTGAAGGAGCGCACCGCCGCCCTGGACATCATCGTCGACGAGTTGCGTACCTTTACCTACTCGGTGTCCCACGATCTGCACTCGCCACTGCGGGCGATCCTGGGCTGGACCGAAGCGCTGAGTGAGGACTGCAGTCACCTGCTCGACGACACCGGCCGCGCCCACTTGACGCGAATCCGCCAGGGCGCAAACGAAATGGGCGACTTGATCGATGGCCTGATGCGGCTATCGCGGATCTCCCAGGCCGATCTGGACTGCACTCGCTTCGATCTGGCCCCTGTGAGCCAGAAGATCTTCGATGGACTGTGCCAGCTGTACACTCATCGGCAGGTTGAACTGCAGCTGCAGTCGCCGATGTGGGTGGAGGCGGACGCCTCGCTGTTGTACCTGTGCATGACCAATCTGATCGAGAACGCATGGAAGTACACGCAATCGCGCGACCCAGGCCTGATCAGGATCCGCTGTCGTCGCAGCGCGCGACGCACCGTTGTGGAAGTGACCGACAACGGAATCGGCTTCTCGATGAAGCATGCATCCGACCTTTGGCAGCCGTTCAAACGGATCAATCCCGGCGACGGCCTGGCGGGTTCGGGAATCGGCCTGGCGGTGGTGGATCGGATCATGCGTCGGCACGGCGGCAGCGTGGAGGCCAGCGCCGAGCCCGGCCAGGGCGCTCGCTTCCGACTGATCTTTCCACGCCAGCCCTAGCGCGGATCGGGGCGTCTAGATGAGATCCAGAACGCTGCGCCTGTTGTTGATCGAAGACAACGAGTCTGACGCGGCGCTGCTCGAACGGCACTTGCTACGCGCCGACCTGAAGCTGCATTGCCGGCGCGTCGACAGTCTGGGCGCGCTGGAACAGGCGCTCGCGGCGCAATCCTGGGACATGGTGCTGTCGGACTACAACCTGTCGGGATTCGACGCATTGGACGCTCTGCGCACGGTCCGCAAATCCAATGAAGATCTCCCCTTCATCGTCGTCTCAGGCATTGTCGGAGAGGAGGCGGCGGTCGAGTTGATGCGTTCCGGAGCGCAGGACTACGTCTCCAAGGATCGACTCTCCCGGCTGATTCCGGCAATGGAGCGTGAACTCAAAGAGGCCGCCGCGCACCGTCGCCAACGCCGCCTGAGCGCGCGCATCGCCGAGCACGATGAGCGACTGAAGCGGGCGCTGAGCGCGACCGGCGACGGCGTCTGGGAGCGTAATTTGCGCACGCGGAGCATCGTGCTCTCGGAGCAGTGGAAGACCATGCTCGGCTACGCGCCCAATGAGCTTGACGGTGATCTTGGTGCGTGGCTGGAGCTGATCCATCCGGATGACCGCAAGACGGTGGATTCGGATCTCGCCGATCACCGCGCCGCGCGAACCTCGTCCTACCGCAGCGAGTACCGGCTACGCTGCAAGGACGGCAGCTGGAAATGGGTCCTGGACCGCGGCGTGGTCATCGCACGGGATGCCCAGGGCGCGGCGCTACGCGAGATCGGCACCAGTACCGACATCTCCAGGTCCAAGCAGACCGAGGTGCAACTGCGCCAGAGTCACGACGTGCTGCGCAAGTTGGCCAGCCAAGTACCCGGCATGCTGTACCAGTTTCAGCTGCATCCGGATGGCCGTCGCTCCCTGCCCTTCGTCAGTGAGGCGGTGCACGAGCTGTACGAGCTCACCCCGGAACAGATCCGGGTGGACGCGACCGCGATTTTCGCCCTGGTGCATCCGGACGATTTGCCTTCATTGAACGCATCCATCGAGCGCTCCGCCGCCACGATGACTCGCTGGAAGCACGAACACCGCGTGGTGGTGCCCTCCAAAGGCATACGTTGGATGTCCGGAGAGTCGCAGCCGGAACGCCTGCCTGATGGCAGCATCCTGTGGCACGGTTTCATCCACGACGTCACCGCGCGCAAGAACGCCGACGAGGAACTGCGCTTGCTGCAGGCCTGCGTCAATCAGCTGCATGACACCATCATCATCACCGATGCTGAGCCTCTAGGCGATCCTGGCCCGCGCATTGTCTACGTCAACAGCGCCTTCGAGCGGCAGACCGGCTATAGCGCCGCGGAGGCGATTGGCAAGACGCCGCGCATATTGCAAGGCCCCGGAACCGACGGCAAGACGCTGCGCAGGATAGGCGCGGCGCTGCGGCGTTGGGAGAACACCCGCGCTGAAGTCCTCAACTACACCAAGGATGGTGGGCTATTCTGGGCCGAGCTGGACATTGCTCCAGTGGCCGATGACACCGGCTGGTACACCAACTGGATCTCGGTGCAGCGCGACGTGACTGAGCGCAAGCGAGCCGACCAGGAGCGCGAGCAGCTGATCGAGCAGTTGGAAACCCGACACGCCGAGCTCAACGCCTACAACCACTGGGTGGCGCACGATCTGCGCAACCCGGTCATCGCCATTCACGGCATCGCCGATCTGGCCGAACTGGCGCTGGAGGCGGGTGACTCCAAACGAGCGCTGAAATACATCCAACGTATTGAAGCGGTTGCCGAGCAGGCGGACAAGCTGATCAAGAGCCTGATGGCCGTGGCCAAACTCGGTCGTTCCGGGTTGAGCTACACCGAGATCTCGGTGGCCGAGGTGGTGCAGTCGGTGCTTAACGACCTCAGCTACATCGCCAAGGCCAGCCATGCGGAGTTTGAACTGGATCTGCCAGCAGAGCTCCGACTGATCAGCGATTCGGCTCTGCTGACGGTGATCCTGCGCAATCTGATCAGCAATGCGATCAAGCACCGCCACCCGAACCGGCACCCGGTGGTCAGGATCAGCGCAAGCCTGACGCGTGATCCCGACGGAATCACCCTAAGCGTTGCCGACAATGGTGTGGGCATCGACCAACATCATCACAGCCGCGTGTTTGGGCTATTCGAGCGCATCAATGACGACACCGAAGGTGTCGGCCTGGGTTTGGCGATGGTCGATCGCGCCGCGCGCCTGCTCTATGGACGGACCCACCTGGATCATTCGCAAGTCGATGTGGGCAGCCGTTTTTCAGTTTGGCTCCCGCTGGACAAGCCCGCAACCCACGTCCAGGCAAGTGCACAATCGAACGACCCCGAAGAAGGCGATGTCTGGTCGATCCAGGACCATCGTTAATCCGTTACAAACGAAATTTAATAATTCGCTATACATTTTCACTTGTAGTAGTAGAATTCACACACGTCAAGGCGGTGCAGCGACGGCGACGCCGCGGAGACGGAGCACAGTATCGGGCGATGGTTGTTTTCACGCCGTGCTGCGACCGCCGGCTGGCGCCGGGGATCCAAGGGCACACGCCCTCAACGGTAGATTCGTTCACAAGGAGCACCAAGACATGGCCAAGATTTCCCTGGAACCGCTGCGCAGTATGGATGGCTACATGGCCTCGGCGCTGGTTGATGCCGACAGCGGCATGATGCTCGCCGGCGATGGCACGGCGGTCAATCTCGAGGTCGCCGCAGCCGGCAACACCGAAGTGGTGCGCGCCAAACGCAAGGTCGCCAATGCGCTCAAGCTCAACGATACGATCGAAGACATCCTGATCAATCTCACCAAGCAGTACCACATCATCCGCCCGCTGGAGACCAATCAGAAGCTGTTCCTGTACGTGGTCCTGGATCGCGCCAAAGCCAACCTGGCGATGTCCCGACACGACATCCGCAGCTTCGAAAAGAGCATCGATTTCTCCTAGCGGCTGGCCGACTCGCTTGCGTCGCGCAAGGCCAGCCACAGCTCAATTTCGGCTATGGCGACGCGTATACGTCCACCCGGCCCTTCGGCGATCCCGCAGGGTCGGTGCTAACCTCCTACACACAGTAGCGATGATCGCTGCAAACATCCCTTGTATGGCTCGGTCGCGCTGTCCCCAGCCCGACACGGGCGATCAATGACCGACAACGCCTGAACGCCTGGTCGAAAGGAGAGCGCTAGCTGATGCACGAGTTGCGCACCCAGTTCGCCCAAACCGGACTGGCCTTCTCCCCCAAGTTGGTGCCGATGCTGGAGGAGCACTGCAGCCATCAGACCGAACGCCGTGGCTGCGGTTACACCCAGGCGACCCGCTTCCTGGCCGAGTTCATCAATCGCCCAAGGCTGGCCGAAACCGCCACCGATCTCGCCCTGCTCGATGACTGGGCGTCGATGATCGACGAGATCGAACACCTGTCCAGACGGCTGCTGGCACATGGATGGATGCACGGGTGGAGACGGATCGCCGATGCACCTGCCGAAGCAACGCGCGGTCTGGAGTCCGATGCGCTGTTGCTGCTGATCGGACTGCACCACAAGCTCCAGCAGCTGGACCAGTTCGAGTTCAGTTTTGAGGCTCGACTGCTGTTCTCGATGATCGTCGATATCCTTTGCGGCTCGCGAATGCGGCTGCCAGAGCTGTCGCCTATGGCCGATAAACCGGAGATTGGCAGCTGCTCACAGGCCGAGGAGTTCTTCCTGGAGATCGCCCATGGCAAGATTCGCCGCGGCGGCAGCGTCAACCTGATCGTTGATAATCAGAATCAACCGCTGCTGCTGGAGAAGATGAACCTGGGTGAGTCGCATTCGGCGCTGCTGCTGGCTCCTGCGGTGGTCAATCAAGTGGCCATTCCGGCGGGTGGATTGTTCGCGCTACGCCATGCGCCGTCGGCCGCCGTGGCGCCCCCGACCGGTGTTGGCCTGCGATTGACTATCGACGACATCGAGGCCGCTCGTTTCCTGCGCCTGACCACCTTGGCGGTGGCACCAAACATCCGTCGCCGGGCATTCTCGGCGCAGATCGATGCCCAGGTGCGATCCAATATGGTTTCTCCGTTAACCACCACCCTGGATGACCTCCGCGCATCGGCGCAACGGATAGCTCAGAGTGGCTGAAGTGTCACCGATGACCACCTATTTCGCGCCGAGCTACGCGCCGGTCGAAACCGAGCGCTTTGCACGTTTGGGTGTGGCGGCCGAGCACATGCGCCGGCTCGACCTGGTCAAGCTGGTTGCGCCGCCTGCGCTGGATACCGGCTTGCTCTCCGGCCTGCATAGTCCAACCTATCTGCGCGATTTCGCCTCGGGCACTGAGCCGTTGGCCTCCAGCCTTGGCATTCGCTGGTCGATCCCGGTGCGAGATGCCTGCTACGCCATGCTGGCGGGGCAGTTGGCGGCAGTCGACCACGCCCTGCGCCATCGCGTCTGCCTGAATCTGGCCTGTGGTTTTCATCATGCGGTTGCTGAACGCGGCTCGGCCTACTGCGCGTTGAACGGACTGGCCCTGATCGCTCATGTGCGTCCCGAACTGCGCGTGTTCGTGATCGATTGCGATGAGCACGGCGGCAACGGCACCGAGAGCTTCACCCAGACGCTGCCCAATCTGTATCAGGCCTCCATCTTCGGCACCCGGTTCGGCTGTCTTGGAGGAGAGCGCTCATGGGCATACCACGTTCAAGGGGCTCAGGCTTTTCAGCAATACATGAGTGCGCTGGATGAGGTGCGTGCGCGGGTAGCGGCCCTCAAACCGGATCTGATTCTTTATCAGGCCGGTGTGGACTGCCATCAGGATGACCCCAAGAGCCGCGCCAGGATCAGCGCCGCGCAGATGTACGAGCGCGATCTGCACGTGTTCAACACAGCGATGGAACTGGGCATCCCGCTGGTTTTCGTGGTTGCCGGCGGCTATCAGGCCCCGGAAATACTGGCCGAACTCAACGCAAGCACGGTGCGTGCCGCGTTGGCTGTCTATGCCAACGCCTGTTCGTCGGCCTAGCCCGAATTATTCATGAACCTTCTACTGCGGCTTCCGCAGACGCGCCGAGGCGCGGCTTGCTCCATCCGATCGACTTGACGTACTTAGCGGGCTGGCTGCGGCATTGCGCCTACGGGAGCGGTCGCGCCAGGAGAATGGGGGGTCCGAACACGACTGCAGAGTGTCCGCACCGCTGCACGGGCGTACGCCCGATTGGCCCCCATATGATCGCAAGAATTGGCCCGTGTCGCGCCCATCTTGATGACCCACGATCCGTTACAAACTCATTTTAATGATTTGATACATCTATTCATTTCCTGTAGTAGACTGCCGCAATGGACAAACACTCCTACTCAGTGACGACGGTGGGTCTGAACGCCCACGACGAAACCATCGTCAGATCCGTGCTCAATCTGATTGAGGGAAGCACGCGAGACAAATGGGAGTACACGGAGAGTTTTCAGGCCGATCTGGTGTTGTGTGACCCGGAGGCTGCCCTGACCCGTATCGCCATCAAGCAGTTCCAGGAGACCGGCCGACCCGTCTGCGTGGCTGTGCTGAAGTCCGGCCAGACCCGCAGCACCCTGACCCACTTCATCCACTTCCCGGTGCGTGCCAGCGAAATCATCGGCGTGCTGGACAACGCGGCGGACGAGATCGAACACCCGCTGGGTAAGGTTGACTCCAGCTTCGAGGAATCCCCGCAGATTCATGGTGAACTGCCGGTTCCGGACGAACTACAGGACAAGCGGACCATCTCCGATCTATTGATGGCCTTCGCGCGTCGGCGACGGGACGAAAAGGCCGCCTGGCAGATCAATCTGGACGGCAAGTGCATCTATGTCTTCGAACCGGAAAGGACCTTTGCCTCGTCCATCGAGCTGAACGCGCAGCGCCTGAACGATCTGGCATCAGCTACCAAAGCGCCAGCGCTGCGCCGGGTGGGCGGCATTGTGGCCAAAGGCTTGCGCAAGGAATTGGCACCACGCCCGATCGATGAGTTGCTTTGGAACCTGGGACTGAATCAGGAACAGCGTGCGTTGTTGCCGGCTCTGGCCAACGCCAAACAGATTCGTTTGCAGCGGTGGCCCGACTTCGGCCGACTGGGCGCACGCAAGTCGCATTTTGCTTTCGCCGCGCTGCTCACTCGCACACCGCAAGCGCTCGAGGCTATTCCGGCTCTGACCGGCCAACCCCAATCCGAGGTCTACGCCTTTCTCAACGCCTGCGCATTGTGCAACCTGCTTGAATACACCACTGAGCACGATACCGGCGGAACCGACAGCGGCCACATGATCAAAGTCCAGCCCAGCCGATGGTCTGGCTTGGTGCGAATCATGCGTTCGGCGTTGGGTATGGAAACCCGGGCGGCGTAGATGGCTGTCGAGCACAAGCTCATCTTTGCCGGCACCATGGGTGCCGGAAAGACCACCGCCATCGCCGCCATCAGCGAGATCGCTCCGGTCTCAACCGAAGTTCAGAATACCGACACTCAAACTCACGCCAAGGCAACCACGACGGCTGCGCTGGATTATGGCGAAGTGACCCTGGCCAATGGCGACAAGCTGCGACTGTACGGAACGCCGGGACAGGAGCGCTTCGATTTCATGTGGAAGATCCTCGGTGCGGGCGCCTTGGGCGTGGTGATACTGATCGACAACAGCCGAACCGACCCCTTGGATGACCTGCGCCGCTATCTAGCATCCTTCGCCGATGTGGTGCGCGGCTACCGGGCGGTCGTTGGCATCGGCCATACCGAAACCCACCCACAGCCGGACCTGAATCAGTTTCACCTACTCGCCGATTCAATGAACCTGCAGGTACCGATGTTTTCGGTCGATGTGCGCCGCCGAGACGACGTCCTGCTGCTGTTGGACGTGCTCTTCCATCAAATCGAACAGGATGTGCAGATGGCTGACAGAGCGAACGATCTGGAGACGGCTCAATGAGCTATGCGGCAGACCCTTTTGGCAATACCGAACGGCTGATGTGCCTGAAGCAGCTGGCGCAGCTGATCGAGGCCACTCCGGAGATTCGCGGCGCCTTGGTTTCGACCATTGATGGATTTGAAGTTGCCGCGCAGCTACCGGCGGAAATAGGAGCCAGCAAACTGTCGGCCATGGCCAGTTCACAGCTGGCTTTGGCTGAGGCCCTGTGTGCTGAAACTCGAGTCAACAGTTGCCGCAACATCGTCGTCGAAGCAGATGGCGGAAACATTCTGGTGATGGACATCCCCAACCGCCGTCTGCGGCTGCTGCTCACCGTGGTCAGTTCCACCGACACCACGCTGGGCAAACTGCTGTGGAATATTCGCGAGTGTGCCGACGCCATTGGCGAAAAGCTCAATCTCAGCGTGCGTAGCGCCCTGGCTTGATCAACTCGGGCTTGATCAACGTGTGCCGGATCATTGCGGCCTGAACAGCTCGGAGCGCGGCTCTATCCAACGCTGGTAGAGGTTCAGCACCAGCAGCTTCAGCGGTTTGAATCCCAGCGGCTTGACCAGGTAGTCACGCGCACCCAAAGCCAGCGCCTGATCCCGTTCCGCACTGGAATCGGACGAAGTGAAGACCACGAAGGGCACTTTGGCGGTTAGCCCGAACTCGTGCGCTTTGGCGAGCACGTCCATTCCATGCATACGCGGCAAGCGTAAATCCAGCAGAACCATGGATAGATGGTGTTCGAACTTCTCCAGTGCGGCCATCTGGATCGCGTGCAGCGCGTCCGAACCGTTCTCTGCGCACGCCACCGGCACTTCGATCGGAAGCGAGGCTATGGCCAGCTCCAGCAGTTCCATTTGATTGGGATCGTCCTCCACAGCAAGGATAGAGGCGGCGATCCTGGGTCTAGACTGCATGGATCCAGCTCCCGTTAGCAAAGACGTTCTTGAACCAGTGTATCCGCGTTGGAACGAACCGCGTCTGCACGCGGCAGCGAAATCGAAATTGTCGTGCCCTGATCCAGGCCGTCTGAGCTCGCCCAGACTTTGCCACCGTGCATCGCCACCACACGCCGCGCCAGCGCCAGTCCGACGCCAGATCCCTCCATTGCAGGGTCGATGCGTTCGAACAGCTCGAAGACCTGCTCTAGAAGCGGCGGGTCAATGCCTATGCCGTGATCGGTGATGATCAGCGTGACCTCCGTTGCCGATTCCGTTCCGCTGATCACCACCGGGGCACTGCCGGGCGGTGAAAACTTCAGCGCGTTGCCAATCACGTTGACCAACACCGACTGCATCCGCAGCACATCGCAATCGAATTCCAGTTCCGGAGAGGCCAACTCGACCCGAACCCCGGAATGCTCGGCCAAACCGGCAAGCAACTCCAGGGTTGGCTGCACCAACTCCAGAATGGGCAGTCGGCGGATCACCAACTCGGCGCGCTCCAGACGCGACAACTCCAGCATCTGCGCGAGCAGCTGCCACATTCGATCGGTGACGCCGATGCTGCGCTCGATGCGCTCGCGCACCCGACTCAGCAATCCCTGCTCCGCCAACTCGTCGGCCAGATCCAGCTGACCACGCAAACCCAATACGGCACCCTTCAGGTCATGCGACAAAGCGAAATTGACGCTTTCCAACTCGGTGATCTGGTGTTCAAGGCGCAGTATCAGTCGGCGTTGCTCCTCGCCCTGTCGATGCCGCGAGGAGATGTCGACGACAACACCCTCCCACAGGGTAGATCCCCCTTCATGAGGCCGCGGACGAGCACACAATTGCAGGTGCCGGAACGCTTCTCGGCGATCGCTGGTCAACCCGAACTCACATTCCAGGGGCACCATCCGGCGCGCGGACTCCCGCATCCGACTCTCAAAACTCATCGCATCCGCCGCCGACATCAGATGCAGCAAGGGTGTCAGGCTCAAGGCGATATCGCGCCGACTGATTTCGGTGAGGCGCTCGAAGCCGGCCGAGACATAGCCCATGCAGGCCTCCCCGTTGGAGCGCTGCAGCAGCTGGAAGATGAACCCGTTGGGCAGATTGTTGGCGATGCGCTGCAGCAGTTGTACGCGCTCGCGCAGACCGCGCTCAGCGTGGACCCGCTCGCTGGTTTCGATCAACAGGCCGTCCACGCTCGCGCCGTGGTCGACGTCGGCACCGCGCGCGAAGATGGAATAGTGGCGCTGCGTAGCGCCGTCGCTCAGCGTGAACTCGTACTCCACCAGATCAAGTCCACGGGCGGCCTGGCGCAGGCGCTGATCAATCGCCACGGCAGTTTCGCTATCCAGTCCAGGAAACAGCAGCTCGGAAGCGCTGCTCCCGCTGCTGCGCAGATGCGGGCAAAGCTGCCGCAATCGGTCATTTGCAAAGACCAGACCAACTCGTCCCTGTGCATCAAAACGCAATTGAAAGCCGCCGCCGGTCGGCAGCAAGTCCGCCAATGCCAGCAGATGGCGGTGGTGCTGGTCATGAGCCAACCGCGCGCCGCGCTGCGGCTGAAGGTCCAAGGTCACCGCATGGACCAACTGGCGCCCGTCGGGGTTCTGCACCAGCACCCCCCGCATCAGACTCCAGCGCAGCGCCTTGCGCTCGTCGTAGCGCGCAAACTCCAGCTCGAATCCGGACCCTCGACCTTGCGCCTGGGTGATCGCGGCGTGCACACGCTGCGCCTCTTCCGCTGGCATGGCCAGCCGCTTGCCACCGACCAAGGCCAATTGCTCGAAGGGAAAACCATGCAGCTGCTCGAAGCCATCCCCGTGCAGTTGATGGCCTATGAGTCGGTCACCGCGCAACTCACAGGACCAGGCGTAGCCCTGTGGCGGAGACTGCGGTTTGGTATCGGGTGGATAGTCAGACGCCGATGCGGCGTCAATGATCGTACCGTGCTGCAGCGCGGATGCCGTATCGGCCCGGCCGGACTGCTCGCCCACGGTCGCCGCCGCATGCGCTGCGGTCGGTGCAGGACCCACATCCGCGCCGGCAACAGGGCTTGGCGCCAGAGCCGCATCGGTGGCGGTTGCATGCTCGAGGCTACGGGTAAGCACCAGCAGCCGATCCAGCTCACCGTCTTCGCGACGAATCGGTCGGACGGTCAGCTCGCTGTGACAGAGACGCTCATCGCTGCCCACGCGCAAGCGCATGACCGCCCTGGTGGTCGCGCCGCGCAGGGCCGCGGCGAGCAATCCGGCGAAGACCGAACGGTCGTCGGGGTAGATCGCGTCGACCAGTTGCGGCACGGATGCCAATGCCTGCTCGGCGCCCAGCAGCAGCCTGCCCGCTTGGTTGACCTGCAGCGTTGCGCCATCCAGATCGTGCACAGTCACCGCTTCGGCCATCAGATCCATGCTGCGGTGAAACACCGGATGTCGAATCAGCTCGCTGGCGCCGAGCACGTCCACTGCCGGCCGGTCAAAACTGAGCTCGACGATGCTGCTATTGGCCAGACCGCAGATCCTGAATTTGCCCAGCTTGGGTATCTGTACCTGCAGTGCAGACGGCACTCCGCGCTGTTGAAAACAGTTGACCATGAACGTATGCAGGCTGCGCGCAGCCGACGGAAGCAGCTCGACCAGCAGGGGTTTGGCCTTCAGCAACAGCCCCCCGGGACGGTTGAGCAGGGAAAGCGACGCACCGATGACCTGCCCCTGGCGGTTGCAGGTCAGCGCTTGTGGCAATTCCGCCGTTGCTCCCTGCAAGAGCACGTCCAGCCGAGGGTGCACACGCAGCAGCGATAGCTTGTCGTCCAGAACAAGACTAGTTTGCTCGCCGTGCCCTTCCGATTCGGTCTTGTACAGGATCGCAACCTGATGCCAGCTGCGCTCGATCTGGTCCAGCGCCTTGCCCTGAAAGCTTGCTTCGCTGACCCCCATCTGCTCGCACAGGCCGCTGCTGATGGCGTGGATGCGCTTTTCACCATCAACCACGATGAGCGCGTCTTCGGTCTCGATGCGACTCACCCGCTGTACCCTGCCGGTTCGCGGCGAGCCACCGTGTGTTCCCAGGCCCTCGTTCATCCCGACAGACGCGTCTGCATCGAAGCTGGCGCCGAGCTTGGGTCAGATACTTCGCCCATCGAGCGCAGCTCCCACAGTATCGGGTGATGCGCAGTAGCGGCGATTCGTTTCATCGGCGCTCCGGTGACGAGGCAGTACGCATCGGCGCACTCAGCCAACCGGCCCCGAATCGCCCGCGTCGCTGCTGGCCCCTACGCCACCACGTCGACAGCATCGGTGATCGGTCGTTGATCGTTTTCCCCGGCTCCCGGTTGCCGCTGCGGAGACCCGGAATTCAGACTCGGTCGGCTGGGCTTTCCAGGTGCTGGCCAGAGCCTCACGCGCCTGTTCCAGTTCGGCCTGCAGATCCATGCGGTGATCGCGCTCATTGCTGAGTATGGATTCCAGGGCAAGCAGCTTCTGCGCCCGCCGGTCGGCGATGCCGCGCAGGCGCTCGAGCTCGGCCCGAGTGTCGGCAAGCATCGACTGGGCGCGAGAGACTTCAGTTTGCAAAGAGGCCAGGCGCGCAGCACCGAGCAAATCGTCCAGCGCCGTGCCGTCCATCCAGTTGCTGCTGGTCGAGGTCTTCGCCGCACATTCTGGGATCTGATGGCGGTCAGCCTCAGCCATGGCTGCGCTTCTCCACGCACGAGCGATCCAGCCATGCCGGCAAATCAGCCGGCGGCATTGGCTTGGCGAACAGATAGCCTTGAAGATTCTGGCATCCCAGCCGAACCAATGTGGCTCTTTGGCGCTCGCTCTCAATGCCCTCGGCGGTGGTCGAGATGCCCAGCGCATTGGCCAGCGACAGGATCGAGCGCACCAACGCCAGGCTGCGCGGATCGCGCAGGGAGCGATGTACGAAGTACTTGTCGATCTTCAGCCCGCAAATGGGCAGATCGTAGACGTGTCGCAACGATGAGTAGCCGGTTCCAAAGTCATCCAGAACCAGCGGTGTGCCGCTATGCGCCAGATTTCGCAGCACGCCTTTGACGTGTTCGGAATCTGAGAGCAGTGCGGTTTCGGTGATTTCCACACGCAATGCCTGCGGTTCCAGACCGTACTGCTCTCGCGCGGCATCCAGCATCTCCACGATCGCTTCGTTGCGCAGAGTGACGGCCGAGAGGTTGATGTTGACCGGCATTCCGCGCAGCCGGGGATCGGCCTGGCGCAAATAGGCCAGCCAGCGGGCCGCTTCTTCAATCACCAAGCGGTCCAGCTCGGGAGCCAGGCCCAATTCTTCAGACACCGGGATGAACTGAGACGGCTGGCAGGCACCGAGAAATGTGTCCGGCCAGCGCACCAGCGCTTCCATCGTTACCAGGGTTCCGGTTCGGCCATCGACGATGGGCTGAATGTGGATCTCCAGCTCACTGTCGCGCAGCGCTCTTTGCAGCGCGCTGAACACCACCAATCGCGACCGGGTCTCTGCCTGCAGCTGCGGTTCGAACAGGGTGATTCGGTTGCGCCCGTCGCCCTTAGCCCTGAACAGTGCAGAATCAGCATTGTTGAGCACCTCATCGGCGCTGGTGGCCGGATCGGAGACTCGCACTACGCCCACGCTAGCGGTGAAGTAGACTCGCCGCTCCTGCAGATCATAGGGGCCGGTCATCACGCTCAGGATCTGATCCAGGCGCTTGCGCAGCTGCTGCTCCACACCGCTGTCGGCCACCAGCAGCGCGAACTCGTCCTCGCCCATTCTTGCGGCGAACTCGTCGGGGTCCAACTGCTGGCGTAAGCGCTCTGCCATCTCCGCCAGCAGCTGATCGCCGACCTGATGCCCGTGGGTGTCGTTGACCAGCCGAAACCGGTCCAGATCGATGCGCGCCACGGCATAGGCCCCTGCGCCCTCGTCAGCCGCCTCGCTGCGTAGCCGGAGCCGCTGCACAAAGGCCGCTCGATTGGGCAATCCGGTCAGCTCATCAACGAATGCCAGACGACCGAGCTGCTGTTCGCCGCGTACCTGTTGCGTGCAGTCGTGCGCACAGAGCAGGCGCATGCCTGACCCGTCGCCCTGCCAGTTGCCGACACTGGCCAGACATGCGCTCCAACCGCCGGCGCGGCGCCGCAACCTGAGCAGGGCCGGCTCCGGTTCATCAGCACACGCCGATGCGGATGAAGACAGCAACTGATTGGCAGCGTTGCCCAAACTGCTCAGGCCGGCGCCCTGCAGCTCGCCGGGGGCATAGCCCAACATGCGATGGAAGGCGCTGTTGGCGGCCACGATGCGGTTGTCGGCATCGGCCAGTAGCGCGGCGATCGGCAAACTGTCGACCAGCCTTACAGCGGACTCTGGAGATTTGGAAGCACGCAGCTCGAGCTTGCTCTCGGCTGCAGCCTCATCAACCGCGGCGCGTACCGAAACGACACTCTCTGGCGGCCCAAGGTGCATGTGTTCCCTGCCTGTGCAAAGGCGTTGACTTGGCGGCCCCAAGGTTCAATATATTTTAATAGGTGTTAGTAAATATATCCAGTTATGATCGCGTCGCGCTTCGACTGCGCAACTTACGCCCGGGGGCAGCGCAGGCCGACGGTGCACCGATCCGCGCTGTGCGAGACTTGCAACTCGCCGCCCAACATCGTCGCCAGTCGCTCGGCCGCGATCAGTCCAACGCCGCGGCTGAAATCACGCGCTTCGACATCACGTCGATCGTTGGCGATCACCGAATCCCGATCGCCAACGCTG
This sequence comes from Gammaproteobacteria bacterium, assembly GCA_030430155.1. Lineage (GTDB taxonomy): Bacteria > Pseudomonadota > Gammaproteobacteria > Xanthomonadales > SZUA-5 > SZUA-5. Next base: position 15,942 of record JAUIFV010000019.1, read on the forward strand.
TCTGCATGGGAAACACTTACAGACCAATGGGTGGCGTCGACAGCGCCCGCGATGGTCATTGGGGGCTGTCCGCGCCCGAGTGCATTGGCTGCCAGCGCCCGCACCATACCTTGGATGAACTCTGGCCATGCCCGCAGTTGTATATCCACCGAGGGTTGGATTTGGAATCCCTCCGGCGACGGCAGCTCGGCGACAACCTGCTCAACGATTCCCCGCAAGCCAACCGTCTCCTGCTCCCGCTTTGGCAGATCGCGCACCAGATCGACGTGAGTACGCAAACTCAAGTCAATCTGCGCCAGTTCCCCCAGCGCGTCGTCCCTTTCGGCCTCGGGCAGATCAAACAGGCTCAACCGAAGGTGTAATCGAGACAGGTGGCCGCGCACATCGTGCGCCAGATTACGTAGCAATTCGCCCGAGACCAGGCCGGTCGGAAAAGCACGGTTCATGGCGTGAAGATGTATCCGGTACCCCACACGGTTTTGATGAAGGTCGGCGCCTTGGGGTCGCTCTCGATCAGCTTGCGCAGTTTGACGATGGTGACGTCCACGCCTCTTTCGGAGGCTCCCGAATCCCCGCCAGCACTGAGCAAGTTGAGGATCTCGGCACGACTGAGTGCCTGTCCCGGCTTGCGGCACAGCACCGCAAGGAGATCGTATTCGGCATTGGTCAGCGGCACCAACTCGCCATCCCGGGTCAGTTCGCGGCGGCTGAAGTCCAGACTGAATTGACCGAAGCGCGTGCCGTCGGTAGCGGGCGCTGAGGGTGCACCCGCACCGACCCTGCTGCGCCGGTATAGGGAGCGGATTCGGGCGACCAGCTCCCGCGGCACAAAGGGTTTGGTGATGTAGTCATCTGCGCCCAGCTCCAGCCCCAGTATGCGATCCAGATCATCGGAGCGTCCGGAGACGACGATGATGGGTAAATCAGGCCTGGAGACGCGCAGGCGCAGGCACACGCTTAGCCCGTCCTCGCCGGGCAAACCAACGTCCAGCAGCAGCAGGTCGACTGGCTGTGTATCGAGGAGCTTTTCCAGAACCACGGCATCCCCGGCCCAGATGACCTCGATGCCATGCTTGCGACAAAACTCTGTTGCCAAGTCAACCAAGGCACGATCATCGTCGACAAACACGACCCTGATGAGCGCCTGCTCGGTCCCCGCCGGGGGCTGATTCGATGTGGGATTGAGTGGCTCGCTGATCATGGGCACCTTCGGGCTCTGGTCGGGTGAGGTGGCACTAGCGGCTCGATCTTGCTGGCATCGCAAAAGCGCCGCACTGACATCGTAGGGACGATGGGCATTTCAGCTTTAGCCCCCTTGGTCTTTGTGCCCAACGCCTCCTGGCTTCAAGTTTCCCACGTTTTGGCCTCGTCAAGCGGTGAAAACTGAGCATATATGTCCCAATTGTGTAATTATGTTGCTCATTATGAGGGAATGTGATAACTCGGTCGACCTTGAAATCTTCAGGCAACGCTGATGAGGCTGAAGGAGCTGGTCACCTACTCGCTGGACCATGGCGTCGTTATCGATGCCCTTGCCCAGGTATCTCTGGAGCACGTGGAACTGCTCCAGGCGGAGTCGCAGGCAACCACCACCACGCCGGAGCAGTTCCTCAAGTACGCCGAATGCATCTTGCTGACCAGGACACCGGTCGAACTCGGCTGAAGTGAACTTGCATAGATGAGCTGGGTGTCTACGATGGAGCATTTCCAGTGGCTGCGGGCGCGGAGTAGTGATCGCTCCGCCAAAGCGGCGACGAAGAGAGACCCGTTCGGAGAAACTGGCTCGGAACGTTGCTCGAGTTACCTCCGCGCAACCGCGCCGCCCATCCCATGGCCCTGATCCTTTACGGCATCTCACGCCTGGGCCGAGCCCTGCCCGAGAACGCCCAGGGACTGTACGGGCAGCCTGCGCGATGGTTTCCCGTAGCTGGCCTGCAGGTACTGGTCAGTGAGTGTGCGGCGCAGTCGGTGTTGCCAGGTCAAGCCAATTTGGCTGACTTCCAGGCGCTGATTCAGCGGGTCAGTGCTGAGAGTGACATCCTGCCGATGTCTTTTGGCATGGTCGCCAGCGACGAGAGTGTGATGTTGGCAGAGGTTGAACCACTGCTGGGCCGACTTCACGAACGGCTGAGTTCGATAGCCAATCGGGTGGAGTTCTCAGTACGCCTGATCTGGACTGGAGAAAATCTATATGCGCACTTCACCGAGCAAAGCGATGAACTGAGGCTGCTTTGCGAGCAGTATGCCGGCCGTGGGCGCAAGGCCACCGAATCGGAGCGGCTGCACCTGGGTCAGACGCTGCAGCGCTTGATGTATGGTCAACGCAGTCGAGCACACCGGCAGGTCGTCGATGCATTGCGAGCCGCCATCATCGACTATCAGGCTTTGGACATCGAAGACGACCGTTGCTGGGCCAAGCTCGCCCTACTGGTGCAGCGCGATCAGATCCCACTACTCCATCGTCTGGCAGCAGGGTACTCGGAGGCCTGCGGTGCTGAGCTCAAACTGCAATTCAGCGCGCCCTATCCGCCCTACGGTTTCCTGCGCTTGAGCCTGGATTGAGTCGCGCCTGCCCGGATACAGATAGCGAGTCCGCTACAAGCGTTCATGAGCGATGCGGGCTACAGCGGCCAAATCAACGGCACCACGATCGTCGCCATGATCCAGAGCATGAAATTCAGCGGCAATCCCACCTGCAGGAAATCGCGGAAGCGGTAGCCGCCGGTGTTGTAGACCATGGTATTGGTCTGGTACCCGAGCGGCGTGGAGAAGGCGGTGGAGGCGGCAAACATCACCGCCAGCAAGAAGGGCAGCGGGTCGGCGTCCATGGTCCGCGCGCTGGTGATCGCGATCGGCGCCATCAGCACCGCCGCGGCATTGTTGGACATCAGCTCGGTCAGCACTGCGGTGAGCAAATAGACGGCGCTCAAGGTGGCCACCGCGCCCAGCGGCGAGACCACGCCAATGACGTTGTCGGAGACCCAGCGGGCCAAGCCGGTGTCCTGCATCGCGGTGCCCAGCGGGATCATGCAGGCCAGCAGCAGGATCACCCGCCACTCCACCGCCTGATAGGCCTCGTCGACGGTCAGACAGCGGGCAAACAGCATCGCCATCACTCCGAGCAGGGCGGTGACGATGATCGGCAGCACCTTGAAGGCGGCCAGGCCGACCACCAGCGCCATGATGATCAACGCCATTCGCGCGCGCTTGGGCGTACGCATGCGCTCACCGCGCTCAAGCATGATCAGATCGGGGCTGCGGCGCAGCTGCGGCAGATCCTCTTCGCGCGCCAGCAGCAGCAGTGAGTCGCCGAAGGTCAAGGTGACGTCCTTGAGCTTGTCGCGCAACACCTGCCCGCGGCGCTGGATGGCCAACACCAGGGTGTTGTAGTGGCGGTAGAAGTCCAACGAGGCCAGGGTTTCGCCGGCAAAGCGCGAGCTGGGCGCGACCAGTGCTTCAACCAGCACGATGTTGTCGCCGACCAGTTCCTCGTCGCTTAGGGAGAACTCCGGCGCGATGATCAGCTTGTAGCGGTCGCGGAAGCTCATCAGCCCATCGACCTTGCCCTTGACCAGCAACACGTCGTCGGCGCGCACGGTGACATCCAGCGGCGAGAACAGCTTGCCCTTCTCGCGGATCACCTCCAGCACGGTGATGCCGTTTTCGTTCTCCCATTCCTGCACGCGGATGCGCCGGCCGACCAGCGGGCTGGCGGCGTCGACCCGCAGCTCGCCGATGTAATCGCCCAGGCTGTAGGTCTCGGTCAGTTCAGCGGCACGTGCAGCCGGCAGCAGCCAAGGGCTGACCAGGAGCAGATAGAGCCCGCCGACAGCAAACACGATCAGCCCATAGGGAGTTGGCGCAAAAACCCCCATCTGACCGACGCCAGCGGTGACCGCAATGGAGGCGACCAGCAGGTTGGTCGAGGTCCCCAGCAGGGTGCAAACGCCGCCCAACTGACTGGCGTAGGAGAGCGGGATCAACAGCTTGGAGGGCGATAGCTTGTTGCTGCTGGCCGCAGCCATCACCAGCGGAATGAACACCGCGACGATGGCGGTGTTGTTGACGATGGCGCTGGACAAGCCGCCGGCCAACACCACCATGATCAGCAGTTTGGCCGGAGACGTACCGTAGGTGACCAGCCATCGCGCCAGGGTGCTCAGCGCACCGCTGCGCTGCAGCCCGGCCGAAAGTACGAACATCGCCGCGACGGTGATCACCGCCTCGTTGGCGAAACCCTTGAAGCCCTGCTCTACGCTCAGCACGCCGCCGACCAGCAGCGCCAGCAGCGACGCCATCGCTACACCTTCAACCGGGAACTTCTCGCTGATAAAGGCGATGACCGCGGCGATAACAACGGCCAGTACCAGATAGGCCTCAAAACCCATGCGCGCAGTGGCCGGAGGGAAAGCGGGGGGTCATTCTAGCTTAGAGCGGGGCGAAGAGGGCCCGAGCAGCAGGGCACAGGGCCCAGGGCCCAGGGCCCAGAGGAGACGCGCTCCGACGAGGTCTCCCGGCTCCTGACCTTCGGCGCACCATGGCGTTCGAGGGCGCGGAATTACTGCGTGCTGGCGCAGACTGGGCCCTGGGCCCTGGGCCCTATGCCCTCAGCCCTGCTCCTAATACATCATCCCCGTCTCCAGCCGTGCCGCCTCGGTCATCATGGTCGAGTTCCACGGTGGGTCGAAGACCAGCTCGACGTCGGCTTCGTTGATGGTGGGGATGGCTTCGATTTTTTCGCGCACGTCGCTGACCAGGATCTCGCCCATCCCGCAGCCGGGCGCGGTCAGGGTCATCTTGACCGCGACTTCGCGGCCACTGCCGCTATCGGGGGAAATGACGCACTCGTAGATCAGACCCAGGTCGACGATGTTGACCGGAATTTCCGGGTCGAAGCAGGTGCGCATCTGCTGCCAGACCAGATCTTCCACGTCAGCATCGGTGGCGCCATCAGGAAGTTTCGGCGGCTCGGGGATTTCCTTGCCCAGCGCTTCGGCATCGCTACCGGCAATCCGGAACAGATTGCCGTCCAGGTAAACGGTGAAGCTGCCGCCCAGCGACTGGGTGATATAACCGATGGACCCGGCCGGCAGTTTGACCTCCTCACCTCCTGGCACCATCACCGCATGGCAGTCGCGCTTGAGAGAGAAGGGTTCGCTGGTCGAGCTGTACATGGATGGTTTCCGAGCGACTGGGGCAGGCGACAAAGTGGCGCCCGTGACTTGCTTGATGGGGGCGCGACGATACCATGCAAGGGTATAGGGAGTTTATGCACTGTCAGCGGTGTCCGACCACACACCCTCCAGGCCAATGCGAACGCTGATGGCTCAGCGCTGGATCGCGATGGCGATGGGGCTGCTGGTATTGACCTGCAGCCTGCCGCTGCTCGCCCTCGATCCGCAGCGCGCACCCACCGAGTACGTGGTTGATCACTGGGGATTCCCGGCCGGCCTGCCGCAGGTCTCGGTGACCTCGATTGCGCTGGATGGCAACGGCTTTTTGTGGATGAGTACCCAGGGCGGACTGGCCCGCTTCGATGGGCTGAACTTCCGTGGCTACGGCGAACAGCAGATCCGCGGCTACCGCCCGGCCATCGGTGATCGGGTCTGGCGGGACAATAGCGATCGGCTGTGGCTGGGAAGCTCTCAAGGCGCCGCGATCCTAGACGGTGACCGGCTGGTTGCAGTGGAGGGGCTGGGCGCCGAAGTGGGTCACGTGCATGCCTTCGCCGTGGCGCCCGGCGGCAGCGTGCTGCTGGGCACCGATCATGGCGTCTACGCCTATGCCAAGGGCCGCGCTTCGCGTTTGGGCCTGGCGGACAGCCGGGTCTATGCATTGCACAGCGACGGCAGCCGGGTCTATGCGGGCAGCGATGGTGCGGTCTATCTGATCGACGCCGGCATGGCCAGTTTGGTCGAGTCCGCCGACGACTTGAGTTCGCTGCGCTTTCGCCAGATCGCCTCACGCGCTGGCCGGATCTATCTGGGCAGCTCGCGCGGACTGTTCGAAATCAGCGACGGCGAGCTGCGCCGCCCGGATTGGGCCGAGCAGATCAGCGATCAGGCCATTGAGGCGCTGTACGGCGATAGTGATGGCAACCTTTGGATCGGATTGATCGATGGTCTGATGCGGCACAGCGCGCAGCGTCCGCTGGAGTGGGTTTTCAGCGAGCGTGACAACGTCCGGCCGTGGGTGGCGAGCATCTTCGAAGATCCTCGCGGTGACCTCTGGGTGGGCAGCTATACCACCGGGCTGTCGCGCTGGTGGAACGGCTGGGCGACCACCATCGGACCGGAGCGCGGACTGGCCGACCCGTTCGTCTGGAGCGTCGCGCGCGGACCGGATGACCGGGTTCTGGTCGGTAGTGCGACCGGCCTCTGGCAGGTCAACGAGCAGGGTAGCGTGGAGGCCGTGGTGTCGACGCAGACCCTGCGCAACAGCGCGGTCTACAACCTCTTCGTCAGCAGCGCCGAGCAGATCTGGATCGGCACCCGAGCCGGTATGGCGCGCCTGCATGAGGGCAAACTGGACGAGCCGTCGCTGTGGGCACCGCTGGCGACTCGGCAAATCAACGCAGTGCTGGAAACCGCTCAGGAGCATTACTGGATCGGTACTAGCGATGGCCTCTATTTGCAGAGCAATGGCGTGCTCAAACGCTACGGCCCGGCGGAGGGGCTGGAGGTGGCCGCAGTGCGCAGCCTGGCGATCTTTGAAGACCAGCTCTATGTCGGCTCCGAGCGCGGTCTGTACATCGGCACCGAGGGCCAGTTTCGTGCCGCCAACAGCGGCAACCGACTCGATCAGGCCATGATCACCAGCATGGTGCCGTTGAGCAACGGCAAGCTGGCCATCGGCACCTACCGCGACGGCATCCACGTGCGCAGCGCCACCGGCTATAGCGAATTGACCACCAGGGAGGGATTGCCTTGGAATTCGGTAGGCAATCTGCAGGTCGACAGCGAGCACCTGTGGGTGAGCGGTCCCAACGGCGTATTCAGATCCACCATCCGGGACATTGAGGCCTATGTGCTGGACGGTGGCCAGATTCGCACCGAGCCGGTGCTCAATGAGGGCCGCAACGCCCGCGGTGGGCAGCGCCTGCGCTGCTGCAACGCCGGCGCGCTCAGTCGCGGCCTTTATGCCAACGGCTATCTGTGGTTTCCCAGCCTCAATGGGCTGGTCAGAATCAGTCCCAACGAGGTGCTGCCGCCAGAGCAGCCGGCTACGGTGTTGATCGAGCGCATCAGCGCCGATGGCGGACAGCGCTGGAATGCTGATCAGCGGGTCGAGCTGCCGTTGGGAGTACGCGACATCAGCATCGAGTACACCGCGATCGCCTTTCGCGACCCGGAGTCGATACGGTTTCGCTATCGCCTGGCCGGCTACGAGTCGGATTGGCAATCACCCAGCGCGCAGCGCAGCGTTCGCTACACCAATTTGCCCCCCGGCAGCTATCGCTTCGAACTGCAGGCGCAGGGCGGGGCGCATGATCTGTCCGTCACCGCTGAGGCTGTGGAGCTGGCCATTCCCGCCAACACTGGCGAGAGCACGGCATTCCGGGCCCTGCTGGCGTTGGCCGCGGCAACGCTGATCGCCGTGCTGGGCTATGTCTTCAGCCGCCGCAGTGCCGGCCGCGAACTGCAGCTGCAGCAACAAGTCGAGCAGCGCACTGCCGAGCTGCGCCGAGCCAATGATCGCCTGCGCAACGCAAATCAAGCGCTTGCCGAAGAAAGCCTCACCGACGGTCTGACCGGCCTGAAGAACCGCCGCTTCCTGGCTCGATTCCTAGCCGACTGGCGGCGCCGCAGCCTGCTCGGCGAAACCGCACAGGAGCAGTTGTGGCTATTCCTGGTCGATTTGGACCATTTCAAATCGGTCAACGACCGCTACGGCCACCTGGTCGGCGATGACATCCTCAAGCAGTTCTCGCAGCTGCTGCTGCGTCTGGCTGGGGACGGCGGCCACGCGCTGCGCTGGGGCGGCGAGGAGTTCCTGTTGCTGATGCCGGAGGCCGGATTCAGCTCGGTTGAGAAGATGGCCGAACGCATCGTCAAGGCGGTCCGTCGTGCCGACTTTCGCGCCAATGAGGTCGAGCGAGTACCGCTAAGCGTCTCCCTCGGCGTATGCCCCTATCCGGCGTTGCCGGATCGCGGCGATATCGCCGATTGGGCGCTGGCCCTGGAGTTGGCTGACGCCGCTTTGTACTGGGTCAAGCGGCACGGTCGGAACGGCTGGAATCGGCTGATCCCATCGCCACAGGCGCACCACGACGAGTTCATTGCCGAATTCCGCCACGGTGCGAATCAGCTGGTGCAGCGCGGCTTGGCCAGCTGGCAGCGAGACCCCGGATGAACTTGCACGCCCGCCCGCTTTCGCGCGGCTGACGCAGAGAGCTCGACGTTGAGCACCTACTCCCTCGACCGTCATCCCGGCCTTACCCCGTCATCCCGGGCTTGAGCCGGGATCCAGTGCCTTGGTCTTGACCAACACAAACAGACTCCAGCCGCCGGCTCCGAGTTATCGCCGTGGCGTCGAACATTCACGAACAATCTAGGGACTCCCTGAACAATGCACGTGAGCCGCGTTGCGAGTCCAAATCGTTTGCTGGTAGGCGCAGTCCCGAAAGGCATAGTCATTCTATGCCCGAGGGCTGCAACGCCGCAGCAACCGATTTGGGCCGCAACCCTTCGGGACGACACCTGAGAAGCCCGCCAGCTGCGTTGGGCGTCTTGCCCAGAGCGCAGGCTATGACCTGCGACGCCCGCCTTACTGGCGAACTTCTCAGGTGCGTCGCGGCCACGTGAATTGTTCAGGGAGTCCCTAGCCCGCATTATTCATGAACGTTCGTAGCGAGGGTTTCGCAGGCGTGCTGTGGTGCGGATCGCGGACCGAAGATCGATGAAGGCGTACTTGCAGTACGTCGAGTCGATAGCATGGAGTAAGCCGCGCCACAGCGCGATAAGCGGAAGCCGCAGTAGAAGGTTCATGAATAATTCGGGCTAGTGTGCAACCCGTCCTTCTTCCAGGTCGAACGGCAACGTTCACCCGGATTGTGTCACCCTTGGCCGCGTTTGCTGACGAGACGAAAGCTTGAACTGGATTTTGGGAATCATCGCCGTGCTGCTGGCAGGCAATGCAGTCGGCGGGCTGTGGGCGCTGCTGGCCTTGCTGCTGGGCGATCGCGGTCCCTGGCTGGCGCTGCTGGTACCGCTGCCGCTGACCTGGCTATTGGCCTTCAATCAGCATCCCGGCGGCTGGTGGCGTGCAGTCCTGGGGCTCAGTGGCTACTTGGTCGCCTTAGCGCAGGCCACCTTCCTGATCGGTGCGGCCATCGTTGCCGCCCACCTCGGCAAGGGCCTATGGCCCTGGATCTTCGACATCGGCCCGGAAATGGCCTTCGCGGTCAGCCGCGCCCGTTTCGGTTGGTTGGAATATGTGTGCTTCGTCGGCGGGGCTGTGTTGGCGGTTTGGTTGGGGCTGGGAACTGGGCGGACGAAGCGGCGTTGATGGTTCAAGGGCCCAGGGCTTAGGGCCCAGGGCCCAGAAGCCAAAACCCGCACGGCCTACTCTTCTGGGCCCTGGGGAGCAAGCCTCGCCACCGTGCGCCTGCGGAAGCCGCAGTAGAAGGTTCATGGATAACGCTGGCTAGGCCGGCGGCGCGAAATCGAGCATCGCGCGCGCGCCGCCGCCGTCTCTGGGCTCCATCGAGGCGCGCCAACCGTACAGATCGCATAGCCGGGAGACGATGGCCAAACCCAGACCGGCGCCTGAGCCGGTGGCGCCGACGCCGCGGTAGTTGCGTTCGAACAGCTTGTCGGCTTCGTGTTTGGAGATGCCCGGCCCAGTGTCTTCCACCAGCACCCGGTCGGCCTCCAGGCGCACCCGCACCACCCCCTCACTGGTGTATTTGATCGCGTTGCCGAGCAAATTGCCCACCGCCACCGCGATCACCGACTGCGGTGCGTCGACCTGAACTTCGGCCTCCTTGACCAGTTCCAGGGTCAGCGGTTTGCGCCCAAGCTGGGAGCGATGGGTCTCCAATAGCTGATCAAGCACAACGCCGACTTCAGTGGTTTCGCCTTCGGAGGGCGCTTGGCGTTCGCCGCGAGACAGATGCAGCAGCGCCGTGGTCAGCTCGGTGGACTGCTTGGCGGCGCGCTCAATGCGGCGCAGCCGATCGCGAGCGCGGTCGTTCAAGTCGGGCATCGCCATCAGCAATTCAACGGTAGAAAGGATCACCGCCAGCGGCGTACGCAGCTCATGACTGACGTCGGAGTTGAACTCGCGATCGCGCGCGACCAGCCGGGTTAGACGTTCGGCGTAGTCGTCGAGCGCCGCGGCCACCTGACCGACCTCATCATCGGCAAAGTGCCCGGCGATGGGCTCGGTCGCACCGCGACTGTCCAGATCCTTGATCCGCTGGGAAAGCTCAGACACCGGAGCCATCACTCGGGATGACGACCACACGCCGAGCAGCCAGGCCAGCCCGGAGAACACGATCACCGTCACCACCAGCGCGATCGACAGGGCAATCCGGCCCTGCTCTTCCTGAGTCACGTCGTAACGCAGGAAGAACCAATAGTCGTCGTCCTTGAGCACCGCCAGCTTGTAGGCCGTGCGTCCTTCGCCAGGCGCGTTCTCCACCACCCGATGAACGCCGTTTTCCAGATAGCGCCATTCCAGCTGCACGTTGCCGAAATTGCGCTTGCTGATGACATAGCCGACGATCTTCGAGTAGGTCCCCAGGTCGTTGCTGGGATCCTGCCGAAACTGCTGCGCGTAGTTGCCCAGCTCGCGACTCAAAGTGTCGTCGATCAGCCGATTTTCCAGCCAGTCGCGCAGCACCAGCACCGCCACCGCAAACAGTATCGCCAGCAGCGATCCCAGCAGCAGCGAGGAGATGATGATTCGGCTGCGTAGTCGCCTACGATGCCGCTTGGGGGTCGACGAGGCGGTAGCCAATGCCGTGGCGGGTCTGCAACAGGGGAACGTCGAAAGGCTTGTCGATAGCCGAACGCAGGGTATGAATGTGCACGCGCAGGGAGTCGCTGTCGGGCAGCTCCTCACCCCAGACCCGCATCTCCAGCTCCTGACGGGTGACCACCGACGGACTGGCCTCCATCAGACATTGCAGGATCTTCAGCGCGATGGGGTTGAGCTGGATCGCCTTCTCCTGCCGGGTCACCACCAGCGTGTCCAGATTGAAGCTCAAGTCGGCGACGTGGAGGATCCGAGCCTGCTGCGGCTTGCTACGCCGCACCAATACCTGCAGCCGGGCTTCCAACTCCTGCAGCGCGAAGGGCTTGACCATGTAGTCATCGGCACCGGTTTCGAATCCGGCGAGCTTCTGCTGCAGGCTGTCGCGCGCGGTGAGCATCAACACCGGGGTGTGCTTGCGCGCCTCCTGGCGGAGCTTGCGGCACAGCTCCAAACCGTCCATACCCGGCAGCATCAGGTCCAGCACCAGCACGTCATAGTCGTTGACCACGGCCAAGTGCAGACCGGTGACCCCATCTGCGCCGAAATCGACGACGTGGCCGCGGTCTTCCAGAAAGTCGCCGATGTTGGCGGCAATATCCGGATTGTCTTCGATGACCAATACACGCATTGCTCAGGCCCACCTCGTTTGCGGCCGCGCGGCTGACGCCGGCCCGCAGAGTCTCTCATGAAGCGGCTCGGCTGCGTCCAACGGGACTCGCACTGCCGCAAAGGAACGGATCACACGGGCAGAAAAAAGAAAGGCCCAAGCGGGATGGCATTGGGGGAATCCATCACGCTTGGGCCATAAGCGCCCTATGACTGCAAATCTGCGCGTACCAGCTTGGAGTGCCATGCAGAACCACAATTCTCGGTTAGTTTCTCCGCTGGGGACTTAAGAAGGCGTTAAGAATGGATTGTCTGGGTGTTAACGCGAACGCTTTGCACGGACCGCTGCGGTCATCTCCCCGCGTACGCCTGGTCGCTCATCAAAGCAAAGAGCATGCGGGCAAGATGTCCGCGCTCCGAAAAGCGGACCCTTCTTTGAGGACCGAGGGCGTCCCTCTCGCATTGCTCCTGATCGCCTACCGAAGCCCAAATCACGCGGGTTGGATACCCGCGGTCCAACGCGCGCTGCAGGTTACTCGCCGTCGACCGCCGGCGTCTCAACCGCCGCGGGCGCAGCCACGGGCGCGGGCGAGGTCAACGGCGCCGGATCGGCCGCTGGAGCTGCTGCCGGCGCCGCCGCAGTTTGCGCCGCGGCCGGCACCAAGGCAGTGCTTTCGCCGGCCGGCGCGGCCTGTTCGGCCACCATCACCGGCAGCTCCGGCTCAGGCCAGAAGCCCAGCTGGATCAGGCTGTTCATCACGATCTCGCGGCGTACCGTAGCCACGTCGGCGACCGAGGTGCCGTCGACGGTCAGATAGAAATAGGCACGCGGCTTGCCGGCCTGCTCGACAAAACCCACGAACAGCCCGTATAGGTCGCCCTCAGTGCGCACGCAGGAACCGGTCTTGCCATACAGCGTGTACTCACCTTGGCTTTGCAGCCGCAGCGAATCCAGCAGCACCTGCATCTGATCTCGATTCAGTCCCACCTTGCCGTCGCGCACCTTGCGCAGGAAGTCGACCTGCTCCAGACCGGAGACCAGCAGGCTGCTGGAGCGCCAAAACCCTTCCAGACCGCCGCTGACGTCGGCATTGCCGTAGCGAAAGCCGGTCAAGTCGGTTTTCAGCTTCGCCGCACCGCGCTTGGTGGTGATGTCGGCCAGATACCAGGGCACCGAGTTCTCCGCGGCGCTGCGCAAATTGTGCTTCTGCGCGCGCCAGGCGCTGGGCCAGTAGTGAGTAGGCGGAATATCCGACTGAGCGCGAGTAATCTCGGTGACCGCCGGTTTGATCAAGCCCGATTTGAGCGCGATGACCGCAGCCGGGATGTAGAAGGTGGAACAGGGCGCGACACGTTCGGCCAGCCGCGGCAGATTGACCCTGAACGACAGTGTGCTGTGGGCATCGTAGATCTCCATGTCGCCCCAGCGGCCGTTGAAGTTCTGCGCCACACCGCCGGCCAGCAGCGGCTGGGCCGCCAGTAGCGAGCCCATCAAAATCAGTTTTGCAAACACACCCATGCTGTCGCCGTCTCCAGGCTTCCGTCACGCCAGACCAGTCAGTCAGCCGCGTTATTCACGACCGCTGCTTCCGCGGCGCGTAGCGTATCGCGAAACGAGTGCGCAGAAATGAACGCCTACTCAGTCGTCGCCAGCGGCCGATCCACGGAAATCGGCAGGCGCGTGAGCAAGACCGGTCAAATAGGACCGTCCCGGGACCACCACGAAGCGCTTGGCCATCGCGGTACGACCGAGCAGCATGGCAAAGCGCATACGATGCCGCTCTACCAGGTTCAATTCGATCTGGTAGGCGCAGTCGTTGACCAACAGCTGGGTGCGGATGAAGGGTCTGAGGATGGTGTGCCCGCCGGAATCGGTGACCGGACGCTCCTCGTCCACTGGCAATTCCAATCGCACCACTGCCGAGCCGGCGCCAGCCGATTCCACTTCAAAGCGCACCCACGCGCGCCGGCGCTTTTCAAAGCGCTCCTGCCATAGCACGTGCAGGGCCGAGGAGCGCGCACCGGTATCCACCTTGGCTTTGACCGCCTTGATACCCAGCTCTGGCAGGCTCACCCACTCGCGCCAGCCCAGTTGCAACTGCGACATAGACTCATCCCCCAAGGCCCGCTGAGCAGACCGCGCTATCCCACCTTAACCGAAGCAAGCGCGAAAATCGGCGTCAGAGTCCGAGTTCTTTCCGTTCGGGCTCTGCTACGCTGCCTACGCCGGGGCGTCCGGCGCGCTTTCAATTGGGGAGAGCCATGGGAATGATGAGTGAATTCAAAGAGTTCGCAATGCGCGGCAATGTCGTCGATCTGGCCGTCGGTGTGGTTATCGGCGCCGCCTTCGGCAAGATCGTCTCCAGCCTGGTGTCGGGCATCGTCATGCCGCTGCTTGGCCTGGTCGTCGGCGGCGTCGATTTCTCCGATCAGGCGATCGTACTCAAGGCCGCTGAAGTCGCCGCCGACGGCAGCGAAACCGCACCGGCGGTGCTGCTGCAGTACGGGCTGTTCGTGCAAAGTGCGTTCGACTTCATAATCATCGCCTTCGCGATTTTCATGGTGGTCAAGGGCATCAACAGCATGAAGCGCAAAGAGGAAGCAGCGCCAGCCGCCCCGCCGGAGCCCTCCGACGAGGTCAAACTGCTCACCGAGATCCGCGACTCGTTGAAGAAGTAGCGGCAACCGCCTGGGCCCCGGGCCCTGTGCCCTGGGCCCTATCGGGTCAGAAAACCAGCCAAGAAATCGGCCAGCTTGCGATACGGCGGGTTGAGCAGGCCCATGCCGTGCCAACGCGATTGTTTGAACACCGGCTTGAGCTTGGACAGCGCGTCGAAGCCGTAGGGGCCGTGATAGTGGCCGATGCCGGAGGGCCCCACGCCGCCGAAGGGCAGGCTGCTCTGGGCGATGTGGAACAGCGTGTCGTTGATCGACACGCCGCCGGAGATGGTCGCGTTAAGCACGCGCTCGGCACGCTGGGCGTTGTGATCGAACAGATACAGCGCCAGCGGTCGATCCTGGGCGTTGACGTGCTCAATCGCGCCTTCCAGGCTGCTGTAGCCCAGCACCGGCAGTACCGGCCCGAAGATTTCTTCGCGCATCAGCGCGCAGTCGCCCGGCGTGTCGGTGAGCAGCGTGGGTGGAAAGATCCGACTCTCGGCCGGAATCGGCTCGCCAGCCGGGTTCGCTCTGAACACCCGCGCGCCGCCCTGCTCGGCCTCGTCCACCAGCGCCTGCAAACGCTGATAGTGGCGATCGCTGACGATGCTGGTGTAGTCCGGCGACTGCAGCAGCGAGGGATAGCGGCGCTCGATCTCGGCCATCATTGCGCTGACGATGCTCTCGCGCTTGGCCTGCGGCACCAGCAGATAGTCCGGCGCGATGCAGGTCTGCCCGGCGTTCATGAATTTGCCCGCCACCAGGCGGTCCACGGCCTCGGCCACGGGAAAGTCCTCGGCAATGATGGCCGGCGATTTGCCGCCCAACTCCAGGGTCACCGGGGTCAGGTTGCGCGCCGCCGCCTGCATCACCAGCCGACCCACCGCGGTCGAGCCGGTGAACACCAGGTGATCAAAGGGCAGCGCGGCGAAGGCCGCCGCCACTTCCGGCCCGCCCAGCACGCAGTCCACCTCGGCCGGCTTGAAGGTGCTGCCGATCAGCTCGGCGAGCAGATCAGAGGTCTTCGGAGTCAGCTCGGACGGCTTGAGCATCACCCTATTGCCGGCCGCCAGCGCGGCGGTCATCGGCATCAGCGCCAGCTGCGCCGGGTAGTTCCACGGTGAAATCACCCCAACCACGCCCAGGGCCTGCGGTCGGATCTCGCAGCGGCCGGGTTGGAACAGCGCGTCGGCGGGCACCGGTCGCGGCCGCATCCAGCGGCGCATGTAGCGCAGATGATGATCGATGTCGCCGAGGATCATCATCACCTCGGCGATCATCGTTTCGTGGCGCGAGCGGCGCCCGAAGTCGGCCGAGATGGCCTGAGCGATAGCCTCCTTGCGGCTGCTGACGGCCTTGCGCAGCGCTTTGAGCAAGCGCACGCGCTCGGCGTAGTCGAAGGGCGCCTGCAGGTGCGCGGCGCGTTGGCGCTCCAGAGCGCTGTACATCGAGGGTTGCGGGGTGTCGGCCATCGCTGCATCTCCACATGGATGCCCCGAGTATAGTCCCACGACGCCACCGAGGCCGCGGTGATTCGCTTGATGCCGTTGGCGCCACGCAGTTTCTGGGCCCTGTGCCCTGAGCCCTGTGCCCTCGACGAATCATCCCGATGAAATCCGGCCCTTTGAGCAAACGGCAATCAACCTCACCCGTGGAAGCCATTCCTTTAGACGGCGGCGAACTCCGCTACGCACCCCACTGGTGCTCCGCAGCCGACGCCGACCGTTGGCTGGCGTCGTTGCGCGAGGAGCTCCCCTGGGCCACCCACCGGGTCCGCATCTACGGCCGCTGGCTGGATACGCCGCGATTGTCCAGCTGGCACGGCGATCCCAGCGCCGGTTACCGCTACTCCGGCCAGCGCTACCAACCGCAGCCCTGGACGCCTACCCTGAGCGCGATCCGCCAAGCCCTGCTGGACCAGCTGCAGCTGGACTTCAACGGCGTCCTCGCCAACCGCTATCGCGACGGCAACGACAGCATGGGCTGGCACGCCGACGACGAGCGCGAATTGGGCCCCGATCCAGTCATCGCCTCGCTCAGTCTGGGCGCGCAGCGGCGCTTCTGCCTCAAACATCGGGGCAACGGCCAGCGTCTGCAGTTGGATCTGAGCCACGGCAGCCTGCTGATCATGGCTGGCCAGACTCAAACCCACTGGCGCCATGCGCTGCCCAAGCAGCGCGGTGTAACCGAGGAACGAATCAATCTGACCTACCGGCAGATTGTTCAGTTGAGTGACCCGCCGTAGCCCACAGGGCCAGGCCGGCAAGCACGGTCAGCCCCGCCGACAGTGCGCAGGCGGCCACCGAGCCGTGCTGCTCCCAGGTCCAGCCCAGCAGCCACGCACCCGGCAAGGCGGTGGCAGCGATGGCGGCGTGATACCAGCCCAGCGCGCCGCCGCGACCCTCGCGCCCGGCACGATCGACGATCCAGGCGCGCTGAGTCGCGTCCACCGCCGCCTCGGCGATGCCGTAGAGCAGCGCCGCCAGCACAAGCGCCGGCAGGCTGCCGATGGCCAGCGCGGCGAGCATGGCCAGCTGCAGTACATAGCCGGCGGCCAGCAGCGGGATCCGCCCGTACCGATCCGAAGCGCGACCGGCCGCCGGGCTGACCAGCGTGTAAACCGTCTGGTAGAGCACGTAGGCCAGCAATACGCCCTGGATGCCGGCGCCCAGATCCAGCCCGGCCAGCAGCAGAAAGGCGAAGCTGAGCCTGGAAAAGGCAAACAGCGCTGCCGCCGCAACCGCCGCGGCGACTGGCCGCCGCAGCCGCGGCAGCGCCAACCAAGGCCCGGCGGCGCGTGGCGCAGCCAACGCCTCTTCGCGCAGCAGGGTGGTCAGCAGCAGCGCAATCAGCGCCGGCAACAGAGCTAGGGCGAACACGCTGCGAAAGGACAGGTAGCCGATCAACAGCAGCGCGGTCAAGGCACCAAGCACCGACCCGGCACCGTCCATCGCCCGCTGCCAACCGTAGCTGCGCCCGCGCTGATCCGCCGCCACGGTATCGGCGATCAAGGCATCGCGCGGCGCCGAGCGCACGCCCTTGCCTACCCGCTCCAGCACCCGGGCGGCAAATACCGCCGGCCAGCCGCTGGCGATCACAAACAGCGCCTTGGCGGCGGTGGAGGCCGCGTAGCCGGCGACCACGAAGGGTTTGCGCCTGGCCAGCCGGTCGGAATAGCCGCCAGCCCACAGCTTGAGCAGCGCCGCCGTGCTCTGCGCCGCGCCCTCCACCAGCCCGACGATAGCCGCACCGACGCCCAGCGACTGGGTCAGGAACAGCGGCAGCAGTGGGAAGATCATCTGGCTGGACCAATCGGTGAACAGGCTGATCAAACCCACCAGCCACAGATTTCTGGGCATGTGCTGGCCGGCGATCATGACCGCTCCCAACACAGACCACCGGCGAACATGGATAGATTGTGAATCCGCACCTTGGGTTCCCGTCACCCCAGCAGCCTGGGTTAGCATTCGAGCTTAGCCATGCTGCCCCGTCTACGTCGATGCAATCATCCTCCCTGCGCCTGATCCTCTTCGCCCTCCTGGCCGTCTGGCTTGGCGCCTGCGCCAGCGCCGAGCCGACCGTCGAGCTGAAGGGCGAACGCTTCCGCGTGGAGATCGCCGATGACCCTGAAACCCAGGCCCGCGGGCTGATGTTTCGTACCCACATGGATCCCGATGCCGGGATGCTGTTCGTCTACAAGGACAGTCAACGGCGCACCTTTTGGATGCGCAACTGTCGGATTCCGCTGGACATCCTGTATTTCGACGAGAACGCGGAACTGGTCGGTGAAGCCCTAGGCGTGCCGCCCTGCAATGCGGCGCAGTGTCCTCACTATGACGGCGGCGGCGCCGCCGCACGCTACGTCCTGGAGCTCAACGCTGGCGTCGCCAGGCAGCTGGGAGTGAGCCGCGGCGATCGCCTAACCCTGCCGGCGGGCGTGGAATAGTCTGTTGAGCGAGCATCAGCACCGACGCCGCAGACACAGCCGCCGCTCGCGTCGCCGCCGCCATCGGCAGTGGGCGCTGTGGGCGCTGGCGGCGATGCTGGTCGTCGGACTGCTGGCGTCACGTCAGTGGCTGGCGCAGCAGGTGGCCTTGGAGAACGCGGCCAACAGTTCTCCGGTAAGCGTGTCCGCGCCGGCACAGGGCCCGATACCGGTGGAGGTGCCGATGGTTCCCGAGCCGCCGATCAGTGACCAGCCCGAGATGCTGCCGAAGCCCGGCGCCAGCCTGTCGCAAGGCGAGGTGTGGCGTCCAGGCGATCCACTGCGCACCGAGACCCCAGCCGATTGGACCACCCCAGCGCGCTACACCGCCCCGGACCCGGCACTGATCAGCGCGCTGCACGAAGCCGGTCTGCGTCCGGAGGTGTTACGGCGCAGCGGCCATCTGCGCGTGCAGCGCACCTGGCAGGGCGGACGCAGCCAGATTGCGGTCGTGGAGAGCGCAGTCAGCCGCTTCGCCGGCCAGTCCTGGCGCGCCGTCTACGCCATCGCCCACCGCGACCCCGAGCACGATCCTGCTCTGGCATTGCGCCTGAGCGCGGCCAATGCCGGCTCATCGGTGAGTGGGTGGAGCTGGGACCGCGGCTACTGGTTCGCCCAGGCCAGGCTCCCCGCCAACGCCCGCAATGACGCATTGGTCAGTGCAGTGGAACACGTGTTGATCAGCGCCGATGATTTGGAGAAGGAGTTGAGCGGGGCGGATGAATTCTAGAGGGCCCAGGGCAAAGGGCTCAGGGCCCAGAGGAGCCGCTTTCCTGGGCCCTGGGCCCTGGGCCCTGGGCCCTAGCTTCCTGCCAGCTTATCCCGCTGCGCCTGCAGCTCGGCCTTGCGTGCACTGAAGTCGGTGACCCGCTGCCGCTCCTGGTTGATCACCGCCTCCGGCGCACCGCCGACGAACTTGGGGTTGGCGAGTTTGGCTTCGGCCTTGGCCAGGTCGGCGGCGACTTTGCCGATTTCCTTGTCCAGGCGCTTGAGCTCGGCGTCGACGTCGATCAAACCGGCCAGCGGCACCAGCAGCTTCAGCTCGCCGACCAGGGCCATCGCCGAGGCCGGCGGCTCAACGCCGTCCTCCAGCCAGGCGTGGCTTTGGATACGCGCCAGCAGGGCGAAGGCGTCGGCGTAGCGCTCGATGCGCTCTTGGTCGGCGCCGCCGCCACCGGCCAGCAGCAGATCCAGCGGCTTGCCGGGGGACAGATTCATCTCGCCGCGGATCTTGCGAATGCCGCTCAAGCAGGCCTGCAGCCAGGCGATGTCGGCATCGGCCTGGGCATCGACCGGCGGCCGCGGCTGATCGGCGTCGGCATAGGGCTGCGGCGCCTGACCGAGGAAGTCCTCAGACACGCCGAATTGGGGTTTAAGGTGCTGCCAGATTTCCTCGGTGATGAACGGGGTGATCGGATGCAGCAGACGCAGCACCGCCTCCAGCACGTGCAGCAGCGTGTGGGTGGTGGAGGCCTTGCGCGCCGCGTCATCACCCTGCATGGCCGGCTTGGCCAACTCCAGGAACCAGTCGCAGTACTCGTCCCAGACGAAGGCATAGACCGCCTGCGCAGCCAGATCGAAGCGGTACTCGGCGATCTGCTGGTGATAGGCCTGACAGGTCTGCACCAGCCGGCCGAGGATCCAGCGTTCGGCCGCACTGCTGGCCGCCGGCAACTCGCGGCACCCACCTGGGCCCTGCGCCCTGGGCCCTGTGCCCTCCAGATTCATGGCAATGAATCTGGCCGCATTCCACAGCTTGTTGCAAAAGTTCTTGTAGCCCTCACAGCGCTGCATATCGAAGTTGATGGTGCGGCCGTGGGTGGCCAGCGCGGCGAAGGTGAAGCGCAGCGCGTCGGCGCCGACCGGGGTAATCCCGTCGGGATAGTCGCGGCGGATACGCTTCTCCACCTTCTGTTTGAGCTGCGGAATCAGCAGCGAGGCGGTGGATTTGGCCACCAGGTCGTCCAGCGCTATGCCGTCGATCAAGTCCAGCGGGTCGATGGTGTTGCCCTTGGACTTGCTCATCTTCTGGCCTTCGGCGTCGCGCACGATGGCATTGATGTAGACGGTGTCGAAGGGGATGCGATCGGCCAGCTTGGCCCGCTCGGCGCTGTAGCTGCCGTCGTCCTGGCGGCCAATGAAGTAGGTGGTCGCCATCACCATCCGCGCCACCCAGAAGAAGATGATGTCAAAGCCCGTGACCATCACCGAGGACGGCACGAAACGCTGGAAATCGGACCACTCGGCCGCACGCTGGGCGCTGTCGCCAGGCCAGCCCATGGTCGAAAACGGCCACAGCGCCGAACTGAACCAGGTGTCGAGCACGTCCGGATCGCGGCGCAATTCGCCCTGCGGCGCCGGCAAACCCTGAGCAGCGGCCCAGGCCACCGCCTCGGCTTCATCGTGACCGACAAAAATTGCGCCGCTCTCGTCGTACCAGGCGGGGATCTGATGACCCCACCACAGCTGCCGTGACACGCACCAGTCCTGGATGTTCTCCAGCCACTGTCTGTAGGTGGTGCTCCAGTTCTCCGGGACGAACTGGATGTCGCCGCCGAGCACCGCCTGCAGGGCCGGATCGGTGATCTGGGTCTTGCCGCCTGGGCGGCCGTCGGCCAGGGTCTCGCTGGTCAGGTCGACGAACCACTGGTCGGTGAGCATCGGCTCAATCACCGCCTCGGTGCGCTGGCTGATCGGGATCTTAAGCTTGTGCGGCTTGATCTCCACCAGCAGGCCCTGGGCCTCCAGATCGGCCACCACCTGCTTACGCGCCTCGAATCGATCCAAACCCTGATAGGCCTCCGGAGCGGCCTCGTTGACCTTGCCGTCCAGCGTGAAGATGGACAGCGGCGCGATGCGGTGGCGCTGGCCGACCTGGTAGTCGTTGAAGTCGTGTGCCGGGGTGATTTTCACCGCGCCGGTGCCGAACTCACGATCGACGTAGGCATCGGCGATCACCGGGATGCTGCGCCCGGTCAGCGGCAGCACCAGCTGCTTGCCAATCAGATCGGCGTAGCGCTCGTCGCTGGGATGCACCGCCACGGCAACGTCGCCGAGCATGGTCTCCGGCCGGGTGGTCGCCACCACCACGCCCTCACCGCCGTCGGCTGCCGGGTAGCGGATCGACCACATGTGGCCGTTGCGCTCCTCGTTGTCCACCTCCAGATCCGACACCGCGGTCATCAGCACCGGATCCCAGTGCACCAGCCGCTTGCCGCGATAGATCAGCCCGTCGCGATACCAGTCCACAAAGACCTTGCGCACCGCCGCCGACAATCCCTCGTCCATGGTGAAGCGCTCACGCGACCAGTCGCAGGAGGCGCCGAGCCGGCGCATCTGCTGGGTGATCTGCGAACCGGACTGCTCCTTCCACTGCCAGACCCGGTCGATGAAGCCGTCACGACCCAGCTCATGGCGGTTGGTACCCGCCGCAGCCAGCTGATTTTCAACAATTTTCTGCGTTGCGATGCCGGCGTGATCGGTACCACACTGCCACAGCACGCTGCGCCCGCGCATGCGCTGGTAGCGCACCATCAGATCCATCAGGGTCTGCTGAAAAGCGTGGCCCATGTGCAGGGTGCCGGTGACGTTGGGCGGCGGCAGCAAAATGCAGAACGGCTCGCCGTCACCGCGTGGCGCGAAGGCGCCAGATTGTTCCCACTGCGGATACCAGCGCGATTCAACGGCTTTGGGGTCGAAACTCTTGTCCATGGCTCTCAATGCTAGGGCGACTGCGACGGCGTTCCGCGCAGTCGAAAAAAGGGCCGGCAAGAGTGCAGCAAAGCGGGTTTGGGGGCAAATTCTTGGGTATGAGGGCTGAGGGCTGAGGGCTGAGGGCTGAGGGCTGAGGGCTGAGGGCTGAGGGCTGAGGGCTGAGGGCTGAGCAATACTGCGCATGCCGACGATTTGCTTGCAATCCCCAGCGACCGGAGCGACGGTAGCGAGCGGAGGTTTCAATGCGCGCGATGGTGCTGGAGCGGCCGGGTACGAAGCTGGTCGAGCAGGAGTGGGACGAGCCGCAGCCGGGTGCGGGTGAAGTGCGGCTGCGGGTGGAAGCATGCGGGGTTTGCCGCACGGATCTGCACGTGGTCGACGGCGAACTGCCCTTTGCCCACTCGCCCATTGTTCCGGGGCATGAGATCGTCGGCCGGGTGGAGGCGATAGGCCCTGGCGTGAGCGGGATCGGCGTCGGCCAGCGGCTGGGCGTGCCCTGGCTGGGCCGGACCTGCGGGTGCTGCGACTACTGCCGCGACGACCGCGAGAACCTCTGCGATGAGCCCGTATCTACCGGCTGCACGGTTAACGGCGGCTACGCTACCCAGGTCATCGCCGCCGCCGACTGGTGTTTGCCGCTGGATGGTTTGGATCTGGATCCGGTGTCGATTGCGCCGCTGCTTTGTGCCGGCTTGATCGGCTGGCGCGCGCTGCGCATGGCGGGGGACGGCGAGCGCTTGGGCCTGTATGGCTTCGGCGCTGCCGCCAGCCTGCTCGCGCAGATCGCCGTCGCGCAAGGTCGCGAGGTCTATGCCTTTGCTCGCCCTGGCGACACGGCCGCGCAGGACTTCGCGCGCGAACTGGGCGCGGCCTGGGCCGGTGCCAGCGACCAGCGCCCGCCGGTGGCCCTGGACGCCGCCATTCTCTGTTCGCCCCGGTGGGCGCGCTGGTGCCGCTGGCGCTGGCCGCGGTGCGCAAAGGTGGCCGGTGGTCTGCGCCGGCATCCACATGAGCGATATCCCGAGCTTCCCCTACCAGCTGCTGTGGCAGGAGCGCGAACTACGCTCGGTAGCCAACTTGACCCGCGCCGATGGCCGCGAGCTGATCGACGTGGTCAAAGGCACGCCGCTGCGCTTTCCGACGGTCACCTACCCGCTTGCTCAGGCCAATCGGGCGCTGGATGATCTGCGCGGCGGTGCCTTTCAGGGCGCGGCGGTGTTGGTGCCGTAGCAGCGAGGGCCCAAGTATCAAGAGCGCGCGGACCCAAGCTTTTCTGGGCCCTGTGCCCTATGCCCTAGGCCCTGCCCCTTACTGGCTGTCGTACAGCACGCTCCCGGTCAGCCCGTCGCGCAGCTGCAGACGCAGATCACCGGCGCCACCGACGCCGCGAGTGCTGCGCGCTTCGCTGCGCAGGCGTAGCGCGGCCGCGTCGCTGGTGCAGATGGCGCTGAAGCCCAGACGTTCGCCATCGATGTAGCCGCCGACCACTGCGCCGCCCTGGAATGCCGCCGGACCGCCCTGCAATGTGGTGGTGCCGATGGAAGCCAGGAACAGCTCGGTCCCCTGTAGCGAATGCAGCACCAGGACGTGATAGCCATTGCTCACCGGGATGCTGCGCTGGACCGGATCGGGGCCCAGAGTGAGGGTCTCTTCGAGAGTGACCAGCGGCTCGCTGGCGCCCACCGGAAGGCTTTGTAGACTCACGGCAAAGCTGCCGCCATCGCCGCTCAGGCTGAGCTCGATCAGCTGTTCGGCGGCATGCGGATTGGCGATGGAAAAGCCGGCGTAGCCGGGCACACCGCCGTTCGCGGTGCTGCCATAGCCGCCAAAATTCAGGCCCCCGTGGAGTAGACCTGCGCCGCCCTCAAGCAGACTTTCCAGCCCCCAGCCGCCGGCCTCGGCGACGTTGCCGGGATCGCTCAGGCTAAGCAGCGAAAGCAGGTAGGCGGGACAATCCCGGCTGGTGTCCAGCGCCACCGGCACGCTCGCCGCCGGCTCCACCGCGCCGGCTCGAAACACCGGCGCGTGGGCTGAATAATCGATACTGCGCAGCGGAGCCGCCGGTCCCCAGCACCAAACGCCGTCGTCCAACCCGGCGCAGGCGAACTGCTCACCTGCGCCGACCGAGCGGACGGTTGCGGGCAGACCCTTGACCGACAGCCAGTCGCGCTCGCCCGCACTGAGCAGGCTTTCGCTGGCGTCGCAGCCGATGCCCTGCCCGGGGGTGACCAGCAGCCCCGCCGCTCGTTCGAATGCGCAGGAGCGATTGGTCAAGGCCGCGCATTGCACCTGCGCCGCGGGTCCCAGAGCGCAGATCAATCGGCCGCCCAAGGCGAGGTCACGGTCGAATCCAGCGGGAAGCTGCAGCGTCGTGTTGACCACCGGCGTGCCGCGATTGGGCGGCGCGTAGTCGAGGCCAAAACAGCGATCGCCGGCGCAGCTGGTGAAGGCCGAGCTGCGCAGCAGTCGTGTGGCGTCGGTCGGGATGGGGTTGCCAGGAGTGATCGGGCGCGGGCCGTAGTTTTCGATACCGATCAGATCGGCTTCGCTGAGCGCCAGATTGCCCCAGCAGCGAGTCTCGCCACTTCCGCCCTGCATCGAGATCACGGCGCAGGCGTGCGCGAATCCGGCGCTGAGCTCCAGTACCTCGGCGTCAGCCAGCGGCCGACCTGCAGCGACCACCTGCTCGCTTGGACTACCACTGGCCTGACCGTAGCGATTGTCGCCCCAGCAGATCAGCCCATCGACGCCGGCGGCGCAGCTGAAGCCGTGGCCGACCGCGACCTCGCTACCGGCATGAGCGGTGCGTAGCGGCAGCGGTTGATTCGGTAAAGCGGCATCGCCGAGCTGGCCTCGGTCGTTGCCACCCCAGCACCACACGGCCTGGTCGCTGCTGGCAGCACAAACGTGGCTGGTACCTGCCGCGACCCATCGGATGGGCGGCAGCGCCACGCGCACTGCCGCTGATCGCGCTTCGAAATCACCCTGGCCGAGTTGGCCCTGCTGGTTGGCACCCCAGCACCAGAGACTGTCATCGCTCAGCAGCGCACAGCCGAAATCCCGGCCCAGCGCCAGCTGGCTGGGCACGGCGTCGATTCCCGGCACCGGCAGCGCATCCAGCGGCGTGTTTGGGTAGCGCGTGTCCTGCGCCGGACAGGCCAGCTGACCGTCGCGCTCAAAGCATCCCTGCAGCCAGCCCCCCGGCGCCCCCGCTGGAACGGATACGACTGTAGGCGTGGCGCCAAGCGCGGTGCCGTCAGCGGCAATACCCCAGCAGCGCTTGGTGCCGGCAGCAGAGGTGCAACTTTGGGCGAAGTCCAGACTCAATCCGCTGGCTGGACCTTCCAATCCCAACACCCGCACCGGCAGCGGCTCATTTGGGCGCTGCGTGGGTTCCACGCCCGACTGGCCGGCGTAGTTCGATCCCCAGCACCACACTTCGCCAGCAGCGTCGATCGCGCAGACGTGATTGTCGCCGGCCGCCAAGGTTGTAATCCCCATCGGCAGGTCCGCAACCGGAGCCGCCTGGAAGCGGGACTGCTGACCACCGTCGCCCAGCTGGCCGAAGTTGTTGCGACCCCAGCACCAGACCTGGCCGGTGACCAAAGCGCAGCTGTAGGAGTCACCCAGCGCCAGCGCTTGCGCGCCCGCGGGTACGCCGGACACCTGTCGCGGGACCAGCTGCGTCCCGCCGCCCATCTGTCCGCTTTCGCCGTTGTCATTGGCGCCCCAGCACCACACGCCCGTAGCCTGTGAGATTGCGCAGCTGTGCGATTGCCCAAAGGCCAGATCAGTGAGATCAGCGGGCAGGCCGGTGACCGCGACCGGCGCGCTGCGTGGCTGCTGGTCACCCAGACCCAGCTGTCCGCGGTCGTTGCGTCCCCAGTACCACAGCCCATCGGCATTGACCACGCAGCTGCGATCGCTGACCCGCAGCA
>JAUIFV010000020.1 GCA_030430155.1 Gammaproteobacteria bacterium
GCTGCCGATATGGGCCTTGGCGACCAGCGCGTGCAGCTTGGAATCGCTCAGCATGCGCGCACCCAGCTGTTCGGCCAGTCGGTCCAAAAACCAATACCCGGCGTTGTGCCGGGTATTGGCGTATTCGGCGCCTGGATTTCCCAGGCCGACGATCAAACTGATGCTCATGACCGCGAGAAACTAGTCCTCGTCGCCCTCGTCTTCGGCATCTTCCTCTTCGCTCGGATCCTTCTCGACCGCGGCCATCTTCGCCGAGACCACCGAGACGTCGTGCTCCTTGCCCTGGGCCAGCTCGGGGATGGTCACACCCTCCGGCAGCACCACTTCGGACAGATGCACCACGCTGCCGACTTCCAGCTTGGCCAGATCGACCTCGATGTACTCGGGTAGATCCTTCGGCAAGCACTCGATTTCGACGTCGTTGAGCTCGTGCAGAATCACGCAGCCACCGGTCTTACCGGCCGGCGAGGTGTCTTGGTTGAGGAAGTGCAGCGGCACACGCAGACGCAGGGTTTCGGCGTCATTGATGCGCTGAAAGTCCAAGTGCATCACCCGCTTCTTGTAGGGGTGACGCTGGATGTCGCGCAGCACGGCGCGCTGCACGTCGTCGCCGACAGTCAGCTCCAGCACGCTGGTGTAGAACCATTCCTTGCTGGAGTACAGCGAGGCCAGCTTCTGGGTCATTTGCAGCGAACGCGGCGGCAGATCGCCGCCGTAAAGTATGGCCGGGACCATTTCCGAACGACGCAGGCGGCGGCTCGCACCTTTCCCTGCATCCTCGCGAAATTCGACCGGCACCTGATGAGCGGTAGCCATGGTATTTCCTTGTTACTAGCGGTCTGAATGCTTCAGACCTGACCAATCCGCCTTGCGGCGGAGAAAATCCCTGACCGCGACCAGCCAGGGTACAAAGGTCCGGGAGAGCCCGAACCGTCGGCCGACTCGTCAGAGTCGACCCTTAAAACATTCAATCAACGCTCGATCAATCGATGTAGAGCGAACTCACCGACTCGCCGAAGGCCATACGCCGCAGCGTCTCGGCCAACATGTCGGCCACGCTGAGCACCCGTATCCGGGTGCAGTGACTGGCCTCCTCGCTGAGCGGGATGGTGTCGGTCACCACCAGCTCATCCATCATCGAGTTTTCAATGTTAGTCACCGCCTTGCCCGACAGCACCGGATGCACGCAGTAGGCATGAACGCTGCGCGCGCCGCGCTCTTTCAGCGCCGACGCGGCCTTGCACAGCGTGCCGGCGGTGTCGACGATGTCATCGACCAGCAGGCAGGTCTTGTTCTCCACATCGCCGATGATGTTCATCACCTCCGATTCGTTGGCTCGGGGGCGCCGCTTGTCGATGATCGCCAGATCGGCATTGTCCAGCCGTTTGGCGATCGCGCGCGCGCGCACCACACCACCCACGTCGGGGCTCACCACCACCAGTTCGCTGCCCGCGTGGCAGCGCCAAATGTCCGCCAGCAGTACCGGCGAGGCGTACACATTGTCCAGCGGGATATCGAAAAATCCCTGAATCTGATCGGCGTGCAGGTCCACCGTCAACACCCGATCAGTACCAATGGTGCTGATCACCTTGGCGGCCACTTTGGCTGTGATCGGCACCCGCGCCGAACGCGTACGACGATCCTGTCGGGCGTAGCCAAAGTACGGAATCACTGCCGTGACGCTGGCTGCCGAGGCGCGCTTGAGCGCATCAATCAGCGCCAGCAGCTCCATGAAATTCTCTGCCGTCGGCGCGCAGGTGGACTGCACCACGAACACGTCCTGGCGACGAACGTTCTCTTCGATCTCGATCTGCGCCTCGCCGTCACTGAAGCGCCCGACCAAGGCTTTACCCAGCGGCACCCCCAGCTCCTCGGCGATGGACGCCGCCAGATCCCGGTTGGCACTGCCGCTGAACAGCATCAGTCCCGGTGATTCTCGGACTGAACGGGCCACGCTTCTCGTTCGCGAAATCACAGCAGGACACCGATCCGTTGCGGAGATCAAAAATGGCTGGGACGCCAGGACTCGAACCTGGGAATGCGGGGATCAAAACCCCGTGCCTTACCAACTTGGCGACGTCCCAACCGTAAAACTCGTATCGTCGACACCATCTGCAGCGCAGTTCAGACCAAGCACCGACCAACCACGCCAGCGCGATGGCAGCTCGGTCAGCCAGCGCTCGGCCTCGGCGGCATCGCTCACCGGGGCGTATACCGCAGCACCCGTCCCGGTTAGCTGCGCTGGCCCTCGCTCACGCAGCCAGTTCAAGCTGGCGGCCACTTCAGGCACTCGACCAGTGACCACCGTTTCGCAGTCGTTGGCCCAGCAATCGTCCGACAATAAGCGCGGAATTGTCGAAGGCGAGCTGTTTCTTGTCAATTGCCGATCCGCAAAAACTTCCGCCGTAACCACCTCCACCGGCGCACAAACCACCACAAAACGCCGTTTCGGCAGCTCAACCGGGGTCAATAGGTCGCCCACGCCCTCCCCCACCGCGCTGCGGCCGCCTGCAAAAACCGCCACGTCAGCGCCCAGCGGCGCGCCCAGCTCGGCCAGCTCTTCGGGCCTCAGCTGCAGCCGCCATAGTCGATTCAGCGCGCGCAGCACAGTGCCGGCATTGGAACTGCCGCCGCCCAGCCCCGCACCCATCGGTATCGCCTTGTTGATGTGTATGTCGGCGCCCAGCGCTGTACCCGTATGCCGCTGCAGCAGCTGCGCCGCGCGGATTGCCAGATCGGCCTCTGGATCTACCCCGGGCAGCTGGGAAAGGCGCCGAATCCGGCCGTCGTCGCGGCTGCGGATGTGGATCACATCGGCTAGGTCAATCAGCTGGAAGATGGTCTGCAGGCGATGGTAGCCATCGTCTCGACGACCCAGGATGCGCAGACCCAGATTGAGCTTGGCCGGACTCAGCCAGCGCTGCCACAGGCTCATCCGAGTGGTTGCCAGCGCTGCACCACCACCCGCACCCAGCGGTCGCCGCTGCTGGCGTAGAGCTTTGCCGGCAGTTCGGGGAGTTCGCCCTGGGCCGGATGCCAGCGCAGATAGTCCACCGTCCAGCCGGCCTGCTGCAGCTGTTCAAGGCGCTGTTGCTGATCCATGCTGACCTGACCACGCCCGGGTAGGCGACTGCCGCGTAGCCAGTACGACAATGCCTCCACCGGTACGCCCACCGCCCAAACCCGATCCAGCAGCTGCTGCAGGTCCGCATCGGCGTGCACTTCGCCTTGATCGTCAATCAGACGCGCGCCTTCCGTGTCGCGCTGCAGACGCCAGGTGCGCTGGGTCACAGGTGCGCTGAAGCGCACGTCCAGATCGCCACCGCGCTGCTCCCAGATCAAGCGGCCGCTGCCACCCTGATCGCCGTCGGAAAGTGCAACGCGCCCCTGCAGTCGAAAGGCACTCAGCTCGCGCGCGGCCTGTTCCTGCGCTGCCGCCGCCGTGGCTGCCACATCGCGTCGCACCGTGCGCGGTGCACAGGCCGCCAGCAGCGCGGCGCCTATACCCATCAGCAGCAGACGCCTGCTCTCCAGCGGCTGTCGCATATCTGCAGTCGTTGCGGGCGAGCCGTGATCGGCGATCACTTCAGTTCGGGCGCGAGTCGACCCAGGGTTTCCAGCAGCACCGCATCCTCGGGGTGCTCGGCGAGCGCCTTGCGCCATACTTCGAAGGCCTTCTCCACCTCGCCGTTGACGTACAACACCTCACCGTAGTGCGCGGCGATCTCGGCATCGTTGGCCTGTTCATAGGCCCTGGCCAGGTACTCCTGAGCCTTCTCAGGGTTGCCCAGCCGGTATTGCACCCAGCCCATGCTGTCCAATATCGCCCCCTCATCGGGTGAAAGCTCCAACGCACGCTGGATATAGGCCAGCGCCTCGCTGTGTCGGTCGGTGCGATCGGCCAGGGTGTAGCCCAGCGCGTTCAGAGCCGCCGAGTTGTTCGGATCAAAGCTCAGGATTCGCCGCAAATCGGCCTCGGCGCCGACCAGATCATCGCTGGAGACGCGGCCTATGGCGCGGGCGTAGAGCAGCCGCTCATCGTTGGGATAGGCGTCCAGTGCCTGCTCGAAGACCGCTTCGGCCTCATCCTGACGTGCGGCGGTGTTGAGCAGTTCCACCTCCAGCAGCCAGCTGTCCACCTGGCGCTCCGGCTCCACGCTGGGCACGCGCAGCTTGGCCAACTCTGCCCGTGACTGACCCAGATCCGACTCGGATTTGCTGTACACCACTGCCATGCGCATGCGCGCATCGACATAGGCCGGACCCGGTTGCACCTGCCCGTACCATTTCAGCGCCTCAGTCCAGCGTTCGCGCAGCTCGGCCACCTGACCCATGAATAGCGGCCGTTCCGGCAACTCCTCATCGTCGCGCCGGGACAGTTCCCGAGCCAGCCGCTTGAGCTCCTTTTCGTCTTCCAAATCAGCGGCGTAGCCGATCCGCGTCGCCAGCAGTTCGGCATCCTGCTCAGGCGCATCGGCGAGCACTTTGAGCATCTTCTTACCCTGGTCGCGCTCATTGAGCAGCGCTGCCCAGGCCAGACGCCACTCGCGATTGTCTGGCGCAAATCCTACCGCCTTGGCCAGATCGTTCTCCGCAGTCTGCAGCGCACCGGCGGCGTAGTTGGCCTGCGCGCGCCAGCGCCACGCCGCCCCGGAATCCGGGTGCGCCTGCAGGTCGGCCTCGGCAATGCTCAAGCCCGGCGCCACCTGCCCCAGCGCCAATGCCGCCGGCACGAAGCTGAATTCAGCCGGGTCGGCCGATAGCAGCGAACCGCGCTCGATCAGCGCATTCAGCGCGGCTTCGACGTGCGGCTTGGCCTCGCGGGTGAGCATGACCTGCACCGCCAGCCGCGCACCCTCGATGCCATCGACGGTGATCAGCTGAGCCAGCCTCGCGGTGGCCGTGTCCACCTCACCCTGAGCCAATGCCACCCAGGCGACAGCCTGCAGCGCCCGCTTGTCGTTCGGTTTCAGTTCCAGCCAGCGCTCGGCGACGCGCCCGGCGCGGGGCAAGTCATCGGCATGCAGGCTGATCATGGTGGCCCGCTCCAGCCAGTCCGGATCGCTGACCTGCTCCACCGCGCGCTCATAGTCCTCGGCGGCCTTGGAAGGGTTTCCGGACTGCAGTGCGAACTCGGCCGACAGCGCTGACAGCAGCGGATCCTTGCGCCAGCTCTCATCCGGCTCAGCCAGCACCGGAACGCCGCCTAACAGCAGCAACAAAGCAGCAACGACCAACTTGACTGAGTTCAGATGCACCGCAGACTGGACCTATGACTTGTGAATGAAACAGTTTACAGCGGCGAGCCACGTCAGGACGGGCATTTCGCCACTATTCGCACCTCGCCGTCGGCCAGCGCTCGCTGGTGCCGGCGCACACAGCGTAGAATAGGCAGACCCTGTGCGCCGCGAATAGTTGCGTTTCCCTGACCCTCGGCAAGCTTGCAGCCCGTTGCCGTAGTCATGAGGGCGCAATTATCGCTTGCCAAGGGTCATCGATTTGTCTTTGGCGCCGGACCACGGACAATATGGGTCATTGTTGGATCTGATTCGCGCATGGCGCTACTAACTGTCGGACTCAATCACGTCACCGCGCCGCTGGCGCTGCGCGAGCGAGCGGCCTTCCCCCCGGAAGCGACCGCTGAGGCTTTGCGCGCGCTGTGCACGACAGACAGTATCCAGGCGGCGGCTATCGTCAGCACCTGCAATCGCACCGAGCTCTACCTGTCCGGCTCGCGTGAAGGCGCCATGAGCGCGGTGGACTGGTGGCATCGCAACCGCGCCATGGCCGATCAGCGCCTGCACGATGCGGTTTATCACCACTACGACGCCGATGCGGTCAGGCACATGTTCCGGGTCGCCACCGGTCTGGATTCGATGATCCTGGGCGAACCGCAGATCCTGGGACAGCTCAAGGACGCCCACCGCATCGCCCGCGATGCAGCCACCCTGAGTCCGACCCTGGACCGCTTGTTCCAGCGCAGCTTTGCGGTGGCCAAGCGGATACGCTCGGAAACCGAGCTCGGCGCCAACCCGGTCAGCGTCGCCTACGCCGCTGTGCGCCTGGTGCAGCGGGTGTTCGACGAACTGCCGCGGCGACGTGTGCTGCTGGTCGGCGCCGGCGAAACCATGGAACTGGCCGCACGGCACCTGCTCAGCCGCGGCGTGACCGACCTGGTCGTCGCCAATCGCACCCTGGAGCGAGCCAGCGCGATGGCCGCCCGGGTCGGCGCGCAGGCCGCCGATTTGAATCGCCTGGAGAGCCTGCTCACCGAGGTCGACATCCTCTTCGTCGCCACCCACGCCAGCCAGGCGCTGGTTACCACCGCGATGGTCAAGCAGGCCTTCCGCGCCCGCCGCCACCGGCCATTGTTTATCTGCGATCTGGGCGTGCCGCGCAATGTCGAGGCCAGCGTTGGTGATCTGGACGATGTCTATCTGTACGCCCTGGACGATCTGGCCCAGGTCGTTGCCGAAGGCCAGGATCGCCGCCGCGACGCCGCCATGCGCGCCGAATCGCTGGTCGCCGATCAAGTCGACGAGTTCATGGGCTGGTGGCGCAGTGCCGAATCCAGCCGCGCAGTGGGCCGGCTGCGCGCCCACGGCCAGCGTCTGCAGCAGGCCCAGTTGGAACGCGCCCTGGCCCAGCTGCGCGCCGGAGCCGCAGCCGAGCAGGTCCTTACCCAGCTGGCTCACGGATTGACCAACAAGCTGCTGCACCAGCCCACCGTGGCGATGCGTAGCGCAGCGGCCAACGGCGAGCGCGATTTGCTCGACCTGGTCGAGCGCATCTACGCCGCCGATGCGCTTGATATGTCCGACGACGCAGATCCCAGTGACTACGACGCGATTGATGCCACGCCGCACCCGCAAACTGACCAAGACTGAATCATGAGCCCCAATCTCCGCCGTCGTCTTACCACCCTGCAGGCCCGCCATGAGGAGCTCGGTCTGCTGCTGGGCCAGCCCGAGGTGGCCAACGACCAGGCCCAATTCGTCGCCCTCGGACGCGAGTACGCCGGCCTGCAGGAGCTGGTCGACGCGATGGCGCGGATGGACAAGGTGGAGGCCGATCGCAGCAGCGCCGAGGAACTGCTCGCCGGCGGCGGCGAGATGGCCGACCTGGCTCGTGAAGAGCTCGCCGAGTTGGACACTGAGAAAACCGAGCTGGAGTCCCAGCTGCTGGCCTTTCTGGTGCCCAAGGACGAGCGCGATTCGAAGAACATCTTCCTGGAGATCCGCGCCGGCACCGGCGGCGATGAAGCGGCGCTGTTCGCCGGTGATCTGTTCCGCATGTACACGCGCTACGCAGAAAGCCAGCGCTGGCGGGTGGAAATCATGAGCGAGTCGGTGGGCGAGCACGGCGGCTACAAAGAGGTGATCGCTCGAGTCGAAGGCGAAGGCGCCTACTCCAGGCTGAAGTTCGAATCCGGCACCCATCGGGTACAGCGGGTGCCGGAGACCGAAGCGCAGGGTCGCATCCACACCTCCGCCTGCACGGTAGCGATACTCCCGGAGCAGGATGAGTTGGAAGACGTGGAGCTTAATCCGGCCGATCTGAAGACCGATACCTTCCGCGCCAGCGGCGCCGGCGGTCAGCACGTCAACAAGACCGACTCGGCGATCCGGATCACTCATTTGCCCACCGGTATCGTGGTGGAATGCCAGGATGAGCGCTCCCAGCACAAGAACCGAGCCCGCGCGATGAGCCTGCTGAAGTCGCGACTGAGCGAAATCGAGCGCGACAAACAGGTCGCCGAGCAAAGCGAGTCGCGCAAGCTGCAGGTGGGCAGCGGCGACCGCTCGCAGCGCATCCGCACATACAACTTCCCGCAGGGCCGGCTGACCGACCACCGTATCAACCTGACCCTGTACAGGCTCAGCGAGATCATCGCCGGTGATCTGGATCAGGTCATCGACCCATTGCTGCAGGAGTTGCACGCGGCGCAGCTGGCCGACTTGGAACGCGCTGCGTGAGCGTTCCGGCGCAGGTCCAGACCCTGCTTTCCCAAGGCCGTCTGGAGCAGGCCGATCAGCTGCTGGAGATGCTGCTCCAGGCCACCCCGGACGATGCCGACCTGTGGCGCGCCCGCGGACACGTGGCGCTGAATCTGGGCAAGCTGGAGCTGGCTTTGTCGGCCAGCCGGCGCGCCACCGAGCTCAATGCCATGTCCGGACCGGCGTGGACTCAGCTTGGCACCCTTGAGCACGCCGTTGGTCGATTGGATCTGGCCGAACGCGCCCTGCAGCGCGCCTGCCGCATCGACCACGGTCCTGCCAATCTGACCCGTCTGGCTGGGGTGCTGCGGCAAATCGGGCGTACCGACGAAGCGGTCGATCTGCTCCGCCAGGCGCGCGCTGCCGAGCCGCCGCATCCGCCGGCCTGGACCCTTTCCGGCGACATCGCCCTGCAGCGCGAGGACTGGCAAGGTGCCGAAGAGCTGCTCCGCGAAGCGCTGCAACATGACGGCCAGCGCGCACCCACCCATCTCAAGCTGGGTCGCGCGCTGCGCGAGCAACGCAAGTTGGAAGCGGCACGGGAGGAATTCGACAGCGCCTGGGCACTGGATAGCCATCTGTACATGGCAATGGCGGAAGGACTGCACCTGCGCCGGCGGCTGAATCTATGGGAGGACTTGGACGCTCGCGCCGCCGAGCTGGCCTCCAGCGTGCAGATGTGTATACCCGGCATCTCGCCGATGGACTATTTGAGCGAGAGCGACGACCCGCAGAGCCAGCTGCAGTGTGCACGCACCGAAGCCGAAGGGGTGCTGCGGCGGCTGCGCAAGGAGTTTCCAGACGGCTTGGCGCCCTCCCCGCGTGGCTATCCAGAGCGCCCTAGAGTGGCTTTTCTGTCCAACGGCTACGGCAACGAACGCACTGGGCAGCCCTGTGTCGGGTTGTTTGAGAATCTGCCCGCGCAGCGTCCGGTGATCCTGCTCTACGCGACCGGCGGCGACAACAACAGTCCGCTGCGGGAGCGCCTGCGCAAGGTCACCGACGGCCTCCACGACGTCAGCGGCTGGCGACCGGAGCGCATCGCCAGACACATGATCGAGCAGCAGGTGGACATGCTCATCGACCTGCGCGGCTGGGCCCGCGGCGGCAGCCCGGAGGTGATGGCGCTGCGGCCAGCGCCGCTGCAGCTGTCCTGGCTGGGCTATCCTGGCAGCAGCGGCGCGCCATGGATGGACTATCTGATTGCCGACCGGCGCACCATCCCCGACGCCGAGCGTGCTGGCTACAGCGAACACATCGTGCGCCTGCCGCACTGCTTCCAACCCACCGACATCGAGGCCCAGCCCGGTCCGGACACCCGGCGCCGAGACTACAAGCTGCCCGGCAGCGGGGTGATCTATGCCTGCTTCAACGCCCGCCACAAGATCAATCCGGCAGTCTGGGCGCAGTGGATGGAGATCCTGCGGCTGGTTCCAGACAGCGTGCTCTGGCTGCTCACCGGCGAGGGCCTGGAGGAGGCCGACCAGCGGCTGCGCGAATCAGCCCAAGCGGCCGATATCGACCCCGAACGCCTGCACTTCCTGCCCCGGCAGCCGCATCCGGAGTACCTGAGCGCGCTGCGCCTGGCCGATCTCTATCTGGACACCTGGCCCTATGGCGCGCAGGCCACCGCCTCCGACGCGCTACTTGTAGGCACGCCGGTGCTGACCAAACCCGGGCGCAGCTACGCCAGCCGCTCGGCTGCTAGTCAGCTGCGCACACTGGGATTGGACGAACTGGTGGCTGACAGCGTTGAGCGCTACGCCGACTTGGCGATACTGATTGGCGGCAGCGCCGATCTGCTGGCCGAACTGCAAGGCAAACTGGCCGCCCGCCGCGCCACCAGCCGGCTGTTCGACATGCGCAGCTATGCGGCCGATTTCTGCAAGGCCCTGGACCAGCTGTGGCAGCGCTTTCGCAGTGACCAGCCACCAGCAGATCTGGATCTGTAGGGCGCGATCGCCGGAGTTTTATCGTACGCCGAAGTCGTAGGCCGTAGTGACCCGCACTTGATCTGCCCTAAAAACGTGATCTTCGACGGGTCTCTGCGGCGCTTTGCTCGGATTGGGCGCTGTATTCAGATCAGGAGCGCCGCTGAATCTGATCGACAAACAGCCCGGCGCATCAACCTTCCGGCTCGATCAGATACAACGGCCTACAAACCCTACCCTCAGCGCGCGAGCATCAATCGCCGACCCAGCCGGAGCCGGCCTGCAGGCCGCCACGAACGCCCTTGGTCACCACCGCTACCGCATCATGCGGGTGCAGACTCTCCATATGCACCGCGCGTGCCCAGTAGTCGATGATCCTCTGGTCCTCATCGAGCATGCCCTGTATGCGTCTGCCGGCGTCCTCGCAGAACATCAGATTGGCGCCGTTGAGACGGGCAAAAGCCTGCTCATCCTCGCGCTTGACGGCGGTTTGCACCGGTGTCGCCAATGCCGCTTCGGCGGCGTCGATCAGATCGACCACCGGGAAGCTGTCGGCATTGGGAGCCAGACGAACGCGCATCTGCATCCGCGAACGCTGCGAATGCGGAGTCGCCACGATGCCCTGCTCGCTGCCCAGCCACTGCACCACTTGAGCATGATCGAGTGCGCTTCCGGCCGGGAAATCCTTCTCGAACTGCTCCTGAATCAGCTGTCTGGCCAGCGCCGCCGAACACGGACAGGTACTGGAATAAAGCACCTCCACCGCCAGCTCCAGGGTCAGATGCCCGTGCTCGATCTCCGCGCTCAGGGTCACCGGATAGGCCTTCCAGCCCTGCTTGTCGCTGACCAGCGCTTGACGCCGCAGCAGGTGTTCGTAGCGCACCTGCAGCGCCGCCCGATCGCTCAGCCCGGCGTGGGAGTCGAGGAACTCGCGCAGCAGCTGGCGCAGCGTGGTCGGGTTCAAGGTCTGGCTGCTTAGCGTCTGATCGACATGCAGATACAGCCGCGACATGTGTATCCCGCGCACGTCGGCCTGCTCCAGATTGACGAATGCCGCCACCTTGGCCGGCACCCGCATCGGCGCGCCCTTCTGATCATCCAAAAGGACCGGCAGCTCCAGCTGATCCATGCCCACCCAGTCCAGTCGACCAGTGGTTTCCGGGCGCTCGTCGTTGGCCACATCGGGCATTACCCGCGCAGCCTGCTGGCTCAGCTCAGTCGTCATCTTATCGCCTTGGTCTGAAGTGCTCATGGGCAGCGCCCGGTGGGTGAAGAGGCTACTTGGGGGCGTGTGGGGGTGGTGTCAAGTGGCCGGTGGCGAGCTGACACCGCGACGCGCCCTTCCGGGCCATTCAGTCCATAAAGCGATTGGCGCTGATAGGCAGCTCCGACCGAAGTGCAATTCGCACATCCGCCGCATGCTCAATGGCGATTTCAGGCGATCGCATCCCAAGATCACTTTCCTTGTAGAGCGTGCCGGTGGGGATGTGGATGTAGTAGTGATAATCCGACTGGCATGGGCCTGCATCATCGGGGTCGCTGTAGGTTAGCAACTCGCAGCAGACCTGATCGAGGATCTCTGGAAACCTATTCCTACCCGGATCGGTCCCGTCACTCACCAGGCTTCGAGCCTTCTCGAGCCCATAGGTCGTCAATGGTATTTCCGCCACAGGCGTTTCACCGAGTTGCCTGAGCCAGTAATCGAAGCGGTTGGTCCGGTACAGGCGATCGGTTTGACTGAGTATCGGCGGCAGCGACTTCAGCAGATCTGTCTTGGCTCTACCCAATGCCGCTGCCAACAAGGTGTGGAGATTGCTGATGTGAGTACTGAAATGCACGTTCACAGCGGTCGAGGAAGGGTGACATCGGGTGTAAATCATCTAGTCTCCGGCGGATCGTCGCACAATCCTCCGTCGAGACCAGGCATAGCACCGCTATGGTGACGACGAGAATCGCCGCATTGGCCCGGCCGCGCGAAGCGCCGCTGCGATTCGCGCAACTAGCCCTAACGGACGTTCGCGGCCTCCGCTTGGCGCCGCACCTTCGCAACGAACCTCAATCGTCTCGAACGCGGTAGGCATTGATTTCGCCGCGGGTGCAGTAGCGGCATCCACAGAATGGCTTGTTTCCTTTCGCCTCTGGGTAGTACCGCCAACCCAGCACCTGATTTGGCGTGTAGATGCGATGGATCTGTTTAGGCTTGACCGCACGAGTCACCACGACTTCTAGGCCCAGCCCGGATTCATGCACCTGGAAGATCTGCGCGGCTTCAGAGGCTGTGACGGCGACCAGCTGCTCGTTGAACCTTCCCACCAACACTATCTCCCGCGGCGGAACATAGAACTGCACCGCCGAAATCGTCCTCATGCCACGGCGTTTTAGTTCCCGCAGCCATTGATGGGTTCGGTACAAACTGCCGCTGACCGGGGTGCAGTGCACCCCTTTCGCCAGCTCAGCGCGCAGCGAATGTGGCTTGAGGCCTCTGCGCCGCACCGAGCCGATGCGCTTTTGGTCAGTGAGATGTACGAACTGCGTCACCGGGTTTCCTGATTTGCTGAGACGAACCGCTTTGTCAGTCCAAATCCCTATCCGGATCTGAGGAGCTTCTTCGCACTGGCAAAAAAGACTCCAGCGAAGGCCAGCTCAATCACCCCGCCCAACAGCGCCGAAATCCACGGCGCAAGCCACAGGTAGAACGACGCAAAGCCCGCCGCAATCAGGGTCAGTCCCAAGATCCAGAAGCTGCGCAAGCCAAAAACCGTTGCAAACACCGTGTAGCGGCAGCCAATGGTGACCATCATGGCGGGAAAGAACAGCTCCTGGCGGAGATGGAACAGACCGTAGGCCATCATGCAGCAGGCGATCAGCCAGATCGTCGATGCCCCTGCGAGCTGATTCAGCGCATTGGGCGGCGGATCCTTGATTGGCTGGACCCAGATCCGCTGCAGCAGCGTACTGATCGGGTAGATCAACGCGCCGCCGATAAGCAGTGTCCACACGCCCTGTTTGTTACCCAGCGCGAAGCAAACGGCCGCAGCCGCAATCCAGACCAGCCCTGAGGTCAACACACCGGGAGCGCCGTCGTAGTGCTCGCGACGAATTCCGGCCTGCATCCGATCATCCAGTGCCAAGCGCATGTTTCCTCCAATGAATTGATGATCACCGGTCCTGCCGGAACGCTTCAGGGAGCGACCCGGACGCTGCTTCTCCGTCAGCTACGATAGCGACGCGCTAGCGCGGAAACGCAAAGCGCTTGTCGTCCAGCGGCATGCCCAACTCGATGCGCTCGAGCACGATGATCTGCTCCAAAGTGCCCTCGCCGCGCTGGATGGTGTTGCTGACGCTGAACGGAAACAGCAGGCCGTCGACGGCGCGATAGTCGGCAAGCAGACTGGCCACGCCAATCTCCACCCCGCCGGACAGCCGTTTGCTGGCGGTGCGAATGGGCAGCAGGCTGTCTTTGGCCAGCCACCACATCTCTTCAGCGCCGCCGGCCTTGACCACTTTCAACCGCCAGCTGGGCGTATCGGCGACGGCTTCCTCGCCGTCCAGGGTCACCTCATTGCCCTTCAATGCGTAATCGGCCAGGGCGCCGTCAAAGTCGCCCATCTCGCGCATCTCGGCCAACTCATCGCCAAACATCAGCGTCGGCAGCCCGCTTTCCACGAAAGGCGCGGCGGACCAGCCGCGTTCGCCGTCGTAGGCCTGGACCACCGGCATGTCCTGGACCCGAAACTGCAGCCGCACCTTACCGGGCCGCTTGTACTCCAGGCTCATCGGCGCGCTGACCTCGCCCATCTGCATTACCCCGGTCATGCGCAGCGTGCTCAGATCGCGCCAGGCCTGGGCTCCGCCGCGCGCCTGCTGATAGCCGGCGACCAGCTCGGCCACGCTGGGCGCCTTGGCGTTGTCATTGGCGGCGTCTGCGGCCCAAAGCGAAGATCCCACCAAAAGCAGCAGAACGCCTCTTAGCGCCGAGATCATGCGCGGACTCCTATTTGGGTGCTCACGGCAATTTGGCCCATTGCTGTCGGGCACGCTGCGCTTTGCCCAACCTACGTTACAACCGCAGTGTAGGGTGGGCAAAGCGCAGCGTGCCCGCCTTCAACTGCTAGTTGACCCGACTCATACCCAAGCCCCAGGTCCACAGGGAGCGCTGCACGTTGCGCACCGAGGTTGCGCTGCTTCCGGACTTGCTTTGCTCGGCCTCCCAAGCCTCACGCTGCAACGGCACCAGCGGTTCCAGCGACTGCCCACTCAACCGGGCATTGACATCGCTCAAGGGCTGCTCCAGCAGCGCTGCGGCGTCGGCCTGGCCCTGGGCCAGCTCGGCCTGCAGCTGCTGGTGGCGCTCGAACTGGGTCTGAGTGGGTCGACCGTCATAGCCGACGATCTCGCCGTAGTAGTTGCCGTAGCGCTCGCGCAGCTGCTCCGCACCGGACAGCAAGCCGCCCTCGCTGACCGCCAGGCGGCCGCTGAGCTGAGCCAGGCTATCGGCGTAGCGGCGCAGCGATTTGGCCGTGCCACCGCTGCTGGCCTCGGCACGCGCGATGGCCTGATCGTGCAGATCGGACACCTGGGCGGAAAGGAAGGTCAGATCGGCGAGCTCTTTATACAAGGCCATGGACAGCTGCTGCTGGGCAGCGCGATCCTCGGCGCTGTGGCTGGCGCGCGAATCGGGCAGTAGCTGCACCGTCCCGGTCAGGGTCTGCTTGGCCTTGACCAGTTCGAAGCGATACTCGCCTTCGGC
Organism: Gammaproteobacteria bacterium; assembly: GCA_030430155.1. Lineage (GTDB taxonomy): Bacteria > Pseudomonadota > Gammaproteobacteria > Xanthomonadales > SZUA-5 > SZUA-5. The sequence goes on from JAUIFV010000020.1 coordinate 14,679, forward strand.
CACCCGCGGACCGACGAAGCCGGGCACCAGCTGGGTGGACGGCGGGAACTTCGGCGGCTTCAGCCGCATCGGCCACTCCACCCGAACGATACCGCGGCGTTTGTCCACCGGCAGTTCGGCAATCTGCTTATCTTCGGCGTCGAAAACCCGCAGCTTCAGATCGCCGAACAGATGCCGACGATTCTGATAGAAGGCGATGGTCGCGGCCTCGGCCGGGCTCTCGCCTACAAATTCATCGTCGCCGATGAATTCCTGCAGCGCGCCGCCGGAAACCATTTCCCCCGGCCGCGTCGGCAGCAGCGTGAACTTGCTCGCTAGCACCTCGTTGCTGAGCGCGCGCAGCGGAGTCAGATCATCAATGATGTAGATGCCGCGACCGTGCGTAGCGACGATCAGATCGTGCTCACGCGGGTGGATGGCGATGTCATGCACCGCCACCTTGGGCAGATTCTCCTTGAAGCGGGCCCAGTTGGCGCCGCCGTCGATGCTCACCCAGAGACCGAACTCGGTGCCCAGGAAGAGCAGATCCGGATTGACCAGATCCTGGCGGATCACCCACGCATAACCTTCGACCTGGTCGGTGGTCAGACGCCGCCAGCTCTGCCCGTAGTCATCGGTGCGATAAACGTAGGTGCTGAAATCACCGCTGCGATGACCGTCGAAGCTGATCAGTGCGGTGCCTGCCGCATGCGGGCTGGCATCCACTCTGGACACCCACGTGCCCGCCGGCACATCGGCGAAGCGCTTGCTCAGATCGGTCCAGTTGGCACCGCCGTCGCGGCTGACATGAACCCGACCGTCGTCGCTGCCCACCCAGAGCAGATTGCTGTCCAGCGGCGACTCGGCGATGGTGTAGATGGTGGCGTTGTTCTCCGCCGTGGAGTTGTCGATGCTCAGTCCGCCGGATTCGGCCTGACGCTGTCGCTTGGGATCGTCGGTGGTCAGATCGGGGGAGATTCGCTGCCAGCTCTCGCCGCGGTCAGTCGTGCGATGCACATACTGCGAGCCGTAGTAGAGCACCCCACCGCGCGTGGGCGATTGCACCAAGGGCGTGTTCCAGTTGAAACGCAGTTTCTCCGCGCCCTCATCGGCTACCGGCGCAATGCGCTTGAGCTCATTCAGGCGGCGGTCGATGCGCATCAGCTGCCCGCCCTGATACTCGGAATAAACGATGTTGACGTCGTCGTGATCCGGGAAGGACCAGAAGCCGTCGCCGAAGCCGACGCTGGACCAGTCGCGATTGCGCACGCCGGCAGCACCGCGCGATGGCCCCACCCAGCTGCCGTTGTCCTGCAGCCCGCCGTAGACGTTGTAGGGCCGCTGCATGTCCGCCGCAGCGTGATAGAACTGGGAGATCGGCAGCGCGCCCACAAAGCGCCAGTTGTTGGCGCCGTCGAAGCTGATATACAGACCGCCATCGGTCCCCAGCAGCACCTTCTTCGGATTGCGCGGATCGATCCACAGGGCGTGATGATCGGGATGCACGCCGCTGCCGAAGCCCATCGGCGAAAAGGTTTCGCCGCCGTCTTCGCTGATGGTGGTAGTGAAACCGGCCTTGTAGACGCGCTGATGATCCACCGGGTCGACCTTGATCTCACCGAAATAGAAGGGCCGCAGCTGGACGTTGTTGGAGCTGTTGACCTCCTGGAACTGCTTGCCCATGTCATCGGAGCGATATAGCGCGGTGTGTTCAGCCTCGACCAGCGCATAAACCACCTGCGGTTTGCTCGGCGCCACGGTCACCGCGATGCGGCCCTTGTCGCCTTCTGGCAGTCCGGCGCTCAGCTCCACCCAGGTGTCGCCGCCATCGAAGCTGCGGTACAGAGCGCTGCCCGGCCCGCCGGAGTAGAAGAAATCCGGGTAGCGCCGGTAGGTCCACATCCCGGCGTACAGGACATTGGGATTGGCCGCATCCATGGCCAGATCGGAACAGCCGGTGTCCTCGTCGACATACAGCACCTTGTCCCAGCTCTGCCCGCCGTCGCGGCTGCGATAGACGCCGCGCTCCGGATTGGCCCGCCATGCCGCGCCAGTGGCGCAGACATAGACGGTGTTGGAGTCGTGCGGGCTGACCAGCAGCTCGGCGACTCGTTCGGTCTGCTCCAGTCCAACCCGCTTGAATTCGTCGCCGCCGTTGCGCGACACATAGACGCCGTCACCGCTGCCGACGCTGTTGCGCACCCAGCTTTCGCCGGTGCCGACCCAGATGACCTGGTCATCATTGGGATCGATACGCACCGCGCCAATGGACTGGGCATGCTCGTCGAACACCGATTTGAAAGTCACCCCGCCGTCCAGAGAGCGCCAGACACCGCCGCTGGCCGCACCCACGTAGATTTTCAGCGGGTCGGTGGCCGAAGCGTCGACGCTGGCGATGCGCCCGCTCATCGTCGCCGGTCCAATGGCGCGGGCACGCAGCCCGCCCATGTGATCGGAATCCAGTACCGTCTCGGCGGCGACTACGCACTGGCCAATGGCCAGCGCGGCAATCATCAATCCGCCGGTGAGTACTCGGTGCGTCGTCTGCAGGGCGGCGGGGCTCATTGCTAGCCCTCCGTGGCGGCGGCCGGCATGGCAAAGCGGTCGTCGCCGATTTCCACGCCGGTTTCGATGTTCTCGATGGTGATGGTCTGCACCATCGGCTGACCACCCATCTCCATGCTGTTGGCCAGCGAGAAGGGGAACATCAGCCCGTCGACTTCCTTGTAGTCACCGATGGTGGTGGACACGTCGACCATCTGACCCATCCGTTCGGTCTTGCCGGCGGTCTTGATCGGCAGGAAGTACTCGGCATCCAGCCACCAGCTCTGCTGATCGCCGTCGGCCTTGACCACGTCCACGCGCCAGGCCGAGGTGCCTTCCACCTCTTCCAAACCACCGACGCTGACCTTGTGGCCCTTCTTCTCATAGTCGACCAGGGCGCCGTCAAAATCGGCCATGTCCTTGACGTCCTTGAGCTCGGACTCGGACATCGGCTCCGGATCGGTCTTGCCCAGCATCGGCATCACCGACCAGCCGTTCTCGCCGTCGAAGGCCTGAATGATGGTCATGCCCTGCATGTCGAATTCCATGCGGGCGCGCATCTCGCGCTTGAACTCAAGCCGGAACGGCGCCTGCATCGGGCCCATGGTCATGTTGCCGGTCATCCGCACGGTCTTCACCGCAGCCCAGGCGTCTGCACCGCCGCGGGCTTCCTGGTAGCTGGCGACCAACTCATCAACGCTCATATCCGCCGCCGACGCCCAGGCGCTGCCGGCCAACAAAGTCACTGCACAAAAAGCAATACGCGAACGCATCATCACTGCACCGCCTCTGATCTCGATCTTGGGGATGGCTAGCTTATGCGCTCAGCCATGACAGGCTGTAGTGACGGTGGTCATGAATCGCTGCGGTCAGCGGTCACCCCCGCAATCGATGGTCTCGCTGCGCGCGGCGCGGAGTACGTCAAGCCGTCGTAACTGCCCGCCAGTTTGGTGAACGTCAGATTCACTTCGAGTCCGAAGGCGGGTTCGATGGCGTATCGACGGCGGCAACCGGTGCCTGCCCAAACAGCCTGGCCGCCACCAGATCGCCGGTTACGTTGACCGCGGTGCGCGACATGTCCAGCAAACGATCGATGCCCAACACCAGCACCAATCCCTGCGGCGGTATGCCGAAGCTGGCCACCAGTCCGGACAGGATGGCGATGGAAACGCCAGGCGTGCCGGGCGCGCCGATGGAGGCGGTGACCAGGGTGATGACGATGATTGCGATCTGGTTCGGTTCCAGCGCTACACCGCCCACCTGGGCAACGAATACCACCGCCACCGCCTGATAGAGCGCGGTCCCGGCCATGTTCACGGTCGCCGCCAAGGGGATCAGGAAGCTGGCAATAGGCGGGTGCACCTGCAGACGCTCCACTGCAGTGCGTATCGATAGCGGCATCACCGCAGCCGAAGACGATGTGGAGAAGGCCAGCAGCTGCGCTTCGCCGGCCGCACGCTGAAAGGCCAACGGACTGGTCTTGCCGAACAGCCCCACCAGCAGCAGATACAGTGCCATCAGCAGCGCCAGTCCGGCCAGCACGGTCCCCGCGTAGGCGCCCAGGGCGCCCAGCGATGCCACGCCCAGCTGGGCGAGCAGCTGCGCGGTGAGTCCGAACACCGCCAGCGGAGTCAGATACATGGCCCACTTGACCACCGTCATCGACACTTCCAGCAGCGCCTCGACCAGATTCAGCATCGGCGCCAGCCTGCGCTTGTTGCTGCTGGAAACGTAGGCGGCGCCGATGAACATGGCGAAGATCACCACCGAGAGCATCTCGCTGCGCGCGGCGGCGTCCAGCGGATTGGCTGGAATCAGCTTGGCGATGGCGCCCGGCGCCTGCTGCACCACGCGGCGCAGCGGCGCCTGGTCCGCATCCACCGGCTGGTCGCCAAACGGTGGCTCAACGACGGCCGTCGCCGCCGGCGCGACCACCTCGGCGGCGACGAAGCTGCCCGGCTGCAGGTTCAGCGCCAGGGACGCGCCCAACACCGCGGCAACGCTGGTGGTCGCCAGCACAAAGAGTCCGAAGCGCAGCCCCACCTGACGCAGCATGGCCGGGTCATTGGCCCCGTTGGCCAGACCAACGATGATCGACGAGGCCACCAGCGGGATCAGCACCATCTTGATCAGGCCAAGGAACACGCGGCCCGGCAGGGCCAACCATTCGGCAACCAAGGCCGAAGTCGCCCGGCTGACCAACTCGGCCTCGGGGCCGAGCAGAAAGCCCACCCCCGCGCCCAGAATCAGTGCGGCCACCACCTGTGCCCAGAGGCGCGCGCGTATCCACGAATCCAGCGAACGCGCCAGGCGGCGCTGGATACGCTGGCCGGAGACGCCGGGAGTCGCGGTATCGCTCAACTCAGTCACCCGGCCAGTGCAGCCGCCCATCGATGACGATATGCGAGCGCCCGCCCACCCAGTTGCTATCCGGCCCGTCGATGAGCACGTCGATGCTGGCGTCGTGGCCCATTTCCCGGCCCTGGCTGACCCGGTAGCCCTGACCCAGCGCACCGCCGCCCTCGCGCTGCGCAATGTAGGCGGCAATCAGCCCGTTGGCGGCGCCGGAGGCGGGATCTTCGATGATCCCGACGCCACCCGGGAAGGCGCGCACCGCAAGCTGATAGTCGGCGCCCTCACAGCGCGCGAACACGCACAGCCCCACCGTGTCGCTGGCCCGCGCCAGGGCGGCGATGGCGTCGTGATTGGGATGCCAGCTGCGCACCTGATTCTCGTCGGCCAGCTCGGCCATCCACCAGCGCCGACCGCCGGCAACCAGGGCCACGCCGAGCGGGCCGAGCTGCCTGTCGCCGAGGACGAAACCCAGCTGCGGATCGGCACTCAGCCCTTCGGCGAGTATCTCGGCGCGCGGAGACTGCAGCAGCAAGCGCCGCGCTGCGCCGCTGCCGGCGATGCGGATCGGCAACAGGCCGGCACCGCAATGCTGGATCAAAGTGTCGCCGCGCGGCTGCGCGAAGCCGCTGTCCAGCGCGACGTGGGCGCTGCCGATGGTCGGATGACCGGCAAAGGGGATCTCCCGACTGGGGGTGAAGATGCGCAATCGGTAGCTGGCCTGATCGTCACTGGCCGGCAGCAGAAAAGTGGTCTCGACCAGATCGGTCCAGGCCGCGAACGCCTGCATCTGCTCGCCACTCCAGTCCTCGGCGCCCAACACCACGCCCAGCGGGTTGCCGCCGCCCATCTTCTCGCTGAACACATCCAACTGCAGAAAACGCAATTCGCCCACCGATCTCCTACCTCGTTGTTGTCGGGTCAGCCCAAACTGTACTCGCCGCCGCGCTCCAGCGCGCGCTGGTAGGCGGATCTAGCGTGGATCTGCTCCACAAAGGTCTGCAGCTTCGGATAGCGCTGATCCAGCCCGCCGCGTGCTGCCGCCGCCTCAAGCACGAAACTTAGCTGGATATCGGCGCCGCTGAATTGATCGGCGACAAACCAGCCGCTGTCGCTGAGGCTGGACTCCAGATACTGCAAATGTTCGCTGATCCGCGGCTGCACGAACTCCGCCTTCACCTTGCGCGCGATCCCGCGCGCGATGGGCCGAATGAAGAACGGCATCGGCGCGGTCTCCACGCGATCGAAAACCAGCTTCATCAGCAGCGGGCTCATCGCCGAGCCTTCAGCGAAATGCAGCCAGTAGCGATACTGCAGATAGTCTTCGCTGTCCCTGGCTGGCATCAGCTGACCGTTACCGTAGCGCTCGACCAGATACTCGATGATCGCGCCGGACTCGGCCAGCACCCGATCGCCATCGCTGACCACCGGCGACTTGCCCAAGGGGTGCACCTGACGCAGCGTCGGCGGTGCCAGCATGGTTTCGGGATCACGCTGGTAGCGCTCGATGCGATAGCCGATGGCGAGCTCTTCGAGCAGCCAGAGGATGCGCTGCGAGCGCGAGTTGTTCAAATGGTGCACGACGATCATCTTGCGATTCCTTGTTGGAAGGCCGGCTGTCGTGCGGCCTGACGAACACGTGCGCAAGGAACGGCAACGACCCTAGTACTACGCGCCCATCCTCGGCTCGGATGCGCCAAGGCGTGATTCAGACTTGGCCAGCAACCGCTCCACTGCAACGCTGGCGGCCAGCATTCCGAAGCTCGCCGTCACCATCGTCGACGCACCCAGTCCGCCCTCGCAACCCAGCTTGCCGTCTGCACCGGCCTGCGGCCGCAGCCCGCAAACGCTGCCGTCGGGCTGCGGATAGCGCACGTTTTCCAGCGAGTAGATCGCCGGAATGCCGAAATAGCGGTCCTTGTTGCGTGGAAAGCCGTGATCGGCACGCAGCTTCTTGCGTACCAGCGCCAGCAGTGCATCGTGCTCGGTGCGCGACAAATCACGCTTGCGCACCAGGGCCGGGTCGATGCGGCCGCCGGCCGACCCCACCACCACCAGGTCCTGCTTGTTACGGCGGCAATAGGCGACGGTTTCCACCTTGACCCTGAAGGCGTCGGCGGCGTCGATGACCAGATCCCAGGACAGGCCCAGCCAGCGCTCCAGGGTGCTGGGGGTCAGAAAGCTGGCATGGGCCTCAATCTGCGCGGCAGGGTTGATCTGCTGCAGACGCTCGGCAAGCACCTCGGCCTTGCCGCGACCGATAGTGCTGCTCAGCGCCTGCAGCTGCCGATTGGTGTTGGTCAGGCAAATCTCGTCGCCGTCGAGCAATCCCAGCCGCCCGACCGCGCTACGCGCCAGCGCCTCGGCGGTCCACGAACCGACCCCGCCCAACCCCACCACCAGCACGCTGCAGCGAGACAGCCGGTCTACGCTGCCGACGCCGTAGAGGCGGTCAATGCCGGCGAAGCGGGGGTCGGTGCCTGAGGTTGGCGGGCTGAGGTCGTTCACGGCGTTGCGGCAATCTTCGTGTTCGGGTGGCGTTGTCGATAAGGGCCCAGGGCCCAGGGCTCAGGGCCCAGGAGGTCAAGAGCGCGCGGACCCAGCTCCTCTGGGCCCTGGGCCCTGAGCCCTGAGCCCTGAGCCCTAATCGGCTAGTCGATACTAACCACCAGCGCCGCATGGTACTGGCGCCAGTGAATCGGAATAACGAAACTGCGGTCGGAGAAGCGGAAGCGGGTGTAATCCGGTTTGCCGGCGAACACGGTGGGCACCGAGATGATGAACTCCTGACCGAACACCTTGCGCGCATTGCCGGAGATGGTATTGGCCACCTCGCCGACCACGTCAGCCATGAAGTCGCTATCGATCTGCGATTCGCCGTGGGTCATCAGGATGTGCCGCAGCATAGCGCTGGGCGCGGTGAAATAGACGCTGCCCTTGCGCACCCCGGAGATGCCGATCACCCCGGTGTAGTCCGACGAAATGCGTTGCTTGTCCTCGATCAGATAGGGCGTACCGACCGCGGCGGTCTTGTCCAGCGAGCGGTGGAAATAATGCACGGTGCCATCGATCAGCACCTGGATATCCTGCTCATCCATGGCCGCCACCCCGCAACAGCTCGGTCAGCGAATCGTTGATCTCCTCGTCGCTGAAGGGCTTGAGCAAAAAGCCGTTGGCGCCCTGCTTGAGCGCGCGGATCGCGGTCGCTTTGTCGGCTACGGCCGAAACCACCAGGATCAGCACCTTGGGATTGAGCCGGACCATGGCGCTGGTGCAGGCAATGCCGTCCAGGCCGGGCATGGTGATGTCCATGGTGACCAGATCCGGTTCTTCCTTCTGGAACAAGCGCAGCGCCTCCATGCCGTTGGGCGCGGTGATCACGCTGTCGATCTTGTGCACCGCGACCGCTCTGGAGATGCGATTGCGGATGAAGTGGGAGTCGTCAACGACCAGCAGCTTCATGCTGACTTACCTTTGGCCGCAGCGGGATCGGTCGCCGGCAGCCGAATTCTGAACTGTGTGAACTGGCCCGGCACCGACTGCACGCCGATCCGTCCACCCAGGCGCTTGACCGAGTGCGCAACGATATCCAGCCCCACCCCGCGACCGGCGGCGTCGTCGACACCGCCGCGGGTGCTGAAGCCGGGCAGGAATATCAATCCCATCAGCTGCTTGGGATTCATCTTGGCGGCCTGATCGGGACTGAAGCGGCGGCTGGCCACGGCTTTGCGGCGCACCGTTTCCAGATCGATGCCGCGCCCGTCATCGCGGAAGCTGAGCTCGATCTCGCCCTGATCATTCTGCGCCAGCCCATAGCGGATCTCGCCCACCGGGGTCTTCCCGGCGCGCGAACGCTCCTCGGCGCTCTCCAGGCCGTGGGCCAATGCGTTGCGCGCCAGCTGGCCGAGGATGTCATCGACCTGGCGACGCCGATCCTCCGGCAGTGACTCGCTGGGTTGCCCTTCCAGCACCACTCTGGCCTGACGGCCCAGCTTGCTGGACAGGCCGGCCACCACGCTTTGCAAAAAGCTCGGCGGCGGCGTCTTGGGCTTGCCCTCGGCCTTGTCCGCCGGTGCGGGTGCGGTGCTGAGCTTGCTCAGCTGCTTGAGCATGCGCTCAAGCACATCGAGCTGCCCGAACAGATCCTCCAGACGCACCGCCACCGGCAGGAAGTCATTGCCTTCCAGCTGCTCTCGATCACGCAGCAGACCCAGCTCCAGCTCGGTGGCCTTGGCCCGTTGAGTGATAAAGCCCAGACCCATCGCCGCCGCTTCGCCCTTGACCAGGTGCACCGGCCGGAACACCCGATCGATCAGCTGACGCAGGCCGCGCTCGCCGCGCGCGGACTGCTTCAGCGACTGATTGGCTTCCTTCAGCGCCACACGCCAATGCGTCACCCGCTCCTCGATCATCTTGCGATCGGCCTTGAGCAGGCCCACCACCACCTCCATCACCCGCTCACTCTGCACGTCGCCCTCGCCGCGCAGCCGATCCAGTTCTTCGTTGAGTACCACCCGTTCGGTGATATCGGTCACCGTCACCAGCAGCCGCACCACCTTGCCCTTGACCCGCATGCGGCGGAAGGCGAAGTCGAGGAAGCGACGCCCTCGGCTGTCGTCGTCTTCGCCGCCAATCTGCACTTGATCCAGCGGATTCAGTGAGGCGATCAGGTTTTCGTTGACGCGCTCGGAGAACAGCAGCGAAACGAACTCCTTGGCGGTATCCACCGTCTCGTCAGGAAGCAGTTCCCTGAGAATGGTGACCAGGTTTCGGTCTGCCAGATCGCCGGTGCCAAACATCTGCATCAGCTGCGGCGACACCTGGTGGCCCAAGCGATAGTCCTCGTCCAGGGTGAACAAGCCCACCGGCACCGCGTCGAGCATCTCCTGAGCGTCGGTTCGTACGGTTTCCAACTCGCCCTGCTTGAGGGCGAAGATCCACAACGACAGCGCCAGCAGAGCGGCAAACAGCAGCACCGACAGCCACAGCAACCAGCCGGCCCTGGATTCGCTGCGCTGAATCTCCTCGCTGAGCAGCTCTCGTAGCCTCAGCAGCGGGCCATCCAGGGCGGCAGTCAGCTCGGCGATCCGTCCCGCCGCGCCGCGATCAACCCGCTCGACGTCAAGCAGCGGACTGAGCTGGTCGCGCAGCTGGCTCCAGGCCTCGGCGACCACCGCGCTAGCCGGTTGGGCGCTGGCCGGCACGTCTTCCTGACGGAATACGCTGGGACCGCCGCTGGCGCTCAGATCTCCGCCCTCCTGCAGCAGCACCACCACGGCATCGACCTGCTCGAAATCACGCTTGAAGGCGGCGCGAGTGGAGTCCAGCGCACTGAGCCCCTCGTCCACCGGCAGTTCCAGCACCCAGCGCGGCAGCCGCTGCGCCGCCAGCTGCGCCTGCACTACGGCTTCCTGCAGGGCTTGGATGCGCTTCTCGCCGCTGCCCATCCACCACTGTCCGGCAAGCAGCCCGACCGCAATGACGACCACCAGTGCAGTCCAAACCGGCACGCTGAGCATTCGAGCGAGACTACGCATCCCTGATATTGGGCTCCCCAAGGCCACCGACGCCGACGTTACAAGACGTGTCGATGTTAAAACGCCAGCGCGCCTTCGGCCTAGCGCTTAGGTAAAGTTTTAACGATGCGTTTGCCGTTGACATACGCATACTTAGCAACACTTCTTCGATATTGACTCATCAAAGGCGCCCCACAGTGCCGAATCGCCACGCACGAGCGTGCCTACAAGGCGACAGGCGACGAGGTGAGTCCGCGCCGCTTAGTCCAACCCCACCACCGCCGTCTTGCTGGCCAGCATGGCGGGACGGAATTTCGCTTCCAAGGGCCCCCGCAGCACTTTCAGCGTCGGAGTGGTCATCCCGTTCTGCGGACTCCAGGCCACCTTGCTGTAGCCCAAGCGGGCGATTTGCTCGTAGCGCGGGTGTCCGGCATTGACCGTCTGCAGATGCCCTTCCAGGAGCGTCCGCAGCCGCTCCGTCGGCAGCGCCATTGCCGACTCGGCCAAAACCACGATGGCCATCGGCTGATCCAATCCGTGACCGTAAACCAGCACCTGATCGATCTCGGCAAAGCCCCCGAGGCGCGCTTCCCAGGGGCCGGGATCGATGAACTTGCCCTTGCTGGTCTTGAAGGTGTCGCTGACCCGCCCGGTCAGATGCAGTCGCCCGTTGCGATCAATCCGACCCTTGTCGCCGGTGTGCAGCCAGCCGTCCTGTAGCGTCTTGGCGGTGCGCTCCGGGTCTCGGTAGTAGCCGCGCATCAGCGCCCCGCTGCGCATCAGCACCTCGCCGCCCTCGCCGATGCGAATCTCGCCTTCTCCCACCGGACTACCGACGGCGCCAATCAGCGGTTTGGCCTCCTGGGCGATGGTCCCGTAGATGAAATTCTCGGTCATGCCGTAGCCGTCGCGGAGCACGATGCCCAAACGGCGATACCAGCGGTGCACCTCCGGCGGCGTCGGCGCCGAACCGGTGACAAAGCGCGTGGTCTGATCCAAACCCAACCCAGTGCGGATTTTCATCGCCAGTTTGGCACCCAGCAGCGGCACGCTGAGCAGTACGCGTAGCAGCAGCGGCGGGAAACGCGACTCCACCCCCTGCTTGAACTTCACCCATAGCCGAGGGACGGAGAAGAACATCGTTGGCCGGATCGCCTGCAAATCCTGCACGAAGGTCTCTTGCGACTCGACGAAGCTGACCACGGCGCCGCAGTAAAGGCTGTCCATCTCGACAATGATGCGCTCGGCCGCGTGAGCCAACGGCAGGTAGGAAACAAAGCGATCGGTGGGTCCCATTTCCCACATCTTGCAAAAGGTAGGCACCGCATAGGCCACAGTATTGAAGTCGTGCATCACCCCTTTGGGATGGCCAGTGGTGCCGGAGGTGTACATCAGGGTGAAGACGTGATCCCCGGGTAGCTTGGGAATCTCCTCCAGACGTTCGTGCTCGGCGTAGATCCGCGGCAGATCCCAATCGCACTTGAGCGTTTGCGCACCGATGGCCACGGTGACGATACATTCGGGCAGCTGCGGCAGCCTTTCGGCCATCTCGTCGGCCAGGCCGATGAAGGCCACTTTGACCTCGGCATGCTCAAGAATGTAGTCCATGGGCTTCTTGGCCACCCCCGGGTACAGCGGCACGCTGACGTGGCCGCTGAGCATGATCGCCATGTCGGCGATGAACCAGTCGGCGCAGTTCTTGGCGTAGATGGCCACGCGGCTGCCCGGTTCGGGACATTGCTCGGTGAGAAAGCGCGCCAAGCGCCGCACGCGATCACCATACTCGGCCCAGCTCAGGTCGATAAACTCGCCGCCGCTGCGCTGACGCAAGTAGACTTGCTCTGGATGATTGGCTTCCCAGTGCAGAAAGCGATCGATCGGTAGTTCAGCGCTCATCGGTCCCCCTTTCTCATCTTCCGCCCGATAGTAGACACAGCCAAACATGCCCTCAATGGCTGCAAAGGATTTGAGATTGGCCGCAGCGAGCGGTAATCGCCCGAGCCCGCATTTCTCATACCACTCCGTAGCGAGGGCGCCCCCGCCCGAACGAGAAATGGCGTGGTGTGGTGCGGTCCGCGGACCCAAAGGGCGGCGAAGGTGTAGTTTCACTACATCGAGCCGACCGTCGGGAGCAGACCGCGACACGCCGCGCCATTTCTTCTCAGAGCGGGCGGCGTCCGCAGTAGGAGAGGTATGAGAAATGCGGGCTAACAGCGGGCGCGCACTACGCATCCCAGCGTCCATCGTTCGCGCCGCCGTTGCCGGTGCGCAGGCGCGCGCTGTCGATGTTGATGCGCTGCTGCTGGCCGTCGGCGCAGATAACTCTGCACTCGCCGATGGCGGCAGCCTTTCCGCTTCCCAGTTCGCACAGCTGCTCAATCGCATCACCCAGAGTTTGGGCGATGAATCCAACGGCTTTCTGCATTCACCGATACGGATCGGCAGCTTCGCCATGCTCTGTCACGCCTGCGCCGGCGCCGCCACGCTGCGCCGTGCGCTGCAGCGCGCCGCGCGCTTCAGCTCGGTAATCAGCGATGAGTTGCGTTTTGCAATCAACGTGGAAGGGGAAGAGGCGCTGATCCAGCTGGAATTTCCGGCTACGCCACCGAAGCGCTACTTCGTCGAGAGTCTGTTCATCATCCTGGTGCGCTGGGCGAGTTGGCTGGTGGACACCAAGATCATCACCAACCGGGTCAGCCTGAGCTATGCAGCGCCAGACTATGTGGACCACTACGAACAGATGTTCCCAGGCCAGCATCTGTTTGCACAAAAACACAACTACGTGACCTTCCCGCGCCGTTATCTGGACCTGCCGGTGGTCCAGGATGGCGCCGCGCTGCGCCGTTTTCTGGCCGTGGCGCCGGGGGCGCTGCTGCGGCAGCACCGTCGCGACGTCAGCGCCAGCGGTCGACTGCGAAAACTGCTGCGCAGTGCGACTGGGCACGAGTTGGGGTTAGAAGATGCCGCCAGCGCACTGCACAGCTCGGCGGCCAATTTGCGCCGACGATTGCAGGCCGAGGGCACCAGTTTTTCCGAGCTCAAGGACGCAGCCAGACGCGACAAAGCGGTCTACATGCTGCTGCACGAGGACACGCCGGTGAATTCCATTGCCGAAGCGCTGGGCTACTCCGAACCCAGCACTTTCCATCGGGCGTTCAAGAAGTGGACCGGGCGCACGCCGGGGGAGTATCGGCGGGTGCATCAGGGCGGGGGTTAAGGCCCAGCCCCATTGATGCGGTTCGCTACGCTCACCACATCCTACTTGGAGTAGCTCAATACTGCGCGAGAGCGGACCTGCGTAGGATGCGGTGAGGCACGAACCGCATCGATCGCGGCTAGCCTGGATTATTCATGAACGTTCGTAGCGAGGGTTTCGCAGGCGTGCTGTGGTGCGGATCGCGGACCGGAAATCGATGAAGGCGTACTTAGGCAGTACGTCGATTCGATTGGAGGGAGCAAGCCGCGCCACGGCGCGCCTGCGGAAGCCGCAGTAGAAGGTTCATGAATGATGCAGGCTAGCGCCCGAACATCCCGCCCGGCGGCATGCCGCCACCGCCCGGAAAGCGGCGCTGCAGGCCTTTGAGCATGCCCTTCATGCCGCCGCCCTTGAGCTTCTTCATCATCTTCTGCATCTGCTGGAACTGCTTCATCAGCTGATTGACGTCGGACGGCTGGGTGCCGGAGCCGCGGGCGATGCGGGCTCGGCGCGAACCGTTGATGGTGGCGGGGAACTTGCGCTCCTTCTTGGTCATGGAGTCGATGATCGCGACCATCCGGGTGATCTGGCGGTCATCTACCTTGCCCTTGATCTGCTCGGACATCTTGCCCACCCCGGGCAGCTTGTCGAGCAAACCGGTGAGCCCGCCCAGGTTCTGCATCTGACTGAGCTGCTCGCGCATGTCGTTGAAATCAAAACCGCGTCCGGCAACCAGCTTGGTTGCCATCTTCTGCATCTTGTCCTGATCAACCTTGCGGCCGACGTCTTCGATCAGACTGAGCACGTCGCCCATGCCGAGGATGCGCGAGGCCACGCGATCGGGATGGAACAGCTCCAGCGCCTCACTCTTCTCGCCTATACCCAAGAACTTGATCGGCTTGCCTGTGATGTGGCGCACGCTCAGCGCCGCACCACCGCGGGCGTCGCCATCGGTCTTGGTCAGCACCACGCCGGTCAGCGGCAGCACGTCGGCAAAGGCCTTGGCCGAGTTGGCCGCGTCCTGACCGGTCATGCTGTCGACCACGAACAGGGTTTCCCGCGGCTGCACCTGCGCATGCAGGGCGGCGACTTCGTCCATCATCTCTTGATCGACATGCAGCCGGCCGGCAGTGTCGACAATGAGCACGTCCGCCAACTGCCGCTTGGCCTGATCAATGGCGCGCTTGGCGATCTCGGCCGGCTGCTCATCGCCGCTCGATGGCGCGCACATCGCGCCGACTTGTTCGGCGACGGTCTTCAGCTGCTCGATGGCGGCCGGGCGGTAGACGTCGCAGCTGACCAGCATGACCCGCTTGCGGGCCCGTTCCTGCAGATGCTTGGCCAGCTTGCCGGCGGTGGTGGTCTTACCTGCGCCCTGCAAACCGGCGAGCAGGATCACCACCGGTGGCGCGTGGTTGAGGTCCAGCGGCGCCGCTTCCTCGCCCATCAGCGAGACCAGCTCCTCATGGACAATCTTGACCAGGGTCTGCGCCGGCGACAGGCTCTCCAGCACCTCGGAACCCAACGCGCGACCGCGCACCTTGTCCAGGAAGGCGGTGACCACCGGCAGCGCCACATCGGCTTCCAGCAGCGCAATGCGGACCTCGCGCAGACCCTCGCGCACGTGCTCTTCGTTGAGCCGGGCGCGGCCGCGCATCCGCTCGATGGCCTGACTCAGTCGCTGGGTGAGATTTTGGAACATGGACGCTGCTACTTGGCAAACCGGGGCGCGGAGTATAGCAACGGCCCGCGGTCGGGACGTTTTCGCAGTGCTAATCTGCGTATGGACGTCAACCGTGAGCGCTACCGTGCGTTGGCTCCGACCTACTCCGGCGAATGACACTATCAATGCGCACGACCATCTTCGCCCTCGCCCTGCTGCTGCTCCCGCTGCAATCGTTGCAAGCGCAGATCGAAGCCGGCCTCTGGTATGACCGCACCCATTCCGGGCACGGTCTGGACCTGCATCGAGCCGGCGACACCCTGTTTGGCACCCTCTACACCTATGACCCCAGCGGCGCCCCGCTGTGGCTGTGGATACAGACCGCCGATGCGGCCGCGCCCAGCGCCGAGCTGACCCGTTTCGACCGCCAGCCCGACGGCTCGCTGCAGTCCAGCGTCGAAGCCACCCTGACCCTGACTCCGGTGGACAGCTGCCCTGACGGCATCGCCAGAGACGGCGCCCGGGCCCTGCTGCGGATGGATTTCGCGCTGCAGGGTCGAGCGCTGGTGTGGTGCATGGAGCCGCTGCTGCCGCCCGCGCCGGTGGCCAGCAGCGCCCTATCGGGGGCCTGGTATGACCCCAATGAGCCCGGCTGGGGGTTGTTCGTACACGCCTGGGAAACCGCCAACGGCACCGAGCTGAGCTACCGAACGATTTACTTTCACGACGCCGAAGGCGCGCCGCGCTGGGCCTTCGCCCAGGATCCTATCAGTGGCCTGACCCAGCGGCAGCTCTACTACACCCCCTACAGCGAGTGCTTCACCTGCAGCCCGTCGCCACCGCTGACCGTGGGCATTGGCGAGGCGACCCTGCAGCTGAGCGTGCCCAGGGCCCAGGCTGACGACAGTCGCAACCGCGTCGACCTGGATCTGTCCATCGACGGCGACCCACCCTTCCAGCGTGATGTGGCGCTGGCCCTGCTCTCTGACCCCCTACAGCTACCAACCGTCGCCGCCACCGAACAGGGCCCGGTCGCCGGCGTCGCGCTTGAGGGCGAGTTGGCGGTATTTCGCGCCCTGCCCTACGCACGGCCGCCGCTGCAGGATCTGCGCTGGCGCACCCCGCAACCGCCGCTTCCGCGCGATCAGCCGCTGCAGGCGGACGAATTCGGGCCCGGCTGCCCGCAGCCGCCCGGCGCGGGCTTCTTCAGCGGCGCACCGGCCACGCAAAGCGAGGACTGCCTGCAGCTGAACATCTGGCGGCCGCAGGCGCCCGGCCCCCACCCGGTGATGGTCTGGATCCACGGCGGCGGGCTGACCCAGGGCTCGGCCGTACAGCTCAACGCCGGACAGCTGTTCTACGACGGCGCGCGCTTTGCCGAGCGCGGCGTGGTGCTGGTCAGCATCAACTACCGGCTCGGCCCTTTGGGCTATCTGGCCCAGCGTGATCTGGTCGGCGAGGCACCCGACCACCCGCAGAGCGGCAACTCTGGCCTGCTCGATCAGATACAGGCGCTGCGCTGGGTGCGCGACAACGTCGCAGGTTTCGCCGGCGACCCCGACCAGATCACCATCTTCGGCGAATCCGCCGGCGGAGTCAGCGTTTGCGGCCTGCTTGCCGCACCGGCGGCGACAGGGCTGTTTCAGCGCGCGATCATCCAAAGCGGCAGCTGCGCTCGTCAGTCGCCCACCCTGCAAAGCGCGCTGCAGCAGGGTGACCGGGTCAGCACGGCGCTGGGCTGCGCCGACGCTACCGACAGGCTGGCCTGCCTGCGCGCTGTGGACGCACAGACCGTGATCGACAGCGTCGCCCCGGTGATCAACACCGGCCTTGGCAATAGTGGCGAGAGCTTCGGCCTGGTCAATGACGGCTTCGTCCTGCCGCTGTCGCCGGGAGCGGCGCTGGCGGCGGGTCTGGCGGCCCCGGTGCCGTTGATCATTGGCGTCAACGACGACGAGCAAACCACCCTGACCCCGGCCGCCACCCTGCCCTCGACCGCGGCCGGTTATGAGTCGGCGATACGCGCGCTGCTGCCGCAGATCGCCAGCCTTGTGCTGCTGCAGTATCCGGCGCAGGCCTACACCACGCCGCAGCAGGCCTATCAGGATCTGCTCGACGATTTGCGCTTCACCTGTGGCTCGCGCCGCGCCGCCGCCGATCACGCCGCTGCCGGCAATCCGGTCTATCACTACGTGCTTACCGAGATCCTGCCCGATCTGGCCCCGCTGGAGTCCTTCCACGGTTTGGACGTGGTCCTGCAGTTCGCCGATCGCGCCCTCGCCGGCGCTGCCGAGGTGCTGCTGCGCGAGCGCATTCGCGACGCCTGGGTGGATTTCGCCTCCGGCTCGGTACCGGGCAGCAGTGCCGGGCTGAGCTGGCCCGCCTACGATGCACAGCAGCGCCTTTCGCTGGAGCTGAACAGCGCCACGACCGCAGCTATCGCCGACTATCGCGGCGACTACTGCGCCTTCTGGGCTCAGTTCGTCAACCTGTGAGCCGCCGCGGCGATCAGCTCGTACAGCGCCGGTAGACCGTCGAGGATCGCGGCGGGTCCGGGCTGTAAGATCAGCGCCGATTTGATCTCATGTAGTTCATCGTTGCGCACCGCCGGCAGCTGATCCCAACCCGGGCGCTCGCGAACCCGGCTGGGCGAGAAGCGCTTGCCGCACCAGGAGCCGATCATCAGCTGCGGGGCGACGGCAAAGACCTCGGCGTCGTGCGCCAGGATTCGTCCCTTGGCCAGCGACGATTGACCGCGTTCGGCGAACACGTCGCTACCGCCGGCAATCTCGATCAGCTGCGACACCCAACTGATCGCGGTGATGCGCGGCTCGTCCCATTCCTCGAAATAGACCCGCGGTCGGCATGGCAGCTGCGCCGCACTGGCGCGCACTCGGTCCAGGGTTAGCTCCATTTCCGCCAGCAGCGCCTCGCCCCGCTCGCGCGCGCCAACCATGCAGGCCAGGCGCAGGCAGTAGTCGAGGATGCCCTGCACGCTGCGGTGATTGGCGATCCAAACCTCCACACCCTGCTTGATCAGCGCCTGGGCGATGTCGGCCTGGATGTCGGAAAAGCCGATCACCAGATCAGGCTGCAGATCGAGGATGCGATCGACCTTGGCGCTGGTGAAGGCCGATACCTTGGGCTTCTCCTTGCGCGCACGCGCCGGACGCACGGTGAATCCGGAGATGCCGACGATACGCTCGGACTCACCGGTCCGATACAGCACCTCGGTGGGCTCTTCGGTCAGGCAAACGATGCGCTGTGGGAAGCGGTCACCCTTCACTTAGCCTGCCTTGAAAGCTGGCGGCGATCTTCCGTCGGTGCCCGTGCGCGCGATGTTCGTACAGATATACGCCCTGCCACACGCCCAGCAGCAGCTGGCCATCGGCGACCGGCACGCTCAAGCCCGAGCCGGTCAACAGGCTGCGCAGGTGGGCGGCCATGTCGTCGGGGCCTTCGCAATCATGTCGGTAGATGGGATCTCCATCCGGCGCCCAGCGGCCCAGCATGCTTTCGATGTCGATATGCACGTCCGGGTCGGCGTTCTCGGTGATCAGCAGCCCGCAGCTGGTGTGCAATGCGAACAAATGCAGTACTCCGGCCTGCGCGCCGATCTCGCCCAGCCAGCGATTGGCTCGCGCGCGCAGATCGTGGCAGCGCCGCGGCTGGGTCTGCAGCTGCCAGATCTCCGGCCCACATTGCTGCAGCGTGCTCACGGGTAGATCAGGCGCCGGGTCCACTGCCCGTCTTCGATTTCGAAGCGGTCGCGGCGATGCAGTCTGAAGGCCTCGCCGTACCAGAACTCGATCAGGCTGGGACGCACTCTGTAGCCGGACCAGTGTGGCGGCCGCGGCACCTGCCCTTCCGGATACTGCTCACGGTACTGCTCCACCCGCTGCTCCAGCAGCTGACGGCTTTCCAGTGTCTCGGACTGCAGCGAGGCCCAGGCACCGATCTGCGAGACATAGGGACGAGTCGCGAAGTAGGCATCTGCCTCCGCCGCAGTTACCGGCACCGCCTCGCCCTCGATCTTCACCTGCACCTGATTGAGCAGCGACTTCCACAAGAACAGCAGCGCGCACTGCGGATTCATCGCCAGCTGCCGGCCCTTGCGGCTTTCGGTGTTGGTGTAGAAGGCGAAGCCGTCGGCGTTGACATCCTTGAGCAGCACCGTGCGTGCCGAGACCCGCCCGTCAGGCGAGGCGCTGGCCAATGTCATCGCCGTGGCCTCGGGGTCGGCCGTCTGCATGGCCTCGGCCAGGAGCTTTTCGAACTTGGCGATAGCCTCGGAGTAAAGCGTGGTTGCAGTCATGTGAGGGATCCTATGATCGAGTCGCGCTAGCCGCGCCGCCGGCCCCGGGGTGTGCTCCTGGTAGCGCGGCGCAATCCCACAGCCACCCTCATTCTATGCTGGCGGACTGCAGCGATGATTGACCTGGCTCAAAGTGGCGCTGTAGCCGGCGCGATAGTCCGCATAGCGATGATAAAACGGCAACTCGCGCGTACGCAGAGAAACGATGGCGCGATTCTCCCGCGCCGCTTCGCCGGCATCGCGGGCCGGTGCTGGCGGCAGATCCAGCCGTGCGGCAAGCCAATCAGCAACCTCGAAATCAGGGCTGGGCAGCGTGTCCACGCCGTTGTACACGCCCACCAGTCGGGCCGCGCTGATCTGCGCGAGCAGCCGGGCCGCGTCCTCGGCATGAATGCGGTTGCCGTACTGCGCATGATCGCGCGACACCCGCAGCGCGCCGCTGCGCAGCTGATTGATGAAGTACTCCCGCCCAGGCCCGTAGATCCCGCCCAGTCGAACCACGGCGGCCTGTGCGCGAGCGCCGACCAACAACTGCTCAGCTTCGACCAGCACGCGACTGTTGAAGCGCATCGGCGCGGGAGCCGTTGCCTCGCTGACCTGAGCACCGTCGGCGTCGCCATAGACCGCGGTACTGGAAACAAACAGCCAGTGGATCGCCGGGTCAGTCAGCGCCGGTAGCGCCAGCAGATTGCTGAGGCCATCAACGTAGGCCCCTCTGTAGGCGGATTCGCTGCGCTGCGCAGGAGTCAGCGCGTAGACCACAGCGTCGATGCCGTCCGGAACTGCCAGCTCCAGTCCCGAACCGAGTAAATCGGCGGAAATCGCGTTGATGGAAGCAGGCAGTCCGCTCGGATCGCGCTTCAGTCCGTAAACCTGATGTCCTGCCGCGACCAGCTTGGCACCGACCGCGCTGCCCAGCCGTCCGCAGCCAGCGATCAGGATGCGCACCGGGCGACCCGTCTACGCCGTAGCCGTTGCCGCAGCGGCTGCCAGCTTCTGCTCGCGCTGGCGCCGCGCCACCCAGCGCAGCCAAATCAGCCAAACGAAGACCGCATCCAGAATGATCAGCGCCTGCCACAAGTACAGGTGGAACCAGTCAAACCAGACTTTGCTGTACTGTCCCAGATAAAACAGACTGATGATGCGCACCAGATTCAGCGCCTGAATGGCAATGAAACCCACCGTCAGGCCGACCAGCTTGTCGCGCACGCTGGCTGGGAAGGCGAGCACGCCGGAAACCAGAATGATCACTGCCTCCAGACCGTTGCAGCCGCGCTCAATGGACACTGCGAAGGCGTTGGTAGTGCTTTGGATGATCTTGCCGTAGCTGATCACGTTGTCGTCGAACAGCATGATCAGCCAAACGCTGAAGCTGGCCAGCACGCTGGTGAAGGGCTCGACGATCCACTTCTCCCCAGGCTTGGAGACCTCGACGCCAAACAGAACCAGGCAGATGACGAAGAACAGGATGAGGAATCTAAGCATGGGCTAATCGAAAACTATGAGTGACGAAGTGAGGCGTGCGACACGCGAAAGCCGCGCATGGTAGCGATCTGCGCGTCGATAGTCATTGAAACCCGTCAATGGCTGATGCGAACGGACTTGCGCTCCGCAAGCCAGGGCAGACCACGCAATCGGGCAATGGTTCCCCACCCCGCTTGCGCCGCTCAACTCGCTACACTGCTCCCATGCAGCGCAGCAGGAACATCATTCTGGTCGGCCCCATGGGTGCCGGTAAGAGCACCGTCGGTCGGCGCCTAGCGAGGCTGCTGGGACGCCGCTTTGTCGATCTGGACGAGCTGATCGAGCAGCGTACCGGGGTCAGTATTCCGCTGATATTCGAGCTGGAGGGCGAGGCCAAGTTTCGGCAGCGTGAGGCCCAGGCCCTGCGCGAAGTCATCGAATGGCCCGATCTGGTGCTGGCCACCGGAGGCGGCAGCGTGCTGCTCCCGGAGAACCGCGAGTGTCTGCGCAGCCATGGCTTTGTGGTCTATCTACAGGCATCGGTGCGCACCCAGCTGCTGCGCTTGGCGCGCGATCGCAAACGCCCGCTGCTGCAGGCGCCGGATCGCCGCGAGCGGCTGGAGGCAATGGCCAATGAGCGCAACCCGCTGTATCTGGCCGTCGCCGACGAAGTCGCCGAATCGATCAGCGACCGCCCCGCCAAACTGGCCCGCTTGCTCGCCATTCGCCTCAATGAGCTGGGTATAGTCGACACCGAACAACTGACTCAGCAGAGTTGACCGATTCGGCTCTCCTGGGCCCCGTGCCCTGGGCCCTGGGCCCTCCTCCTTCAGTCGAGCAGTGCAAGAAACAGCGCAGATGAGAACACAGTCTCCCAAAGCCGAGCGGCCCGAGCACCTTCACCTACAAGTCGATCTGGGCCAGCGCAGCTATCCCATCGTCATTGGCAGCGGCGCGCTGGCCGATCCGCTGCTGGCCGAGCACTGCGCCGGACGGCGCTGTGTGCTGGTCAGTGACCAGAACGTGGCGCCGCTGTATGCGCGGACGCTACTGGACCGCCTGGCGCTGGTTGACGACGACCTGATCGCCCTGCCAGCCGGCGAACAACACAAGCATCTGGGCAGCTTCCAAGCGATACTGACCCGAATGGCTGAGCGCGGACTGCGCCGCGATGGCTGCGTGATCGCGCTGGGCGGCGGGGTGATTGGCGACCTGGCCGGATTCGCCGCCGCCTGCTACATGCGCGGCATCGATTTCGTGCAGTGCCCTACGACTTTGCTGGCCATGGTGGATTCGTCGGTGGGCGGCAAAACCGGGCTGAATCTGCCCAGCGGCAAGAATCTGGTCGGCGCCTTCTGGCAGCCCCAGCTGGTACTTGCCGATGTCGCCGCGCTGAGCACCCTCAGCGCGCGCGAATACCGCGCGGGTCTGGCCGAGGTGATCAAGTACGCGGCTATCGCCGATCCGGACTTCTTCGACTGGCTGCAGCGCAACGTGGACGCGATCAACGCGCACGACGCCGACGCCATCGTGCACATGGTCGCCACCAGCTGCAGGCACAAGGCCGCCATCGTCGCCCGCGATGAGCGCGAAGCCGGCGAGCGCGCCCTGCTCAACCTGGGTCACACCTTCGGCCACGCGCTGGAGGCGGCGACCGACTACACCCAGCTGCTGCATGGTGAGGCAGTCGCCATTGGCATGGTCCAGGCGGCGCAGCTGTCGGCGCTACTGGGGATGGCCGATGCGGCAGACACCCAGCGATTGATCGACCTGCTCAGCGCAGTCGGGCTGCCCAGCGTCGCACCGCCGCTGCCGCTGGATCGACTGCGCCACCATCTGGCATTGGACAAAAAGGCGGTCGCAGGCGGGCTGAAGTTCATCCTCTGGCGCGGCATCGGCAAGGCCGAGATCGTCAGCGGTGTCGATGAGCGTGCGCTGGACGCGGTCCTCAGCGGGCAGTAAGTCCGCTGCTTCATGAGTTTTGCTCACGCTCCAGCTAAACTTGGCGGATGCGCATCTTCATGCAAACCCGGGCGGTCGGCGGCGAGCAGCCCAAGTACTATCAGCTGCGGCTGCAGCAGGACCTGCTTGGCGCCTGGATACTGACCCGCGAGTGGGGCCAGCCCGGCGTTCGCACCACCCTCAAGCGGGAGCAGTATCTCGATCTGGAGTCGGCTGAGGCCGCTTTGAATCGAGCCCGTGAACTACAGAAAAAAAAGGGATTCCAGGTGATGTTCAGCCAGGGCAGCGACGGACCCCAGCGCGGATGAGGCAGTTGACGCTGCTCATCATTGCACTTGCCACGGCCGCGCCAACGCTGGCGGCGGAGCGAATCTGCATTCCAGACCCCAACAGCAAGGGCTGGCTGTGCGGCACCGAGGACGAACTGGCCGATGTGCAACCGCGCAGCGTGGATCGCCGCGACCGCAGCACACCGGCAGCGCCGCCGGCCTATCTGCTTGATCCCAACCGCGCAGCCCAGCTGCAGTATCAGAACCCGGCCACCTTGCCGCCCGCCGGTCCGCCAGCGGTACAGGGCCCGGCGCCTATTGCGCAACCCAGCGACGCGACCAGCGGGGCCAGCCAAGCGCCGGTGCGCAACGTCTTTTCCCGTTCGCCGGCGCCTATAGCACCCAGCCAAGGGGTCCCGGCCAGCCTTACCCCACCGCCGCCGGCACCGGCTACGGCGCCTATTCCGCCTGTGCGGGCTGCGGCGGCCAGCCCTCGTCCGGTCGCTGCGCCGGCAACCAACACGCCGCCGGTACAGGCGCCACCCCCAGCCTCACCGCCCGTTGCGCAGCCGCCGCGATCGCCAGCGCCGTCAGCAGCGCAGACCTCGGCCAGCAACATTGCCAAGATGTCGGCGCTCACCGATACCGCGCCGGAGACTCCGGCGGACACCTCAAGTGCGGAAGACGCCAAGCCGACGAGCACGGCCACGGTGACAGCCAGCGCGACTGTCGCGACCCAACCAGCCTCCGCCCCGGAAGCGGCGGCCAGCGCGCCGACGGCCACGGCATCAACAAGACAAACCGCTGCCGAGCGGGTTGCGCCGGCCAAGCCCGCCGTCGCGACGACCGAAGCGGCGACAGTCAGTCCGCCCCAGCCACCGGCCAAAGCCCCGTTGACGGCGCCCGCGCCCGCACCGGTGGCGAGCACGGCGCCGCCTGCGCGCACCCCGGCCACTCCGCCGGCCGCGCCCGAAGCGATCCGGCCATCTGCAGCGCCGGTTCAGCGCGACGGGAGTAGCGCCAGCGCGGCCAGCATGCAAACGCAGACCTTTGCCGGCTGGGGCGAGCGCGAGTACACCATTCAGCTGCGTGCCGGCGACAGCCCGGACGACTACAGCGCCGTCGCCGGCGGCTCCGGACTGGCAGTCGACAGCTTCCACAAGGTTCGCCTGCAGCAGCCCGACCGCACTTGGTGGCTGTTGTGCTTCGGTCGCTATCCGAATCTGCAGGCGGCCAAGCAAGCACTGGACAATCTTCCCGCCCATCTGCGCGGTCCGGGCGTTTGGCCACGCCGGGTGGGACCGCTGCAAACCGAGATCTCGCGATGAATGATGCTCAGCTGATCGCCGCCCCCAGCGGGCGGCACAACCGCTATTTGCGCGCCCTGGCTCGGCAGCCGGTCGACACCACGCCGGTGTGGATCATGCGCCAGGCCGGTCGCTATCTGCCCGAGTACCGCGCCACCCGGGCCCAGGCCGGCAGCTTCATGGACCTGTGTCAGAACCCCGAGCTGGCCACCGAAGTCACCATGCAGCCGCTGCGCCGCTTTGAGCTGGACGCGGCGATCCTGTTCTCCGACATCCTGACCATCCCCGACGCTCTGGGTCTGGGCCTGCATTTTGTAGAGGGCGAAGGTCCGCGCTTCAGCTCGCCACTGCGCAGCGTTGCCGACATCGACCGCCTCGGCCGTATCGATCCCGAACAGCAGCTTGGCTACGTCATGGACGCGGTACGGATGATTCGCCGCGAGCTGAACGGCCTGGTACCGCTGATCGGATTCTCCGGCAGCCCCTGGACGCTGGCCTGCTACATGCTGGGCGGGCGCTCCGATACCGGCTTCAAGGAAGCCCGCCAGCTGGCCTGGAACGAACCGGAGGCCATGCACCGGCTGCTCAGCCTGCTGTCAGACATCGTCATCGACTATCTGGCCGCGCAGCGCGCCGCCGGCGCCCAATCGCTGATGGTTTTCGACACCTGGGGCGGCACGCTGCCCTTTGCCGACTACCGCGAGTACTCGCTGCGCTACCTGGCGCAGATCGTAGAAGGACTACGCAAGCTGCCTGAACCTGCTCCAGTGACGCTGTTCAGCAAGGGCGCCCAGGCCCACTTGAGCGCGATGGCCGACACCGGTTGCCAGGCGCTGGGGCTGGACTGGACCGCCTCGCTGCGCGAATCACGACAGCTGGTCGGCGATCGCGTCGCCCTGCAGGGCAATCTGGACCCCAACGCCCTGCGCGCCAACCCCAAGGCCCTGCGCAACATGGTCGCGTTGACCCTGGCCGACTACGGCAGCGGCCCCGGCCACATTTTCAATCTGGGCCACGGCATCACTCCCGACATCGACCCCGAGCAGCTCAAACTGGTGGTCGACTGCGTGCATGAATTCGGTCGGGAGCCGACGCTGTTGGCCTGAGCGTGGGCCTTCGTTGATTGATGCCTGTTCAAGCCGGGCGGACTCTATATCCACCCCAGACGCCGACCGCTGCGAGCACCAAGGCCAGCCCGAAGATCGCCAGATAGGCCTGCGCTGGCAGCCACAGCAGCAGCCAGGTAAATAGCGCACCACCCACCGCGACCGCAGCGGTGGTGGCCAACGCATCGCAGATCTGCAAAGCCGACACGCTTTGCCCCTGCCCGCGCTGCGGCGCCAGCTGCAGGGTCAGCACCGACAGCTGCGGGAAGACCATGCCGATGCCCAGCCCGGTCAGGATCAGTCCGAACACGCCAACCGCGACCGGCACCGGCGGCGCCACCATCGCTGCAACCAGAGTGATACCGACCGCCATCACCGCCATGCCAAGCGCGATCTTCGGTCCGCGATCGACATCCTCGGGCAGGCGCGCCTGCCACCAGGAACCCAGACTCCAGCTCAACGCACCGGCGGTCAGCCGCTACATGGTGTTGAAGTGACCAGCCGCATCGTGTTCGGCAAGGAAGCACGCGACCTCAGTATTGCCGAGCAGTATGTGCTGGCAGCAGAGACCATTGTGCGCCTCGACCGCGAGAGCGAGCCCGCCATCGTGACGGGCCAATTCCTCCAGGATGATGGCGAACGCCATATAGGACCCGCCCGCCCCCTCGAACTCTTCCGGGACCAGGATGCCGAGGTAGCCCTGCTCGCCGAGTTGGCCGATCATGTCATCGGGATACCCCTCCTCCCGATCCCAATCCTGGGCTTTGGGTGCGATCTCCTCCTTCGCGAATCGAGCGGTCGCCGCTTTAAGCGCGACCAACTCCTCAGGCAGATCGAAATTCATAACCCATCTCAACTCTCATAAATCACGTCACTTAAAGGTTTTAGTTTAGCGCCGGACCCGTGACAGAGAGAAAGACAATGAGTGATTTGACCCCTTCGGAATTTGACCCAAGTACACCGATTTCCTTGGCGAGTACCATTCCCAGTCGTTGGTACACGGATGGAGACTTTTACCAAAAGGAGAAAGAGAAGTGCTTTCTTTCCTCCTGGCAGCTGGTGGGTCGCACCGAGTTATTGAAAAATCCAGGGGATTTCTTCACCGGAGACATTGCCGGAGAACCCATTGTGGTTCTTAGGGATAAGGAGAATCAGGTTCAGGCGTTCGCCAATGTCTGCCGACACCGGGCCGCGAAGGTTTGCCGCAAGAGCCATGGAAACTCCTCTTTCCTTCAATGCCAGTACCATGGTTGGACCTACAACACGGCCGGCCGCTGTGTCCACATCCCGGCCCACCCTGAACAGGTGCCGCCGGCCAAGTTCGTGTTTGATGATGATGGCCGCCGAGGTATGGCGGTGGATTCGCTGGTTTCCGGTGGG